>NZ_JBMDJM010000022.1:0-106395 GCF_057809195.1 Acidovorax sp. FG42 | reverse complement strand
GGCGCCGCGCCCGCCCCAGCCAGGCGTGGTGCTGCTTCCATTCGCTGGCGTTGTCGCGGCACCATTGCTTGTCGAAATGCGCCACCCAGCGTTTGGCATCCGGACCCAGCAGGGCCAGCGCGTTGCCGCGCGACCATTCCGGCAGGGTGGGCGTGGCGTCCAGTGCCTCGATGCGGTCGCGCAGGCTGGGGTGGGTGTCGTCCAGATTGCTCAGGCGCTTGAGCGCCTGGCGCAGGGCGTCATTGGCAAAGGCGGCATCGGGCGCCTTGGCCAGGGCGCGGCGCATGCTGCGGTAGGGGCCCACCGGCAACGGGTTACCCGCCGCTGCACACCAGTGGTTGCCCCAGAACTCCGCCTGCAGCCACGCGCCCCGGATCTCGATCTCGGCCAAGGCCGCAGCGGTCACATCGCGGCCCAGCAGCTTGCCGGCGATGCGGTCGGCCTCGTATTCATCCTGGCGGGCCAGTGCAAAGGTCTTGGCCGAAAACCGTGGAAAGTACCAGCGCATGAACAGCTGCGTGGCGGCAGCCACCGGCCCTTCATCGTCGGCCAGGCTGTGGTTCAGGCGCATCCACGACAGGCGGGTGCGGTAGATCCAGGCCGCAAAGCGGCCGTGGTCGCCCCGCAGATGGCCGTACTCGTGCGCCAGCACCGCCAGAAAACGTGGCCGGTCCAGCGCCATCAGCAGGGGCAGGCCAATGCTCAGGTGGTTCACCGCCCCACCCAGCAGGCCGTAACGCGGCAACTGCTGGATGCTGGCATTGAACTCGTCGGTCAACGTGACCTTGTGAATGGGCGGGCCGTTGATCTTGCGGCGGATGCGCGCCAGGGCTTCAAACAGATCGGGCGCGTCCAGCGCAGTAATTTCCACCCCCTCCGGCGCCTCAAACCGCACCCACAGCGCACGCAGGCTGACCCACAGCAGACCTCCGGCCCCCAGCAAAGCCCAAACCATCGCCAACCGAAAGCGCCCATGGAGCAACTGGGGCACCACCCACAGCAAAATACTCACAGCGAGCGCCAGACACCCCAACACCCAGGCATAACCCAACGCCGCAAACGCAGCCACACTGCGGCGGTACGCACGGCTGTTGTCGGCGCTGGCATGCTCGCTTATGCGCACCATGTGCACAAAATCTGCCTGGTCCACGGGCTTCCCTCACTCTGGTTGGATTTTTTTCAGCCGCCATCCTAACCACTCACGCTACCGCAGCACCATGACCGACGACGACCTGCCCGAACTCATCCGCACGCCACCCGGCCTGTACCGCCACTACAAGGGGATGCTCTATGAAGTGATCGACACCGTGCGCCACAGTGAAACGCTGGAACCCATGACGCTGTACCGCGCGCTGTACGGACAGCGCGGCTTGTGGGTGCGGCCCGCCGCCATGTTTGAGGAGTTGGTGCTGATCGAAGGGGTGCTGCAGCCCCGCTTCCAGAAATGCGCAGAGGGGACGGCGCCCGTATAGTTGACACCCAAAAGCGGCTTCAGCGCCCGTCCGAAAAGCGCCTTAAGCTATATTTTCGATAGCAATCAGATCGCTGCAGCCGGGTGTTAGCTACAGCGTTTGAACCAGCGCCCGTACGGCACGCGGGTAGATCACATGCTCCTGGGTCAGCACCCGGGCAGCCAGCGTCTCGGCGGTGTCACCCGGCAGCACTGGCACCACGGCCTGGTCCAGGATGGGCCCCACATCCAGCTCTGCCGTCACCTGGTGAACGGTCACCCCGGCAAATTTGCAGCCTGCATCGATGGCGCGCTGGTGCGTGTGCAGCCCGGTGAACGCGGGCAGCAGCGAGGGGTGGATGTTGATGAGCCGCCCGGCGTAGTTCGCCACGAACCCCGGCGTCAGGATGCGCATGAACCCTGCCAGCACCACCAGCGCTGGCTGGTGTCGGTCGATGGTTGCGGCCAGCTCGGCATCGAACGCCTCGCGGCTGGCAAAGGTCTTGTGGTCCAGTACCTCCGTCGCGATGCCCTGCTCCCGCGCAAAAACCAGCCCCGCAGCATCCGGCTTGTTGCTGACGACGGCCGCCACGCGGGCGCCGTAGCGCTGCTCCCAGTGCTCCTGCTGAGCAGTCCGGACGATGGTGGCCATGTTGGAGCCGCCGCCAGAGATCAGAATGACGATGTTCTTCATAAATTGCCCCGGATTATCCCAGCCATGCCTTTTGATCCTGCAACCCGCCCCCTAACCCCCAACGAAGCCCGCGTGCTGGCCACTCTGATGGAAAAGGCGCGCACCGTGCCCGACAGCTATCCCATGTCGCTGAACGGCCTGGTCACCGGGTGCAACCAGAAAACCAGCCGTGACCCGGTGATGAACCTGAGCGACGCCGAGGCGCAGGAGGCGCTGGATTCGCTCAAGCTGCTGACCTTGGCGTTTGAGAGCAGCGGCAACCGCACCACGCGCTGGGAGCACAACTTTCAGCGCGGCGTGGGTGTGCCCGAGCAATCGGCCGTGCTGCTGGGCCTGCTGATGCTGCGCGGGCCGCAGACGGCGGGCGAGCTGCGCATCAACGCCGAGCGCTGGTACCGGTTTGCCGACATTTCCTCCGTCGAAGCGTTTCTGGACGAGCTGCAGGAGCGCAGCGCCAAAAAAGGCGGCCCGCTGGTCGTGCAGCTGCCCCGCGCGCCCGGCGCCCGCGAACAACGCTGGGCGCACCTGCTGTGCGGGCCGGTGGATACCTCCGCCAGCCCGGCACTCGCAGGGGGCGCGGGCGCCAGCCCATTGCCCGCACTGCAGGCCCGCGTGGACGCCCTGGAGGCTGAGGTGGCGAGCCTGCGCAACACCGTGCAGCGGCTGTGCGCCGAGCTGGGCATTTCCCCTGAGTTCAGTCCAATGTCGCCACCCGGACAGGAATAAAACGAACGACCGTGCTACAAATGCGGATCACTTGGAGACAAACCGATGGATCTCGCATTTACCCCCGAAGAACAGGCGTTTCGCGAAGAGATTCGCGCCTGGGTTCACGCCAACCTGCCCAAGGAAATTTCGCACAAGGTGCACAACGCCCTGCGCCTGACCCGCGAAGACATGCAGGGCTGGGCGAAGATCCTGGGCAAAAAGGGCTGGCTCGGCTTTGGCTGGCCCAAGGAGTTCGGCGGCCCCGGCTGGACGGCCGTGCAAAAGCACCTGTTTGAAGAAGAGTGCGCCCTGGCGGGCGCGCCTCGCATCGTGCCGTTCGGCCCGGTGATGGTGGCCCCGGTGATCATGGCGTTTGGCAATGCCGAGCAACAAAAGCGCTTCTTGCCCGGCATCGCCAGCGGCGAAGTCTGGTGGAGCCAGGGCTACAGCGAACCCGGTTCGGGTTCGGACCTGGCCAGCGTCAAAACCCGCGCCGAGCGCGTGGGCGACAAGTACATCGTCAACGGCCAGAAGACCTGGACCACGCTGGGCCAGCATGGCGACTGGATGTTCAACCTGGTGCGCACCAGCACCGAGGGCAAGCCCCAAACCGGCATCTCCTTCCTGCTGGTGGACATGAAGTCCAAGGGCGTCACCGTGCGCCCCATCAAGCTGCTGGACGGCGAGTGCGAAGTGAACGAAGTGTTCTTCGACAACGTCGAAGTGCCCGCCGAGAACCTGATCGGCGAAGAGAACAAGGGCTGGACCTACGCCAAGCACCTGCTATCCCACGAGCGCACCAACATTGCCGATGTGAACCGCAGCAAGCGCGAGCTGGAGCGCCTCAAGCGCATCGCCAAAACCGAAGGCATGTGGGACGACCTGCGCTTCCGCGACCAGATCGCCCTGCTCGAAGTCGACATCGTTGCACTGGAAATGCTGGTGCTGCGCGTACTGTCTGCCGAGAAGTCCGGCAAGAACTCGCTCGACATCGCGGGCCTGCTCAAGATCAAGGGCAGCGAGATCCAGCAGCGCTACGCCGAGCTGATGATGCTGGCCGCCGGACCCTTCGCCATGCCCTTCATCGAAGAGGCCATGGAAGCCGGCTGGCAAGGCAACTTCCCCGGCGGCGTCACCGCCAACGCGCCGCTGGCATCCACCTACTTCAACCTGCGCAAGACCACCATCTATGGTGGCTCCAACGAAGTGCAGCGCAACATCGTGGCTCAGACCGTCCTCGGCTGATCCCAAGTTCCAGGAGACAAGAACATGGATTTCGATTTTTCTGACGACCAGGAACAACTGCGCGACGCCGTTCGCAAATGGGTGGATAAGGGCTACACGTTTGAGCGCCGCCGCGCCGCCGTGGCCGCAGGCGGTTTTGACCGCACCGCCTGGGGCGAACTGGCCGAGCTGGGCCTGACCGCCCTGACGGTGCCCGAAGTGCACGACGGCATGGGCCAGGGCGCCATCGACGCGATGGTGGTGGCCGAGGAACTGGGCCGTGGCATCGTGCTGGAGCCCATCGCCCAGGCCTTCATCGCCAGCAGCGTGCTGTCGCACTACGCCCCCGCCGACGTGCAAGGTGCCTGGCTGCCCCGCGTGGCCAGTGGCGAAGCCCTGGTGGTGCTGGCCCAACAGGAGCGCAAGGCGCGCTACCGCCTGGATGTTTGTGAAGCAAAAGCGGCTAAAGCGCAATCAGGATATGCGGTAACAGCTATCAAAAGCGTAGTACCTGCGGGTGACAAGGCGGACGCCTTCATCGTGCCCGCACAACTGGACGGCAAGATCGCCCTCTTCCTCGTCGAACGCGCTGCGAGCGGCGTGACCACGCAAGGCTACGTCACGCAAGACGGCAGCCGCGCCGCCGAAGTGCACCTGGCCAACGCCCCCGCCACGCTCATCACCACCGACGGCCTAGCTGCGCTGGAACTGGCCGTGGACACCGGCATCGCCGCCGCCTGCGCCGAAGCCGTGGGAGTGATGGACAAGACCGTGGCCATCACCGTCGAATACATGAACCAGCGCAAGCAGTTCGGCGTGTTCATTTCCAGCTTCCAGGCGCTGCGCCACCGCGTGGCCGACATGAAGATGCAGCTGGAGCTGGCCCGCTCGATGAGCTACTACGCCAGCCTCAAGCTCGGCGCCCCTGCCGAAGAACGCCGCGCCGCCATGGCCCGCGCCAAGGTACAGCTGGGCCAGTCGATGCGTTTTGTGGGTCAGCAGGCCGTGCAACTGCACGGTGGCATCGGCGTGACGGACGAGTACATCGTGAGCCACTACTTCAAGAAGCTCACCCAGTTGGAAGTGACCTTTGGCGACACGCTGCATCACCTGGGTGAAGTGTCCGCCCGCATGCAAGACACCGCAGGCGTGTTTGCCTGACGGTCGCTGACGCAGGCGCGTCACAGCCATCAACGATGCTCGTGGATTCACCGGTCCACGGGCATTTTTTCTTTCTGGAGACACCTTGATGAACAACACCCTCTGGCTGCAACGCCGATCTCTCCTGCTGGCCACCGCTGCGGCAGCCACCCTCGCCCTGGCTGGCTGCGCCACCCAAAGTCCCAGCCTGGCCGAGGCACCGCCCATCGTCTTTGTGCACGGCAACGGCGACACCGCTGCGCTGTGGCAAACCACCGTGTGGCGGTTCGAATCGAACGGCTGGCCGCGCGAACGCCTGCACGCCATCGACGTGCCCTACCCACTGTCGCGCGACGAGGACGCCAAGCCCCAGGCAGGCCGCACATCGGCCGCAGAGCACATGGCCTACCTGAAGGCCGAGGTGGACAAGGTGCTCAAGGCCACGGGCGCCAGCCAAGTCGTATTGGTGGGCAATTCACGCGGCGGCAACGCCATCCGCAACTACATCTACAACGGCGGCGGCGACAAGACCGTGAGCCACGCCGTCCTGGGCGGCACCCCCAACCACGGCGTGTGGGCGATCCCGGGGTTCCGTGAAGGCAACGAATTTTCCGGCACCGGCCCCTTCCTCAAAGCACTGAACGCTCCCAAGAACGCAGCGGGCGACGAAGTGAGCGGCCCGGTGAAATGGATGACCATCCGCTCGGACAACAACGACAAGTTCGCCCAACCCGACGGCCTGTGGATCGGACAGAAAGGCACGGCCACCAACGTGACCGCTGCAGGCCCCGAACTCAAGGGCGCCACCAACGTGGTGATCCCGCGCATCGATCACCGCGAGACGTCGTACTCCCCGGCAGCGTTTGAAGCCACCTACCGCTTCATCACCGGCAAGGCGCCAACACGCACCGAGATCGCTGCAGAAAAATCTGTGGTGCTGAACGGCAAGGTCACGGGCCTGGGCGTGGATTCTGCCGACCCCAAGACCGGCAACTTCAGCAACAACCTGCCGCTGGCGGGTGCACAGCTGGAGGTATACGCCACCGACCCTGCGACCGGCGCCCGCAAAGGCAACCCGCTGCTGCGCAAGACGGTGGGGGCTGACGGCCAATGGGGTCCACTGATGGTTTCGCCGGGCGCACCCGTCGAGTTCGTGATCACTGCGCCGGGCTACGCCACCACCCACATCTACCGCAGCGGTTTCCCGCGCAGCAGCGACCTCATCCACCTGCGTCCCGAGCGCATCACAGACGCCGACAAGACGGCCGACTCCATCGTCACCCTGACCCGCCCGCGCGGCTACCTGGACCCGGCGCGCGACAAGATGCTGTTGGACGGCGCAGTGCCTGCCGGGGTGCCCGCAGGCGCCGGCGTGGCCTCGGCGAAGGTCAAGCCTGCCGGTGGCGTGCGCAGCATCGTTGCCGAATTCAATGGCGAGCGCTTGGTGGGGCAGACTTGGCCTGCGGCCAGCGGCCACCTGGTGTTTTTGGAATTGACGTATTGAAGGACAGGGCGCTGGGCAGTATCCACATTCTTCTCAGCCCCCCCAAGAGGAGTCAAGACGGCCCTTATGGCTAGGCGCTCCGTCGCAGACAGTACGCCTAGTACGGCAAGACGGAGCAACGACGCCAGAAGGGTCGTATTGGCCACTCCCCCAACTAAGCCAACAGCCTTGAAGACTTGGGGACATGGGCCATGAGGAATTCCATCTGATCGGCCAGGATGCGCCGATTGCGCAGGATGAAGTCCTCCCACAGGCTCGGCACATAGGGCGCGTACAGCAGCGGCATGTGCGCCTGCTCCGGGGTGCGCGGGCCCTTGCGGTGGTTGCAGGGGCGGCAGGCCGTGACCACGTTCATCCAGTGGTCCTGGCCGTTGCGCGCGAACGGCACGATGTGCTCGCGCGTGAGGTCCTCTTCGTGAAAACGCCCACCGCAGTAGGCGCACACATTGCGGTCGCGGGCAAAGAGCTTGCTGTTGGTCAGGCTGGGCTTGAGCTCGAACGGGTTGATGCTGGGCACGCCCTTGGTGCCGATGATGCTGTTGATGGCGATCACCGATTGCTCACCCGATATGGCGTTGTACCCGCCCCGGAACCGGGCAATCTGGCCGCCGGACTCCCAGCGCACTTCCCCGGCGGCGTAATGAATCACCGCCTGTTCCAGCGAAATCCACGATTGGGGCAGCCCTTGGGCTGACAGCTTCAAGACCTTCAAAACACGCCTCCTGGAACACAAAGTACACAAGGACATGACTTCCGCAAAACAGGACTCTGGCAAGTGGCTCGCCCCAAGGAAAAGGCGGTTGTTGCATCCCGATTTGTGCAAGTCCGAAAGGATTCTGAACGCAGATGTCTCGCGGGCAGCCCTGCGCGGGGCCAGCCGTGGGTCACAATATACTCTTTTTGTGACAAATTGGCGTCCTGCGCTTGATGGACCTGCGCATGGCGCTATCAAAAAGATAACAAACCGATGAAGATCTTTCGCGGATTCCACCACCCGGGCATTGCCGATGCCTGTGCGCTGACCATCGGCAACTTCGATGGCGTGCACCGGGGGCATCAGGCCATGCTGGCCCTGCTGAACAGCGAGGCGGCCCACCGGGGCGTGGAAAGCTGCGTGCTCACCTTCGAGCCCCACCCGCGCGACTACTTTGCCGGGGCCCACCACAAGCCGGAGCTGGCCCCAGCCCGCATAGGCACCTTGCGCGACAAGCTTACCGAGCTGGCCCGCTGCGGAGTGCAGCAGACCGTGGTGCTGCCGTTTGACGCGCGGCTGGCCGCCCAGTCGCCCGACGCTTTCATCGATGAAGTGCTGGTGCGCGGTCTGGGTGCACGCTATGTGTTGGTGGGTGACGATTTCCGCTTCGGCCGCCAGCGCGCGGGCGACTACGCCATGCTGGACACCGCCGGGCAAGCCCAAGGTTTTGACGTGGCTCGCATGAACAGCTACGAGGTGCATGGGCTGCGCGTGTCCAGCTCCGCCGTGCGCCAGGCGCTAGCCGCAGGCGACATGGAGGCAGCAGCGCGCTTGCTGGGGCGGCCCTACACCATCAGCGGCCATGTGGTGCATGGCCGCAAGCTGGGGCGCGAGCTGGGCGCCACGGCGGAAGGCGCGGGCGACGGCTTTCGCACCCTCAACCTGCGGTTTGCGCACTGGAAACCCGCCGCCAGCGGCATCTTTGCCGTGCTGGTTCATGGCCTGGCCGATGCCCCGCTGCCAGGGGTGGCCAACCTGGGCGTTCGCCCCTCGCTGGACCCGAACGACGTCAATGGCGGCCGCGTGCTGCTCGAAACCCATTGCCTGCACTGGCCCGCCGAACTGGGTGCCGAAGGGGCGTACGGTAAAATCGTGCGCGTGGAACTGCTGCACAAACTGCACGACGAGCTGAAGTACGACGGTCTGGACGCCCTGACAGCGGGCATTGCCAAAGACTGTGCGGATGCGCGCGCCTACTTTGCATCGGCCCACGCCCCCAATCACACCGAGACCCGGCGTCAGACCACGCGCGACCGAATTTAGGGGGCTGCCTGCGCAGCGCCTGCCCTGCAGGCCCGACACCTCTCGCGTTTCGCTCCCTGTTTCCCCGCATTGCTCCGGGCCTGCCCCGGAATGCCCCGTTTTAAGGCTCCCTCATGTCCGACAACGCCAGCACGCCCACCTCCACTGCCCCGGATTACCGCAGCACCCTGAACCTGCCCGACACCCCCTTCCCCATGCGCGGCGACCTGCCCAAGCGCGAGCCGGGCTGGGTGAAGGAATGGGAAGACAAAGGCATCTACAAGCGCCTGCGCGACGCTCGCCGGGGCGCGCCCAAGTTCATCCTGCACGACGGCCCGCCCTACGCCAACGGCCAGATCCACATGGGCCATGCGGTCAACAAGATCCTCAAGGACATGATCACCAAGGCGCGCCAGCTCGAAGGCTTTGACGCGCTGTACGTGCCCGGTTGGGACTGCCACGGCCTGCCGATCGAAAACGCCATCGAGAAGAAACACGGCCGCAACCTGAGCCGCGACGACATGCAGGCCAAGAGCCGCGCGTTCGCCACCGAGCAGATCGCGCAGCAGATGGTGGACTTCAAGCGCCTGGGCGTGCTGGGCGAATGGGACAACCCCTACAAGACCATGAACCCCGCCAACGAGGCGGGCGAAATCCGCGCGTTCAAGCGCGTGATGGAGCGCGGCTTTGTGTACCGGGGCCTCAAGCCTGTGTACTGGTGCTTTGACTGCGGCTCGTCGCTGGCCGAGTTCGAGATCGAATACCAGGACAAGAAGAGCACCACGCTGGACGTGGCGTTCAAGTCGCACGACCCGGCCAAGCTGGCGGCCGCCTTTGGTCTGCCTGCACTGACCAAGGACGCGTTCGTGGTCATCTGGACCACTACTGCCTGGACCATCCCCGCCAACCAGGCCCTGAACCTGAACCCCGAAATCACCTACGCGCTGGTGGACGCGGGTGAACGCATCCTGCTCGTGGCAGAGCCGCTGGTGGCGTCGTGCCTGGAGCGTTACGGCCTCACGGGCGGCGTGCTGGCTACCACCCTGGGCAAGAACCTGGGCGGGCTGGAGTTTGAACACCCCCTGTACGACGTGGCCAGCGAAGACGGCAGCTTTGGCTACCGCCGCCTGTCGCCCGTGTACCTGGCCGACTACGCCACGGCCGATGACGGCACGGGTATCGTGCACTCGTCGCCCGCCTATGGCCTGGAAGACTTCAACTCCTGCCGCGCGCATGGCATGGCGCTCGACGAGATCCTGAACCCCGTGCAGGGTAACGGCACCTACGCGGCCGACTTCCCGCTGTTTGGCGGCCAGCACATCTGGAAGGCAGTGCCCGTCATCATCGAGGCCCTGCGCAACGCGGGCCGCCTGATGACCACCAAGGACATCACGCACAGCTACCCGCACTGCTGGCGCCACAAGACGCCCGTGATCTACCGCGCGGCTGCCCAGTGGTTCATCCGCATGGACGAAGGCGAAGGCGTGTTCACTAAAGCAGGCATGAAGCCCGCCAAGACGCTGCGCCAGATCGCGCTCGATGCGATCGAGCACACCAGCTTCTACCCCGAGAACGGCAAAGCCCGCCTGCACGACATGATCGCCGGCCGGCCCGACTGGTGCATCTCGCGCCAGCGCAGCTGGGGCGTGCCCATCCCGTTCTTCCTGCACAAGGATTCGGGCGAACTGCACCCGCGCACCATGGAAATCATGGACCAGGCGGCCGACATCGTCGAAAAGGGTGGCATCGAGGCCTGGAGCCGTGTGACGACCGAAGAAATCCTGGGCGCTGAAGACGCGCCGCATTACACCAAGAGCACCGACATCCTGGAAGTGTGGTTCGACTCCGGCTCCACCTTCAGCCACGTGCTGCGCGGCACGCACCCCGAGGTGCACCACGACACGGGCCCCGAGGCCGACCTGTACCTCGAAGGCCATGACCAGCATCGCGGCTGGTTCCACAGCTCGCTGCTGCTGGCCTCCGCGCTGGAAGGCCGTGCGCCGTATCGCGGCCTGCTGACCCACGGCTTCACCGTGGACAGCCAGGGCCGCAAGATGAGCAAGTCGCTGGGCAACGGCATCGACCCGCAAGAGATCAACAAGAAGCTGGGCGCAGAAATCATCCGCCTGTGGGTGGCCGCGAGCGACTACTCCGGCGACATCGCGGGGGACGAGAAGATCCTGGCGCGCGTGGTGGACGCCTACCGTCGCATCCGCAACACGCTGCGCTTCCTGCTGGCCAACGTGAGCGACTTTGACCCGGCCAAGGACGCCGTGCCGTTCGACCAGATGCTGGAGATCGACCGCTACGCACTCACCCGCGCATCCGAGTTCCAGGCCGAGGTGCTGGCCCACTACAAGGTGTATGAGTTCCACCCGGTGGTGGCCAAACTGCAGCTGTACTGCTCGGAAGACCTGGGCGGCTTCTACCTGGACGTGCTCAAGGACCGCCTGTACACCACCGCGCCCAAGAGCCTCGCCCGCCGCAGTGCGCAGACCGCGCTCTACAACATCACGCACGCCATGCTGCGGTGGATGGCGCCATTCCTCTCGTTCACGGCCGAAGAGGCGTGGAAGGTGTTCGGCAGCTCCGACTCCATCTTCCTGGAGACCTACGGCAACGTGGCGGGCGTGGGTGCCGGTGCCGACGAAGGCCTGCTGGCCAAGTGGTCGCGCATTCGCGAGATTCGCGATGCGGTGAACAAGGAGATCGAGGCCCTGCGCGCCGCAGGTCAGGTGGGCTCCTCGCTGCAGGCGACGGTCACGCTGACGGCTGCGCCCGAGGACCATGCACTGCTGGCCAGCCTGGGCGATGACCTCAAATTCGTGTTCATCACATCCGCTATCGATTTGGTCGCTGGTAGCGCGTTACAGATCAGCGTCAAGCCCAGTTCTGACACCAAATGCGAACGCTGCTGGCACTACCGCAGTGATGTGGGCAACGATGCCGCCCATCCCACCATCTGCGGCCGCTGCACCAGCAACCTGTATGGCGACGGCGAAAGCCGGGCACACGCGTGATGGCGCGCTCTACACAAGCCGGTCGTACCGGCGTGGGCATGTGGCCCTGGCTGGCATGGGCGGTTTTTCTGATGGGCGCCGACCAGATCACCAAGACGCTGATCCTCAACCACTACCAGCTGGGCGACTCCACGTTCATCACCAGCTTCTTCAACATCGTGCGCGCGCACAACACCGGCGCAGCGTTCTCGTTCTTGTCGGACGCGGGCGGCTGGCAGCGCTGGCTGTTCACCGGTATCGGCTTGGCGGCCACGATCTTCATCGTGTGGCAGCTGCGCGCGCACCCGGGCCAGAAGCTGTTCAGCTTTGCGCTGTCCAGCATTCTGGGTGGCGCAGTGGGCAACGTGGTGGACCGGCTCATGCACGGCTATGTGGTGGACTTCTTGCAGTTCCACTATGCGGGCTGGTACTTCCCGTCGTTCAATCTGGCGGACTCGGCCATTACCGTGGGTGCGGCCTGCCTGATCCTGGACGAGCTGCTGCGGGTACGTCGCGAGCGCTGAGGCCCCACTGGCTTTTCCCCCTGAACGGCCCGCTGCATGCGGGCCGTGCTGTTTGTGCGCAGCAACGCACCCAGCGCCGACATGGGCATCTGCTCCGGCGCTATGGAATCAGGAGTATGCTTATGTGTCAGTTTTATGACAGCCCGGTGCGCGCGGTTCTTGCATTGGCCCCTGGGTCTGGTCATCGCAGGGTTTGCGCCCATCACAAGAAGAAGAAACAACGGTTTTCATGAAGCATCTCCTCAATCTCTTGGCAGCCGTGGCGCTGCTGATCTGGGGCACCCACCTGGTGCGCACCGGCATCCTGCGCGTGTTCGGCGCCAACCTGCGCCAGCTGATTGCGCACAGCGTCAGCAGCCGCTTCACCGCAGTGCTTTCCGGCATTGGCGTTACGGCCGTGGTGCAGTCCAGCACAGCCACCGCGCTCATCGTGTCGTCCTTCGTGGGCCAGGGCCTGGTGGGCCTGCCTGCAGCGCTGGCCGTGATGCTGGGCGCCGACGTGGGCACCAGCGTGATGGCCGTGGTGTTCTCCATGGATCTGTCGTGGCTGTCGCCCCTGTTCATCTTTGTGGGCGTCGTGCTGTTCATCTCGCGCAAGGACACCGCCGTGGGCCGCGTGGGCCGCGTGTTGATAGGCCTGGGGCTGATGCTGCTGGCGCTGCGCCTCATCACCGAATCGACCACGGTGCTCACCCAGTCGCCCACCGTGCGCACGCTGCTGGGAGCGCTCACCAGCGATTTGTTGCTGGAGATCTTTACCGGCGCCATTCTGGCCATCGTGGCGTACTCCAGCCTCGCCACCGTGCTGCTCACGGCCGCGCTAGCGGGCTCGGGCGGTATTCCGGCCGATGTGGCGCTGGGACTGGTGCTGGGCGCCAACCTGGGCAGCGGCGTGCTCGCCGTGTTGACCACCATGAAGTCCAACGTGCAGACACGCCAGGTGCCCCTGGGCAACCTGTTCTTCAAGATCATTGGCGTGCTCATCATGACGCCGCTCACCGGCCTGTGGCTGCAGCATGTGCGGCCCTACGTGCCTGAAACTGCCGCCCTGGTGGTGCTGTTCCACCTGGCCTTCAACATCGTGGTGGGCATCGTCTGCATCGGCCTGACAGGTACGGTGGCGCGGGCCGTGCAGCGCCTGCTGCCGGTTGAAAAGGCGCAGGCGGCCGCAGGCACCCGTCCCCAGCATCTGGACCCCTCCGCCCTGGCCACGCCATCGCTCGCCATCTCATGCGCGGCGCGCGAAGCCCTGCACCAGGCCGACGTGGTCGAATCGATGCTGCTGGGCCTGCACAAGGTGATCCGCACCGACGACCTGCAATTGGCGGAAGACCTGCGCAAGCTCGACGACGAGGTGGACGGCCTGTATTCGGCCATCAAGTACTACATGACCAAGATCTCGCGCGAGGCGCTGGACGAACGCGAGGGCCGCCGCTGGGCCGACATCATCAGCTTCACCATCAACATGGAGCAGATCGGCGACATCATCGAACGGGTGCTGATCGACATCGAGGACAAGAAGATCAAGAAGGGCCGCCAGTTCTCCGAGGCAGGCATGGAAGAGATCAACGAGCTGCACGCCCGCCTGATCGACAACCTGCGGCTGGCGATGAGCGTGTTCTTGAACGGCAGCGTGCGCGACGCACAAAAGCTGCTCGAAGAAAAAGCGCGCTTTCGCGACCTGGAACACGCCTATTCGGCCACCCACCTGGCACGCCTGTCAGACAACACGGTGCAGAGCATCGAGACCAGCTCACTGCACATCGACCTGATCAGCGAGCTCAAGCGCATCAACTCGCTGCTGTGCTCGGTGGCCTACCCCATTCTGGAATCGGCCGGCGCCCTGGCGCCGAGCCGCCTGCGCACGCTCAACGAACAAAGTTGAAGCCTTTTGGGCTGCAGGCGCATATTTCCCATGCGCTTTTAGCTACACAAAAGATAGCAAACTAGCGTCTACACACTGCGCCGCGCATAACGCTGCGCCAGCACCGCACACACCATCAGCTGCATCTGGTGGAACACCATGATGGGCAGCACGATGGCGCCCACCGCGTGCGACGCAAACAGCACTTTGGCCATGGGCACACCGCTGGCCAGGCTCTTCTTGGAGCCGCAGAACACCAGGGTGATTTCGTCCTCCTTGGAGAACCCCATGCGCCGCGCAACCCAGGTGGTGGTCACCAGCGCCAGCGTCAGCAGCACGGCGCACACCACCACCAGGCCCAGCAGCGCAGACGCTGGCAGCTGCCGCCACAGCCCCTCGACCACCGCAGCGCTGAAGGCGGTGAACACCACCAGCAGGATGGAGCCCTGGTCCACCAGCTTGAGCGCTGCCGCCCGGCGCTGCACAAAACCGCCAATCCACGGACGCAGCAGGTGGCCCGCCACAAAGGGCACCAGCAGCTGCAAGGTGATGCGGCCGATGTTGGCCAGCGTGTCATGCTGCGCAGCGCCTGCCTGCTGCTGCGCCTCGGGCAGCAACAGGCCCACCAGCAGCGGTGTGATCACAATGCCCAGCAGGGTCGATGCCGACGCGCTGCAGATGGCCGCCGGCATGTTGCCGCGCGCCATGGCCGTGAACGCAATGGCCGACTGCACCGTGGCGGGCAACACGCACAGGTACAGGATGCCGGTGTAAAGACCGGGCGTCACCAGCGGCAGCAGCACCGGCCGCAGCGCCCAGCCCAGCAGCGGGAACAGCACAAACGTGGTGCCCACGACCACCAAGTGCAGCCGCCAGTGCGAGAGCCCCGCCACGATGGCATCCCGCGAGAGCTTGGCCCCGTGCAAGAAGAACAGCAACGCCACCGCAGCCACGGTGATCCCCTCCAGCGCCTGGGCCGCAACGCCCGAGGCAGGCAACACACTGGCAAGGGTAACGGTGCCCAGCAAGGCCAGGGTGAAGTTGTCAGGGAGAAAACGGGAACGAGCCATGGGTGACAGCGCAGCGGCAGCGCAAAAAATGCAAAAGGACATGGGGCACACAAACCCCGAAGACACGCATTGGACCGCAGCCCGATTCCAAAGAGAAATGGATTTCTCTGATGGATTTATGATTCGAGCGCATGAATATCACTCTGCGCCAGCTGCATGTGTTTCAGTCGGTGGCCACCACCCGCAACTTCAGCCGCACGGGCGATGCGGTGGGCCTGACCCAACCGGCCGTGAGCCGCTGCATCACCGAGTTGGAAGCCCAGCTGGGCCTGAAGCTGCTCAACCGCACCACGCGCGAGGTGACGCTGACGGACGCGGGCCAGCGCCTGTCGGCCCGCCTGCCCCGGGTGCTGGAAGAGCTGGAGAACACGCTGCTGGACGTGCGGGAAATGGCCACCGAGCGGCGCGGACGCGTGCGCGTGGCGAGCAGCCCCACTTTGTCGGCCAACCTCATGCCCGACTGCATCGCCGAATGCCAGCGCACCCTGCCCGGGCTGGAGCTGGTGCTGCTGGACCGCATCCAGAGCGCGGTGCTGGCCAGCGTGCTGTCGGGCGAGGTGGACTTTGGCGTGGTCATCGACCCCAGCGAGCGCGAGGCGCTGCAATGCGAGACCATCCTGACCGAACCCTTCTGCCTGGCCTGCCCACCCGGCCACCGGCTGGCGGGCAAACGGCAGGTGCGCTGGACCGACCTGCAGGGCGAAGCGCTGGTGCTGCTGGACCACGACTCCGGCAGCCGCCGCCTGATCGACCGCGCACTGGCCGAGCACGGTGTGGCCTGCACGGTGGCCCAGGAGGTCGGCCACCCCACCACCATCTTTCGCATGCTCGACGCAGGTCTAGGCATCTCGGTGATCCCCACCCTGGCCCTGCCGCCCGAAGGCCTGGCACGGCTGGCGGTGCGCCCCCTGGTGCCGCGCGTGGACCGGGAGATCATGCTGGTGCACCGGAAGCACCGTGCGCTTTCGCCTGTGGCGCAAGCGGCGTGGGATCTGGTAAAGACGGTGGCGGTGCAGCGCAATGGCACGCAGGTTCTTAGTAACAAAGGCCGTTGAAAAAACTCCCAACGTATCTGCATGGGCGTCTCCAGCTGCTCAATAAATCGCAGCCTCCCACACCCATCCGATTCAGCGGACTAGCCGGCCGATGCGGAGCTGCCTAGTCCCTCAACAAGATACCGCTCCAACCCCACCACCAGCGCATCGAACGTGTGCCTGCAACGCGGGCTGGTGCGCAGGTCCTCGTGCATCACCACCCAGGTCTCCAGCCCGTATTGGAGCTGCTGCGACAGCACCCGCACCAGCGCGGGGGCGCTGCGGCGGGCCAGTGCGTCCTGGCAGATGCCTATGCCGGCGCCAGCGCGGATGAAGGCGAGTTGCGCCACATCGCTGTCGCTGCGCACGGCAAACCGGTCTCGCCGCCACGCGGGCAGGGCCTTTTGCGCCGCGCGCAGAAACGGGGTTTCGGCATCGAAGCCAATCAAGCGGTGGTGCGCCAGCTCCGCCAGGGTGGCGGGCGTGCCATGGGCGGCGATGTAGCTCGGATGGGCGTAAAGCCCCAGCGGGATGGTGCCCACGCGGCGGGCGATGAGCGCGTCCTGCCGGGGTTCGGTCATGCGGATGGCGATGTCGGCCACGCGCTGCAGCAGGTCGTGCACGCGGTTGCTCAGCACCAGCTCCACCGTCAACGCGGGGTGCTCGGCCTGCAACTGCGCAAGAAGGGGCGGCAGCACCTCGACCCCCATCACCTCGCTGGCGCTCACGCGCACCGTGCCGCGCACGCCGTCGCCCTGGCTGTCCGCCGCGCGCACCAGGGCTGCCGCAGAGTGGCCCATGGCTTCCGCGTAGCTGCGCAGGGCCAGCGCGGCCTCGGTGGGCAACAGGCCCTGCTGCGACCGGGTGAAAAGCACCAGCCCCAGGGCCTGCTCCAGCGCAGCAATGTGGCGGCCCACGGTGGGCTGTGTCACGCCCAGCGCCGGCGCGGCGCCCGACAGGGAGCCCTCCCGCAGCACGCCGAGGTACGAGCGGTACAGCTCCCAGCCAATGTCATGGCGATTCGGTTGTTCCATACATAAATGTATAGCCACCCACTCATTTTCAGCAATTCCATTGAATCGCTGGAGCGCAGACACTGCCTCCATCCATAGTTTTTGAAGGAGCATCGCGATGAACAACAACCCCCACAACCCCATCGGCAGCCGCCCCAAGGTACTGGTTCTGGGCGCCACCGGCGGCATTGGCGGCGAGGTGGCGCGCCAGCTGCGTGACCGGGGGTGGGAGGTGGTGGCAATGCACCGCAATGCAGCGCAGGCCAGAGAGCAGCGCGACGGGTTCACCTGGGTTCGGGGCGACGCGATGATCCGCGCCGATGTGATGGCTGCTTCCACGGGCTGCCAGGTGATCGTGCACGCGGTCAACCCGCCCGGCTACCGACACTGGAACGAGCTGGTGCTGCCAATGATCGACAACACGATTGCAGCGGCCCGCGCACACGGGGCCACGGTGCTGCTGCCAGGCACCGTCTACAACTATGGGCCGGACGCCTTCCCGGTGCTGCACGAAGACGCCCCCCAGCACCCCCGGACGCGCAAAGGCGCCCTGCGGGTGGAGCTGGAGCGCCGCCTGCTGCAAGCCACCGTGCCGCACCCGCTGGAGGAGACATGCCGCGTGATCATCGTGCGCGCGGGCGATTTCTTCGGGCCGCAGGCGGGCAACAGCTGGTTTGCGCAGGGCCTGGTCCGGCCGGGCCGACCCGTGACCACGGTGAAGCAGCCAGGCGCACCGGGCATCGGGCACCAGTGGTCGTACTTGCCCGACGTGGCGCGCGCCATGGTGCTGCTGCTGGAGCGGCGCGCCGAGCTGCCCGCGTTGGCCCGCTTTCACCTGGCCGGGCATTGGGATGCTGACGGCACGCAGATGGCGGCCGCCATTGGCCGTGCAGTGGTGGCGCAGGGCGGCCAAGCGCCGCGCGTGCAGGCGTTTCCCTGGTGGCTGGTCACGCTGGCCTCGCCGTTCGTGACCACCTTGCGGGAGCTGCGCGAGATGCGCTACCTGTGGCAGCAGCCCGTGCGCATGGGCAACGACCGGCTGCGGGCGGTGCTGGGCGAGGAGCCCCACACCCCGCTGGACGAGGCAGTGCAGGCCACCTTGCAGGGCCTGGGCTGCCTGCCGTCCAGCGCCGGCCCCAGCGGCAGCCCTCACGCTGAACGGGTGACTACACCCCCAGAAACCCCGCAATCACCAGCCCGGCTTCCAGCGTGAACGCCCCTTGGGCGACCCGCTCGCGGACCTCCTCCAGAGGCAGCAGGTCAAAACGCTCGACCTCACCGTCCTGGTTGTCGGGCTCCATGCCCTGGGGCACCTGCGCGCGGAACCAATCGATGCGTTCGACCATGAAGCCTGCGCCCCCGCCCTCGCGGCTGGGGCGGCTGAACAGCACCTGCCCTCCGTGCGCCACGTCGGCCAGTGCCTCGACCCGCAAACCGGCCTCTTCCCAGGTTTCGCGGGCCAGGGCCTGCGGCAGCGAGTCGGCCGCCGAGACCATGCCGCCCATCAGCGTGTCCCACAGCCCGGGGTTGTTGGGTTTGGTCAGGGAGCGCTTTTGCACCCACATGCGCCCGTCGGGCGCCAGACCCACCAGATGCACGGCACGGGTAGCCACGCCCAGCACGCGTACCGCCCCGCGCTCCACGGTGCCGATGACCTCGCCCGCCGGGTTGGTGACCGCCAACTGCTCATCACGCCAGGGGCCACACAGGCCCGCATCGCGCAGCGCGGCGGCCAGGGTGTTGAGGGCATCCGTGGTGTCGGCGGGCGATGCCTGCAAATGCCAAGCAAGGCCCTGAGAATGCTCTGCTTCTGATAGCTGGTAGCGCTTATTCATCAAGCGCTTCAGGCTGATTTGGCTGAAAAACCCGGGCGCTACCGAGCCCACCACCTGCCCCGCCACCACCAGGGGCTGGCGCGGCTGGGCCGGTGGCTGCTCCGCCGCCTGGCGTGCCCCTGCCAGCCACTGGTCGAAGGTGGGCGCCTGTGCAGCCGCGCTCACAGCGTGAGGATGGTGCAGCCGGTGGTCTTGCGCGCTTCCAGGTCCCGGTGGGCCTGCTGCACGTCGGCCAGCGGGTAGCGCTGGTCGATGTGGATCTTGACCTGCCCGCTGGCCACCACGGCAAACAGGTCGTCCGCCATGGCTTGCGTGGCCTCGCGCGTGGCAATGTGGGTGAACAGCGTCTGGCGCGTGACGTACAGCGATCCCTTGGCACCCAGGCTGCCCGGCGCAAACGGTGCCACGGGGCCGGAAGCGTTGCCGAAGCTGGCCATCAAGCCGAAGGGGCGCAGGCATTCGAGCGACTTGTCCCAGGTGTCCTTGCCCACCGAGTCATACACCACCTTCACACCCTTGCCGCCGGTGATCTCCTTCACGCGGGCTGCAAAATCTTCGGTGCTGTAGTTGATGGCGTGCGCCGCGCCATTGGCCAGCGCCAGCTGGCACTTGGCATCAGACCCCGCCGTGCCGATGAGCTGCAGGCCGAGCGCCTTGGCCCACTGGCAGGCGATCAGTCCCACACCCCCCGCTGCGGCATGGAACAGCACATGGTCACCGGGCTGCAGGCCTTCCACGGGCCGGGTTTTCTTCAGCAGGTATTGCGCCGTCAGGCCCTTGAGCATCATGGCCGCGCCAGTCTCAAAGCTGATCGCGTCGGGCAGCTTGCACACGCACTTGGCGGGCATCACGCGCACTTCGCAGTAGGCGCCAGGGGGGTTGCTGGCGTAAGCGGCGCGGTCACCCACCTTCAGGTGCGTGACGCCCTCGCCCACAGCCTCGATCACGCCGGCACCTTCCATGCCGATGGTGGCGGGCATGTTCAACGGGTACAGGCCCGTGCGGTGGTAGACGTCGATGAAGTTCAGGCCGATGGCGTGGTGGCGGATGCGGACTTCTCCAGGGCCGGGCTCGCCCACGGGGACGTCAACGATGTGGAGTTCTTCGGGACCACCGTGCTGGCGGATCTGGACGGCAAGGCTCATGGCAATCAATCTCCTCAAAAGGGGTGGGATGCTGACAACGGCGGCCATCCTGCCATGAATCTCTCGACCGTGCCGGGGGCATGGCCCGCACCGATTTGCCTTGGGGACATGAGGCCCCGCCGCAGCAGGGCCCTGCCTGCACCGTTACAGTGCAGCCCCATGACTCAAAAAATCACACCCGGCACGGCCGTGCTGCTGGTGATCCCGCCCCTGCTGTGGGCCGGCAACGCGGTGGTAGGGCGGCTGGTCCATGAACTGATTCCCCCCATCACCCTGAACTTCATCCGCTGGGTGCTAGCCTTTGCCATCCTGCTGCCCCTGGCCCACGGCGTGCTGCGCGCCGACAGCCCGCTGTGGCCGCACTGGCGCCGCTACGCGCTGCTGGGCCTGCTGGGCATCGGGGCCTACAACGCGCTGCAGTACATGGCGCTGCAGACCTCCACCCCCATCAACGTGACGCTGGTGGGGTCGAGCATGCCGGTGTGGATGCTGGCCGTGGGCGCGCTGTTCTTCGGCGCGGCCGTCACGCGGCGTCAGGTGCTGGGCGCGCTGCTGTCGGTATGTGGGGTGCTGCTGGTGCTGAGCCGGGGCGAGTGGTCGCAGCTGCTGGCCTTCCGCCTGGTGCCGGGCGATTTGTTCATGCTGCTGGCGACCATCTCCTGGGCGTTCTACAGCTGGCTGCTGTCACGCACCAGCGAGCCCACCCGCATCCGGGGCGACTGGGCCGCGTTCTTGATGGCACAGATGGTGTTTGGGCTGGCCTGGTCGGGCAGCTTTGCGGGGGCCGAATGGGCCAGCGGGCGCACGCATATCGAATGGGGCTGGCCGCTGTTTGCCGCCCTGGCCTTCATTGCCGTGGGGCCTGCGGTGCTGGCCTACCGCTGCTGGGGGGTGGGCGTGCAACGCGCCGGGCCTGCAGCCGCCGGGTTTTTCATCAACCTCACGCCCTTGTTTGCGGGGGTGCTGTCGGCGGCGTTTCTGGGCGACACGCCCAGGGCGTTCCATGCCGTGGCGTTCGCGCTGATCGTGGGTGGCATTGTGGTGTCGTCACGGCGTTGACGGGTTCAATTTTTGGCCCAAACCAGCGGTAGCGCCGATATTTATTGTCCCAATTGCTACACAAAGAATAGCAAACGGCGCGACCTTTCTGGACCCATCAACCCGGAGCAGTGACCGTGGTGGCCGACTCCATCAACGTCTCCAGGTCCACCACCGGGGTGGGGCGCCCCAGCAGATAGCCCTGGAAGTACACACAGCCGTGCCGGGCCAGGAAGTCCTTCTGTGCCTCGGTTTCCACCCCTTCGGCAATCACATCCAGCTCCAGGTTGCGTGCCATGCCCAGAATGGTCTGGACGATCACATCGTCGGTGTGCCGCACCCCCAGGTTGCGCACAAAGGACTGGTCGATCTTGAGCTGGTCCAGCGGAAGCCGCGTGAGATACGCCAGCGATGAATAGCCGGTGCCAAAGTCGTCCACCGAAAAGCGCACGCCCTTGGTCTTGAGCATGCCGATCTTGGCGATGGTGTCGTCCACGTTGTCCAGCACCAGCGATTCGGTGAGTTCAAGCTTGAGCAGGTGTGGCTTGGCACCCGTCTCGCGCAGCACCTCCACCACCCGGGCCACAAAGTCGCGCTGTCGGAACTGCCGCGCGCTCACGTTGACCGACACCTGCAGGTGCCGGTAGCGCTCGTCCCCCTGCCAGGCCGCCAGCTGCTCGCAGGCCGTGCGCAGCACCCAGTGGCCCATGGGCACGATGAGTTCGCTTTCTTCGGCCACGCCTATGAACTCGCCGGGCGCAACCAGCCCGCGCTCGGGGTGCTGCCACCGGATCAGGGCCTCGGCGCCCACCATGCGGCCATCCAGGTGGAACTGCGGCTGGTAGTGCAGCACAAACTGCCGCGCTGTGAGCGCCATCTGCAGGTCGGTCTCCAACTGCGCGCGCATGCTGATGACGATCTGCATCTGGGGGTCAAAAAAGCACAGCGCGTTGCGCCCTTGCGATTTGACCTGGTACATGGCGATGTCCGCCTCTTTCAGCAGGTCCACCGACGACTGCAGACTGCCGCCCATCAGCGTGGCGCCAATGCTGGGCGTGCTGTGGTGCGCATTGCCCCCCAGCGTGTAGGGCACGTTGAGTTTGCGCAGGATCTTCTCGCCCACCCGGCGCGCCTGGGCGGCGGCCTCATCACGGTGCACCGACAGGTCGCTGAGCATGACCACGAATTCGTCGCCCCCCAGGCGCGCCACCGTGTCCTCGCGCCGCACGCAGGTCTTCAGGCGCTGGGCCACCTGGCGCAGCAGCATGTCGCCCACCTCATGGCCCCGCGTGTCGTTCAGGGTCTTGAAGTGGTCCAGGTCCAGGAACAACAAGGCGCCGTACTGCCCGCTGCGCACACTGGCGGCAATGGCTTGCTGCATGCGGTCCATCAACAGACGGCGGTTGGGCAGGTTGGTCAGCGGGTCGTAAAAGGCCAGGCTCTCGATCTCCGTGCTGGCCTTGCGCAGCGCAGTCACGTCGTGGTAGCTGATGACGAGGCCGCCATCGGGCGTGGCGCGTTCGGTGATCTGGATGGTGCTGCCGTTGGCGTACGACTGTTCACGCGGCTCTGGCTGGTGCTTTTGCCGCTCCAGCCGCTGGCTCACCCACCGCTTGCGATCCTCGTCAGACAGGCGGGGCACATGGTGCTCCACCGTGGCTTCCAGCACCGCTCGGAACGGAATGAGGGGCGTGATCACGCCCTGCAGCCACGGGAGAATCGTCTCCAGCTGGCGGTTCCACTGCACCACGCGATGCTGGCTGTCCAATAGCAAGAAGCCGCTCACCATGGACTCCAGCGCCTGGTCCAGCGTGGCCTTGGACTGGGCGATGGCCAGGCGGGCCTGGGACATGCGGTCCACATACCGCAACGCCAGCACCCCGGCCGCAAAGATCATGGCAATGAACAGCGCGGTGGTCAGCGCAATGGCATCGCGCTGTTCGCGCCAGCCGGCAAGCGCCGCGTCCAGCGGAATGCTGGCCGCAATGCGCAGGTCCTGGTAAAGGATGGGCCGGAACACCACCAGCGAGGGCTCGCCCGTCAGTCGCGCCGGGGCTTGCCAAGCCAGGCCCTGATCGGCCAGATTGCCAATGGGGGGGGCAAGGGTGGGCGCGATCACGTCTTCGCGGTTGGGCACACTCAGCAGCAGTTGCCCGGTGGCGCGCTCGAGTGTGACCTGCAGGCCGCTGATGTCCACGCCCTGCACCAGCACTGAGCTCAGGGCCGACACAGGCAGCTCGGCCACGGCCACTACCCGCGAGCTGTCGGCCATGCGCAGATGGCGCGCGAAGTACAACACCTTCTCGGAACTGGCAAAGCTCACCACCGGCGCGCTGACCATCAGGGTGGATACCGGTTGCTCCAGCACGCTCTCCAGAAAACCGGCTGGCAGTTGCACCGACAGGCTGGCGCCCGCAGGGTCGGACGATGCCAGCGCCTTGCCGCTGCCGTCGAGCACCGCCACGTACCGCACCATGAGGTTCTGCCGCGCCGATCCGCGCAGCCGCTGGCTGGCCGTGTCGGGGTCCAGCCACTTGGGCATGGCGTTGGACAGGCCCAGCAATTCGTCCATGCTGGCCAGCAGCACGTCCACGGCGAGCAGAGAACGGTTGAGTGCGGCCTCTGCGCTGGCCACAAAACGCGTGGCCTGGGCCTCGCTGTCGGCCAGCGCGGCCTGGCGGGCGTTCCACGCCAGGGTGCCAGCGACCGCCACCACGGCCGCCACAAACACTGCGGCGCCCGCCCAGACGTAGGCCCTGATGCGGGAGGGGGCTGCGGACTCTGTCATTTCGCAGGCGCTGCCTGCAGGCCACGCGCCGGTCCGATGGTCTGGTTCCAGACCTGCGCACAGCGGGCACCGCAACGCTGCACCCAGCGCGGCAAAACGGTGGATTCAAGGATCTCCTGGCGGCTGCGCTCATCCTGGGGCGATACCGGCACCACCACCATGCTGCCCTTGGTGCCAGCGCTGCAGGTGGGTGCCCCCCGGTTGCAGGCCAAGCCATCCGCAGTTTCGCGCTCGGACTCGGCCCAGATGGCGGCCTCCAGGCGGGGCAGCTCCCGTTGGAGCAAGGTGCGCAAATCGGCCGGCAAGGCCGCCCAGGCGGCCTGGTTGGCCCCAAACACCGCCAGCCCCCAAGTAACCGGCAGGGTGTGCACATGGGTGGTGATGGAAGGCAGGCCCAGGATGTTGCCGGACATGGTGCCGGTGATGGCGCATTCGGTATTGCCGGCCGTCAGGCTGGGCACGATCTGCGAAAAACTGGTCAGCACCGGCACCCCGCCCAAGGCCCCCACAAAATCAGCCTGGCTGGCCGACGACACACGCACACGGCGGCCGGTCAGCTCAGACAAGGTACGCAGCGGCTTTTTGCAGAAGACCACCTGCGCCGGATACACGTAGATGGCGAGCGCCTCGACACCATGCTGTTCGCGCAGCGCCTTTTCGAGGTAAGGACGGAAGGCCGCCAGCGTGGTCTTGAGCGTGGCAATGTCGGGGTTCAGCCCCGCCAGGTCGGGCGCGGTGTATTCGGGGTATTGCGCCGTGAAGGAGCTCATCAGGGTGGTGCCGAATGGGACCACCCCCAGCTGCAACAGCCGCAGCATCTCGGCCCCGGGCACACCGGCACGGTCAAAGGGCACGATCTCGGCCTGGAAGCGTCCGGCGCTCAGGCGTGACAGCTCTTTGGTCCAGAAAGGTTCTTCCTGCCGGATGTACTGGCTGATGCCCGCCAGCCCGCCCACGATACGCAACCGGTAAGGTGCCGTCGCGGTGCTGCTTGCACCCGGCGTGCTGGCGGCGCCAGCCGCCTGCACAACCCCCGCCACACCCAGCGCCAGGCACAGCACGGCGCAGTGGCGTTTCAGGCGTAGCAGGATGGATGTGTGGGCAGGATGCATGGCGTCGGGCGATAGCGGGCGCTGGCCCGCAGTATTCCACCAATTATTCAGCGCTCCGGTAAAGCTGTCGGCAAAACACCACGACTGCCTCCCGTTCTGCAGAACCTCTGCGGCGGGTCAGCCCGCAGACCACTCCGGGCCCGAACCGCCTCAGAACGTGCCGGGATAGGCCCCGCCGTCGGCCAGCACGTTCTGCCCCGTCATGTAGCCCGCTTGCATACTGCACAGAAAAGCGCAAATGGCGCCAAACTCTTCCGCCGTGCCGTAGCGCCCGGCCGGAATCTGTGCCTGCTGGGCAGAGCGCACGTCCTGAACGCTCTTGCCCGCCTTGCTGGCGGCCGCGTTGACGGTGGCGGCCAGGCGGTCGGTATCGAACTTGCCGGGCAGCAGATTGTTGATGGTCACCCCGCGCGCTGCGACCTTGCTGCGCGACACGCCCGCCACAAACCCCGTGAGACCACTGCGTGCGCCGTTGGACAGGCCCAGGATGTCGATGGGTGCCTTCACGGCGCTGGAGGTGATATTGACGATGCGGCCAAACCCACGCGCAGCCATGCCATCCACGGTGGCCTGAATCAGTTCGATGGGGGTGAGCATGTTGGCGTCCACGGCCTTGATCCAGGCATCGCGGTTCCAGTCGCGGAAATCGCCGGTGGGCGGCCCCCCTGCGTTGGTGATCACGATATCGAAGTCCCGCCCCGGTCCTCCGGCCACCGAGAACACTGCCGCACGCCCCTCAGGGGTGGTGATGTCGGCCGCCACGGCCAGCACCTGCGGGCTTGCGCCCTTATGGCCGCTGCCGCCCATTGCAGCTGCGCCTTCAGCTATCAAACGGGTAGCAGCCTGGCTCAGCGCCTCAGCATTGCGGGCGTTGATGACCACATTGACACCCTCCCGCACCAGAGCCTGCGCGCAGCCATAACCCAGCCCCTTGCTCGCGCCACACACCAGCGCCCATTTGCCTGCAATACCCAAATCCATAACAATCTCCGGTTTCACGCTGCGAGCCGCAGCCACAACAAATCATAAGTGGAGAGATACAAAATGATTCGGCTGCACTGCAGAGCCCTGGCCTCCTGGCTGGCATCGGCCGCGATGGCCGTGCTGCCCTTGTTGGCTGCCCCAATACATGCCCAGGAGGCAGCCGTCGTCAAACGCGCGACCCAGCTGAGGGACAGTCCCGCAGAAAGCGGTGCCAGCGTGGCACCCCTGGAAGCCAATGCGGTGGTCACACGAACCAGCGAGCGCAAGGGCCCATGGACCAAGGTCAGCACACCCCAAGGCGCCACAGGCTGGGTTCACATGTTTGACCTGGGCCCCCAGTCCGGCGCTGCGCCCACCAGTGGAAATGCAGCCACCAGCGGAATTCGCGGTTTGGGTAGCCTTTTTGGCAACAACAGCGGCAGTACCACCACGGCCACCTCCACGGTAGGTATCCGAGGCCTGGGCGCTGAAGACATCGCGAAGGCTCAACCCAACCCTGCGGCGGTGACCCAGGCCGAGGGTCTGCGCGTGAATGCCGACCAGGCCCGCCAGTTCGCCAGCAATGCGTCGCTGCAGCCACGCAACGTCGCCCCGCTGGCTGAACCGCCCCGGCCCTCCTCCAGCGGCGGATCGGGAGCGACAGGCTCGTCCAACAATCCGTCCGACCCCAATTTCAGCCCCAACTGAGCGAGAGCTGCCATGCGCCTGCCCCATTCCCTTCCCCGCATCCGGCTGATCGCAACGGCCTGCACCGCCTTGGCCCTGACCCTGCTGCCCAGCCAAGGGCAGAGCCAGGGGGTCATGAACCTGCTCAACGCCCTCGGTGGCGGTGGCAGCACTACCAGCAACACGGGCGGCGGCCTCCTGGGGGCCATCACCGGCGGGGGCGCACCCGCAGGCCAGGGGGATGACCTCATCAGCATGCTCACCCGTTCGGTCGAGAGCATTGACGAGCCCCGCGAGATCGAGATCGGCCGGCAGCTGTCGGCCGTGCTGCTGGGTAGCAAGCCTTTGCACCCCGACATGGCGCTGCAACGCTACGTGAACCAGTTGGGACGCTGGATCAGCCTGCAATCCCCCCGCCCCAACCTGCCCTGGACTTTTGTCGTGCTGGACGACCCCGGCTACAACGCCTTTGCAGCCCCGGGGGGTTATGTGTTTGTGACCAAGGGGCTGATTGACCGTTGTGCCGACGAGGCCGAACTCGCGGGCATCCTGGCCCACGAAATCACCCATGTCACCGCCAAGCACCACCTGCTGGCGATCCGCAAGACGGCCCAGTCCGGCATGCTGACGCAGTTGGTGGCCTCCCAGATCAAGACCAACGCCGTGGGCAGCGTGGTGGCCTCGCAGTTCCTGGCCCTGGGACGCAATCTGTATGCGCGCGGCTTGGACCAGACCGACGAGTACGATGCCGACCGCACCGGCGTGGCCCTGGCCACCCGTGCAGGTTTCGACCCCTACGGACTGGTGTCGGTGCTGCAGCAGCTGCGCACCGCAACGCCAGACAACCCGGCCTTCACGCTGGCACTGGCCACGCACCCACCAGCACAGGCGCGCCTGGAGCAGCTGGAGCTGGCCATGGGCAAGAATCTCGATGGTTTCACCGGCTCGGCCCCAGTGACGGTGGCCCAGCGCATGAGCACCAAGGCAGCCCCCGCCGCCGCAGCGGTGCCATCACCCGCAGCACCTGCCGAGGCACCCGCCCGCAAGGCAGCCCCCAAGAAGAAGACGTCGTAAAGACAAGCAAGGCCGCCCCTGTACTAGGGCCCGAGAGGGCTGCCAGATGGGGTCTGTCAGGGCCTGCGCGCCATGCGGGTGAAAATGAAAATGCCTGTCACCACCAGCACCGTCCCTGCAGCCACCCACACCGTGAAGGGCTCCCCCAGAATCCACACGCCCATGAGGATGGTGGACAACGGGCCCACCATGCCGGTTTGTGCGGCCATACCCGCGCCAATGCGCTCGATGGCCATCATCACCATCAGCACGGGCGCGGCCGTGCACAGGGTCGCGTTGAGCACCGACAACCAGATCACCTCGGGAGCCACTATGGCTGCACTCAACGGGCGCAGCACCACAAACTGCAGCAGACAGCACAGGCACGCCACCGTGGTCGCCAGCCCCACCAGTCGCAGCGAACCGAGGCGCTGCACCATCTCGCCGCTGTAGACCAGGTAGATGGCGTAACTGACTGCGCTCAGGAACACCAGCAACGTGCCCCAGGCGGCATTGGCGCCTTGCAGGTTGGCCTCGTGCCCGAAGACCAGCACCACGCCGCTGTAGCTCACCAGCATGCCGGCGGCCTGGGCCCAGCGGATGCCGCGCCCATACAGCATCCATCCCAGCAGCACGACCAGAGTGGGGTTGAGGTACAGGATCAACCGCTCCAGGCTGGCGCTGATGTAGGCCAACCCCGCAAAGTCGAGAAAACTTGCCAGGTAATAGCCTGTGACCCCGAGGCCCAGCACGCCCAGCCAGTCCTTGCGGCTGAGCGGGGGCTTGCCCCGACTCGCCCACCAGGCCATCACGGCAAAGATGGGCAGTGCAAACAGCATGCGGTACATGATGAGCGTGACCGCATCCACCCCATAGCGGTAGGCCAGCTTGACGATGATGGCCTTGCCGCTGAAAGCAATGGAGCCCAGGAATGCCAGCGCCAGGCCGGTCGCAATACTCTTCTTTTCGGTGGTCACGGATATGCAGGGGCACGAGGCGCCCGGTGGATAGTCTGCCGGTCAAAGGGCGTCAGAAAGGTGCGCCCAGTGTGACACGATGAGGCGGCAGCAGGCCATCGAACCTCTGTGCGTGCGCCCCCTCGATCAGCGATGGCGCGCGGGCTTCACCGCTCCCGGTCAGCCCGACTGATCATCCAACCCGCATCCTCAGCGGTGTTGGTGGAACACCCGCTGGTGCAGCCGCCGCAGTGCCCACCACACCCCCACCGCCACCACCGGAATCGCCAGGGCTGCTGTGGTCTCCGGCGACAACGGCCAGCCCAGTTTTTGTGCGCCCTTGGCCAGATAGCTGACGAGCCCGACGATGTAATAGGTAATGGCCGCCACGGACAACCCCTCCACGGTGGACTGCATCTGCAACTGCAAATCCTGCCGGTGGTTCATGGTGGTCAGCAGCGCCTGGCTGCTTTGCTGCTGTTCGATCTCTACCCGGGTGCGCAGCAGGTTACTCATGCGCGACACGCGCTGCGACAGCGCATCCTGCCGCCGGGTGGCCCACTCGCAGGTGCTGCGCGCGGGGGTCAGGCGCCGGTCCATGAACTCGCGGATGGTCTGCATGCCCGCCAGACGCGACTCGGCAATGTCCTGGATGCGGCGGTCCAGCAATTCAAAGTAGGCGCTGCTGGCCGAGAAACGCGAATGTGTGGCTGCGTATTGGCTCTCCACCTGCCCAGCCAGGCGCGTCAGCCGGTCCAGCAAAGCAGGCTCGTCGTCGCGGTTGGCTGTGCGGATGGCTTCAGCCAGCGCCGCCAGTTCACGCTCGGCAAAGGCCAGCACGCTGGCTGCCTCGCGGGCGGCCGGCAGGCCCAGCAAAGCGGCCATGCGGTAGGTCTCTATCTCCAGCAGGCGCTGCACCAAGCGCCCCAGGCGCCTGGGTGTCATACCACCCGCTAGCAACACCATGCGCGAGAAACCGTCGGCATGGATCGCGAAGTCGGTGTACACCTCGCCATGGCCATCGGCCACGGTGGACGCCACCAGCGTGTCCTCATGCAGCACATGCTTGACCAGCGAGCCCGAGCCAAACGTATGGGTGGGCAGCACCCAGAGGTTCAGACTGCACAGGCACTGGCCCGGCAACGCGGCCAGCCAGTCGCGGGGCGCGGAGTCCACCGCACTGACCGGCTCCCGCTCTCCAAAAGCCTCGACCGGCGCCGGGACCATGAAGGTCCAGGTGACAAACTCGGTGTGCAGCTCCCACCGCAGGCGAAAAGCGCCCAGATCCATGCGCAGGTGGGTGGTCTGTGCATCAGGCAGCGCCATGTGATGGTCCCGCAGCAGCGCGGCCACATGGGCACGACTGGCCTCGCGCCCGGCAGCATCGGCCAGCATGACGATGTGTGCGATGGCCAGCGGCGCATTCATCGCCTCGGGCGGGCGGGCGTGGATTTCGTTGTGCAGCATCGCCCGGTGGGGATGCTGCGTGGGATGAAAGGGTGTGGACATGCGGACCTCTGCCCGCAATTGTGTACCGCAGACAGCCGTGCCATGTGGACGCCACTGCCCAAAAAACAACGGCACCCGAAGGTGCCGTTGGTCAGGGTGAGAAAGTCCGCAGAGAAGGATCAATCTTCCACGAAGGCTTCTTCGCGCTTGTTCTTCACGGCGGGCAGCAGCACAATGACGAGCAGCAGGGCTGCAGCTGCCAGCAGGCCAGCAGACAGCGGACGCGTCACGAACACGCTCCAGTCGCCACGCGACAGCAGCAGCGCACGGCGCAGGTTTTCTTCCATCATCGGGCCCAGAATGAAACCGAGCAGCAGTGGCGCAGGCTCCGTACCCAGTTTGTGGAAGATGTAGCCGATCAGACCAAACGCACCCACCATCCAGATGTCAAAGGTGTTGTTGTTGGTGGAATACACACCCACCGCGCAGAACAGCACGATGGACGGGTACAGCCAGCGGTAAGGCACGGTGAGCAGCTTGATCCAGATACCGATCAGCGGCAGGTTCAGGATCACCAGCATCGCATTGCCGATCCACATCGAGGCGATCAGGCCCCAGAACAGTTCGGGGTTGCTCGTCATCACCTGGGGTCCAGGCTGGATGTTGTGGATGGTCATGGCACCCACCATCAGCGCCATCACGGCGTTGGGAGGGATACCCAGCGTCAGCAGCGGGATGAACGAAGTCTGCGAACCGGCATTGTTGGCCGACTCAGGCGACGCCACGCCACGGATGTTGCCCTGGCCGAAAGGCACTTCACCAGGTTGCAGCTTGGTCTTCTTCTCGACCGTGTAGGCGGCAAACGCTGCCAGCAGTGCACCGCCACCGGGCAGGATACCCAGTGCAGAACCCAGGGCCGTACCACGCAGCACTGCGGGGAACATGCGCTTGAAGTCTTCCTTGGTGGGGAACAGGCCCTCGACCTTGGCGGTGAACACTTCGCGTTCGTCATCGGGACGCGACAGGTTGGCAATGATTTCACCGTAGCCGAACACGCCCATGGCGATGGTCACGAAGCCGATGCCGTCGGTCAGCTCAGGGATGTCGAAGCTGAAGCGGGCCACGCCCGAGTTCACGTCGGTACCCACCAAGCCCATCAGCAGGCCCAGCACGATCATGGCCACCGCCTTGAGCAGCGAACCCGAGGCCAGCACCACGGCACCGATCAGGCCCAGCACCATCAGCGAGAAGTATTCGGCAGGGCCGAACTTGAACGCGACTTCGGTCAGCGGGGGCGCAAAGGCCGCCAGGATCAGCGTACCCACGCAACCTGCGAAGAACGAGCCCAGGCCTGCAGCCGCCAGCGCGGGCCCCGCCCGGCCCTTGCGCGCCATCTGGTAGCCGTCGATCACGGTCACCACCGACGAAGACTCACCTGGCAGGTTCACCAGGATGGCGGTGGTCGAACCGCCGTACTGGGCGCCGTAGTAGATACCGGCCAGCATGATCAGCGCAGCCACGGGGGGCAGCGCATAGGTGGCGGGCAGCAGCATGGCGATGGTCGCCACGGGGCCGATGCCTGGCAGCACGCCGATCAGCGTACCGAGCAAACAGCCGACAAAACAGTAAATCAGGTTCTGGAAGGTGAACGCAACACCAAAACCCAACGACAAGTTGTTAATCAAATCCATGGTCGGTGCTCCTGCTTAACCTGCGATAAAACTCGGCCACACAGGAAACTGCAGCTTGAGCGCCCACACAAAAGCCACATAGCTGCCGATGGCGAGCACGGTGGCCAGAACAAACACACCCTTGGCATTGAACTCATTGCCAGCCAGGCTGGAGATGAAGGTCAGTGCATAGATGCCCACGATGAGCCCCATGGCCGGGATGCCCAGGCTGGGCAAGCCGCCCAGCAGAATGCCGAAGGCAAAGTTGGCAGCCAGGATGAAGAACAGCGGCTTCCAGGCCCATTTGCCGATCTTGTCGCCATCGGCGGTTTCCACAGTCATCGCCTTGAAAGTGATCACCAGACCAATGATGGCCAGCAAAATGCCCAGCAGCAACGGGAAGTAGCCAGGGCCCATGCGTGCACCGGTCCCTACGTTGTAGGTGGTCGCACCCCATGCAAATGCGGTACCGACGCCCATGAACATGAGCCCGGACGCAAAGTCTTTGTTACTCTTGATTTTCACGAATTGTCTCCTTGACGGAATTCTCGACTGCGCGATTGTGCTGGCAAGGAGGGGGCGGCGCGATGTGGATTCCACCTACATCCGGTAACGCCTTGCAGGCCTGCACCGCAGGGCTTGTCGCCCTGGAGACTGTCTCAAAAACCACTCTGGAAGACGGCTGGCCAACCGCAGAGGAATGCCCGCCCCTCCCCTTCGCTCACTCCAAGGGCGGTGTGGCGGCAATCACCTCTTCCATCGTGGTCAGCCCCTCGGCTACGCGCAGCGCGCCCGCCAGGCGCAAGGGGCGCATGCCGTCCTGCACGGCCTGCCGGCGCAGCACGTCAATGGAAGGCGCCTGGGTGATCTTGTCCTTGAGCGCCTCACTGACGGTGAGCAACTCATAAAGCCCCATGCGGCCTCGGAAACCACCCATGCGGCAATCCACGCAGCCCACCGGCTTGTACGGGTGGTAGCTGCCGCTGATCTTCCAGGGCTTGACCACCTCGGTCAGCGCTTCGCGGCTAGCGGACTCGTCCTTTTGTTTGCACTGTTTGCACAGCGTGCGCACCAGCCGCTGTGCCAGCACGCCCAGCAGGGTGGCATTGATGAGGTATGACGGCACCCCCAACTCCATCATGCGGGTGATGGCGCTGGGGGCATCGTTGGTGTGCAAGGTGGAGAACACCAAGTGGCCGGTCAGCGCGGCCTGGATGGCCATCTCGGCGGTCTCCAGGTCACGGATTTCGCCCACCATGATGATGTCGGGATCCTGCCGCATGAGGGCACGCAGGCCTTCGGCAAAATTGAAGTCGAGCTGCGGCTGCACCTGGGTCTGGTTGAAGCTGGGCTCGATCATTTCGATCGGGTCTTCCACTGTGCTCACGTTGACCTCTTCGGTCGCCACGCGCTTGAGGGTGGAGTACAGCGTGGTAGTCTTGCCCGAGCCAGTGGGTCCCGTCACCAGGATGATGCCGTGCGGGCGCTTGACCAGCGCCTCCCAGCGCTGTGCATCGTGCTGCGCAAAGCCCAGGGCATCCAGGTCCTTGACCGCGTTGTCGGGGTCAAAAATGCGCATGACCATCTTTTCGCCAAACGCCGTGGGCAGGGTGGACAGGCGCATTTCCACCTCTTCGCCCCGCTGGTTGCGGGTCTTGATGCGACCGTCCTGAGGGCGGCGCTTTTCCACCACGTCGATGCGGCCCAGCAACTTGATACGCGCCACCATGGCGTTGTGCACACCCATGGGCATCTGGTAGACCGGGTGCAGCACACCGTCGATGCGAAAACGGATCACGCCCTGGTCGCGGCGCGGCTCCAAGTGGATATCGCTGGCCCGCTGGTCAAACGCGTACTGCCAGAGCCAGTCCACCACCTTGACCACGCCCTGGTCGTTGGCGTCGAGCTGCTTGTTGCTCTTGCCCAGTTCCACCAGTTGCTCAAAGCTGCTGCCCCCCGAGTTGCCGCCAGCCTTCTGCGCTGCACGCACCGACTTGGCGAGCGCAAAAAATTCGGCCGTAAAGCGGTGAATGTCCTGCGGGTTGGCCACCACCCTGCGCACCGAACGGCGGGACTGGCGCTCCACCTCGGCGACCCAGTCGTCGATGAAGGGCTCGGCCGTGGCCACCACCACTTCTTTGCTGGTCACCTGCACGGGCAGCACCTTGTGGCGCTCCGCATAGGTAGCGCTCATGGTGTCGGCCACACGGCCCACATCCACCTTGAGCGGGTCGATGCGCATGTAGGCCAGACCCGCCCGCTGGGCCAGGTACTCAGTCAGCGCCTCGATGTCGAGCGGCTTGCCGTCGCTCGCACGCTCCATGGCCACGTTGGCCAAGCGCACCAAGGCGTGCTGAGAGCTCTCGGCCTGCGAACAGCGGCCCACGGTGCGCTGCGCTTCCTCGTGCGAGATCACCTTGTCATCACTGAGCCACTGCACCACACGGCGCCAGTCCACCGGGCCAATGTGCGAAGCCGATTTCAGCCGTTCCGGCGTCACGACGGGAGCATTCATTGCAAGAATCCTTTCAAGGCTTTACGGGCTTGAACACCCGCAGCCATTTGGAAGTGGGCAGGTCCCAGCGCGCCTGGATGGCCTCGGCCTTTTCGGCCAGCTCCGCGCGCTTGGGCCGCGTGGGGGTGCGCTGCGCCAGCACCACCGTGTTGCCTTCGCGTGTGGGCTTGAACGCCCACAGCGCATCGTCGCCAAACGCTTGCGCCATGCTCTGCAGGCTACGGTCAAAACTCGACGCGCGGCCGAACAGGTTCACGGTCATGCAGCCTGTTTCTGTGAGCAGCGCGCGGCAGTCGGCATAAAAGTCGGGGCTGTCGAGCACGGGGGCCGCGGCCTCGTGGTCATACAGGTCCACGGCCAGTGCATCCACCGTGCCCAGCCACATGGGGTTCTGGATCTCCTTGGACGCGTCGGCCAGCACCACGCGCAGCTTGGGGCCGTCGGGCGGCAGCTTGAACCACTGGCGGCACACGGCCAACACCTGCGGGTTCAGCTCGATGGCGGTGGTGCAGATGCGCAACTTTTTGTGGCAAAACTTGGTAATGGCACCCGCCCCCAGGCCCAGCTGCATGGCATGGCCCTTGGACACCTGCGCCAGGTCGGCAAACAGCAGCCAGGCCATCATGCGCTGCACGTACTCCAGCTCCAGGGCAAAGGGCTCATCGATGCGCATGGAGCCCTGGATCCAGGGGGTCCCCAGGTGCAGGTGGCGCACTTCGCCATCATCAGACACGCTGACTTCGGGCAGTTCTTGCAAGGTTTCTTTTTTACGGGCCATTCACAGCAATCCGTGCCGGGCCATGACATCGGCCCAGGCGGTCAATTTACGTTCAAAACTCCAGGAGGCATTGGCCGGGCTGGTCGATGGCAGCCGCACGGCCTCGATGGGCCGCGCGCCTGATGCCCCCACATCATGTTGCAAGCGCGTCTGCTGCCCGCCGACGCCCAGCGCGGCAAGTGCCGCTGGGGCGTGCCGAAAACTCTCCGCACCGTTGTGCGCCAGCGCGGCCAGCTGAGGGCACACACCGCGCAGCGCGGCAAAGTCGTTGAGCCGGGCATTGCGGATGCTGGTGTCCAGGCTGCCCTCGCGCTCGCAGCTCTGGTACACGTCCCACAGGCCCAGGCCGCGGTCCAGCAGCCAGACGCAGCGGTCCGCATAGCCGTCAGGCCCGGCCGGGGGCAACGGATGCTGGGGCCACAAGGCCTGCAGGATCTTCCAGAAGTGGTTCTGGGGGTGCGCGTAGTACTGGCGGGCTTGCAATGACGCAGCCCCCGGGAAACTGCCCAGCACCAGCACCACGGTGCGCGCACCGGCCACTGGCGGCAGGCCCAGCCAGCGCGTGGATGGGCCGACGGCGTCAGGAGTGGAGGCCACAGACGGTTCGGCGGCAACAGGGGCTGGAGGCATGGGGCAATTTTGGCCCCAAAGGGCCCTCAGCCCCGTCCGGCAGCACAAAAAAGATAGCTGTCGGCCCTTTGCCACAGGGCGTCGAACTCCCAAATTTCTCCCCATTCATTTTTTCTTGGCGATCCCTTATCCACCCCGCGATGGCTGCCCGTCTGCCAGCAATCCCTCCAACCGGGGCAAGGCGGCCAAGGCATTGGCCCTGGTGCTGCCAGCCAGCGCCTGCACAGACTCGCCGCGCAGCTGGGCCACCACGGCCGCAATGCCGGGTAGCTCCCCCGGGCTGTTGCGGCCCTGGGCCTGCCCTGCAGCGCGTTCTGCGGCAGTGGTGTAAAGCCAGTGGGGAGGAATGTCAGGCGCATCCGTCTCCAGCACGAGGGCATCGCCGGGCAGCTCGGTGGCCAGGCGGCGCAGCTGCAGGGCGCGGTCGTAGGTCACCGCACCGCCAAATCCCAGCTTGAAGCCCAGCGCACTGAACGCCTGCGCTTGCTGCAGGCTGCCATTGAAAGCATGGGCGATGCCACCGCGCACCGGCAAATCCCGCAGGCCCTTGAGCAGCTTGTCGGCAGAGCGGCGCACATGCAGGATCACCGGCAGGTCAAACCGCCGGGCCAGCTGTAGCTGCGCGCGGTAAAACCGCTCCTGGCGCGCCGGGTCGAGGCCCGGCACAAAATAATCGAGACCGATCTCGCCAATCGCCACCAGGCGCGGGTCAGCATGGTGCTGCTCCAGGTACCGGGCCAGATGCTGCAGGTCCTCCTCCTCGGCGCGCCCTGTGTAGAGGGGATGAATGCCCAGCGCATAGCTGTCCCCATGCTGGTGCGCCAGCGTCCGCACGGTGTCCCAGTTGCTGCGCTCTACCGCCGGAATCACGCAATGGCAGACGCCTTGCGCCGCCGCCTGGGCGCGGACCGCGCTGCGGTCGGCATCGAACTCAGGGGCGTCGAGGTGGCAGTGGGTATCGATCCAGGCGGTCATGCGCCGATGATGCCCGATGCCGTCTGCAAAGGCTGCGTTCTTTAGGGACTGTGCGCCTGTGTAGCCCTGCATGTGCATTTGCCTGCAAACCGTGCTACTGTCGTTTGCGTGCGCCAGGCCCTGGCGTGTACGAGCAAAGGTGACAGGATGCCCCGGCCCGCCCTCTACAGCAGCTCCCGCTCCGCCCGCAGCCGCACGCCTGCGGTAGTGGACCCCACCGAAGCCGTGGCCTCCGCAGCGCCGCCCGCAGATGATTCGCCTGCGACGAACGCCGCCACCGCTGCCTCCACGCCCCCGAATTCCCGGGCATTCAAACGCCAGCTGATCGCCCTGTGGACCATCGTGGTGCTGTTGGCGGCCTTGCTGGTCGCCAGCGCCTGGCACAACACCCGCAGCCCCGCCCGCAAGATCACCCAGGACGACATCGACGCGGCCGTGCTGCGCACGCTGGAGACCACCACCCCACCCTCTGCCGCGGCGCGGGCTGTGGAGAGCATCGGCCCCTCGGTGGTGCGCGTGGTGGGCTACGGGCGTAGCAAGAACGGCAAGGAAGAGGTCGAGCGCGGCATTGGCACGGGCGTGGTCATCGTGGACAAGGGCGTCATCCTGACCAATCTGCATGTGGTGGCGGGCTCGGACCGCATCGGCATCACCTTCCACGACGGACTGGAGACCACGGCCAGCATCACCGGCGTGCAGCCCGAAAACGACCTGGCCGTGCTGCAGGCCCACAAGGTGCCCGACGATCTGGAAGCCGCCACCCTGCGGTCCACCCAGAACCTGCGCCCAGGCGACCATGTGGTGGCCGTGGGTTTTCCTTTTGGCATCGGCCCCTCGGCATCGGCGGGGGTGGTGTCCGGCCTGCAGCGCGAGTTCACGTCGCCCGAGGGCAAGCGCCAGCTCAGCAATTTGATCCAGTTTGACGCGGCCGCCAACCCGGGCAACTCGGGCGGCCCGCTGGTGACGCTGGACGGCGAGGTGGTGGGCATCGTCACCGCCATCCTCAACCCCACCCAGGCGCGCACCTTCATCGGCATCGGATTTGCAGTGCCCATCGAGAACGCAGCGTCTGCCGTCGGCATGCCTCCGTTCTGATCGCACACCGCCCCACCATCACCACCTTCCTACCCGCCATCGCAAGGAGCCCCATGTCGTCCAGCACATCGCCCAATGCATCGAACGCCGCCACCGCCACGCTGATGGAACAGGTGCTCTACGAGGTCAAACGCGTGGTGGTCGGGCAAGACCGCTTTCTGGAGCGCGTCATGGTCGCCATGCTGGCCCAGGGCCACCTGCTGGTCGAAGGCGTGCCGGGCCTGGCCAAGACGCTCACCGTGAAGACGCTGGCCAGCACCATCCAGGGCAGCTTCAAGCGCATCCAGTTCACGCCCGACCTGGTGCCCGCCGACCTGGTGGGCACCCGCATGTACAACCAGAAGACCGGCGAGTTCAGCATCACGCTGGGCCCCGTCTTTACCCACCTGCTGCTGGCCGACGAAATCAACCGCGCGCCCGCCAAGGTGCAAAGCGCGCTGCTGGAGGTGATGCAGGAGCGCCAGGTGACCATTGCGGGCGAAACGCACAAGGTGCCCGAGCCCTTCCTGGTGATGGCCACGCAGAACCCCATCGAGACCGAAGGCACCTACGCGCTGCCCGAGGCGCAGGTGGACCGCTTCATGATGAAGGTGCTGCTGGGCTACCCGACCGAGGAGGAAGAGTTCGTGATCGCCCAGCGCGCGCTCGATGTGCCCGTGCAGGTGTTGCCCGTGGCCACCACGGCGCAGCTGGCGGCGCTGCAGGCCGAGTGCCGCACGGTGTACGTGGACCCGTCGATGCTGCAGTACGCCGTGAAGCTGGTGTCCGCCACCCGCGAGCCCGCGCGCCATGGCCTCAAAGACCTGGCCGGCTACATCAGCTGCGGCGCCAGCCCGCGCGCCACCATTGCCCTGGCCGAGGGCGCGCAGGCACTGGCCATGCTGCGCGGGCGCAACTACGTACTGCCCGAAGACATGACCGACCTGGCCGCCGACGTGCTGCGCCACCGGGTGGCGCTGTCGTACGAAGCGCTGTCCGAGGGGCTGGATGCCGACGCGCTCATCCAGCGCATCATGGCCAAAATCCCGGCACCGGCGCGCCCCTTGCACCACGAACAAAAGGCCGCGTGAGTCCACCCGCCATGACCCGCAAGCCACACGAAGCCTCCGCCACGGTGCACCCCCTGCCCACACTGCCCGGGCAGGCCGACCGGCTGCTGCGCGAGCTGGAGTGGAAGGTGATCCGCCGCCTGGACGGCCTGCTGCAGGGCGACTACCGCACGCTGATGCGCGGCAGTGGCTTGGACCTGACCGACCTGCGCGAATACCAGCCCCACGACGACGTGCGCCACATCGACTGGAACGTGACTGCGCGGCTGAACCAACCCCATGTGCGCGTGTTCACCGAAGACCGTGAAATGTCGGCCTGGTTTCTGCTGGACCTGAGCCCATCCATCAGCTTCGGCCCCACCGGCCATGCCAAGCGCGACATCCTGACCGGCTTTGTGGCCGTGCTTTCGCGTCTGCTCACCCGCCACGGCAACCGTGTGGGCGCCGTGCTCTATGGCGGTGCCAGTCCACAGGCCGAACGCGCAGTGGACGCCGTGCTGCCCCCGCGCAGCAGCCGTGCCCATGTGCTGCACCTGGTGCACAAGCTTCTGCCCTCCAAAACCCCTGTGCCGCCGCACAAGACGGGTGGCGGCGCTACTGAGCTGCACCGGCTGCTGCAGACTGGCCTGGCCACGCTCAAGCGCCGGTCCACCGTGTTTGTGGTGTCCGACTTCATCAGCGCGCCCGGCTGGGAAAAGCCCCTGGCCCAACTGGCCCAGCGGCATGACGTGGTGGCCGTGCGCCTGCTCGACCCGCTGGAGCTGGAGCTGCCCGACGTGGGCCTGGTGACGCTGCGCGATGCCGAAAGCGGCGAGCAGCTACAGGTGGACACACACGACGCGGGCTTTCGCCGCCGTTTTGCGCAGCTGGCCGCCGACCGCGAGGCCGCGCTGCGCGAAGGCCTGACCCGCGCGGGCGCCGACACGCTGGAGCTGTGCACCGACGACGATCTGGTCGATGCCCTGCTGCGCTTCATGGACCTGCGCCAGCGCCGGGTGCGGGCGCACAGCAACCCTCTCATCCCCGCATCGGCATCCGCAGGCCCCGCCACACAGGCGGCCGCCGCCTGACCGACCAATGGATTGATTAGTTAGTCACCCGCCGCACACGCTGTACTCGCCACCAAGGACACACACCATGGTTTTTCTCTGGCCCACCCTGCTTTGGCTGCTGCTGGCGGTGCCCCTCCTGGTACTGCTGTACTGGTGGCTGCTGCACCGGCGCAAGAAAACAGCGCTGACCTACTCCAGCCTGTCCCTGGTGCGGGAGGCCATGGGCCCCAGCCAGCACCTGCGCCGCCACATCCCGCCCGCGCTGTTCCTGCTGGCCCTGGTGGCGCTGCTGCTGGCCGCCGCGCGCCCGCTGGCCGTCATCACCCTGCCCTCGCAGGACCAGACCATCATGCTGGCCATGGACGTGTCGGGCAGCATGCGCGCTGCTGATGTGGAGCCCGACCGCATCACCGCCGCCCAGAACGCCGCCAAGGCCTTTATCGCCGACCTGCCGCGGCATGTGCGCGTGGGCATCGTGGCCTTTGCGGGCAGCGCCCAACTGGCCCAGCTGCCCACCCAGAGCCGTGAAGACCTGGTCAAGGCCATCGACAGCTTCCAGCTGCAGCGCGGCACGGCCACGGGCAACGGCATCATGCTGTCGCTGGCCACGATCTTCCCCGACGCGGGCATCGACATCGCCGCGCTGGGCGGCCGCCAGGCCATGCGCCCCAGGCCCATCGAAGAGCTGGGCAAGCAACAAGACCCCGCCAAGACCTTCACGCCTGTGGCCCCGGGTTCCTACAACTCAGCCGCCATCATCATGCTGACCGACGGCCAGCGCACCACAGGCGTGGACCCGCTGGAAGCCGCCAAGTGGGCAGCCGACCGGGGGGTGCGTGTGTACACGGTGGGGGTGGGCACAGTGCAGGGCGAGACGATTGGCTTCGAGGGCTGGTCGATGCGGGTGCGGCTGGATGAGGAAACGCTGAAGGCGGTGGCTGCGCGGACCAATGCCGAGTACTTTCATGCGGCGACGGCGGCGGACCTGAAGAAGGTGTATGAGACGCTGAGCTCGCGGCTGACGGTGGAGAAGAAGGAGACGGAGATTTCTTCTTTGCTGGCGTTGTTGGGGGCGGTGCTGGCGTTGGTGGCGGCCGGGTTGTCGGTGTGGTGGTATGGGCGGGTGATGTGATCTTTTTTGGGTGATTTTGGCTGGATGTGCTAGTGGGATATGCGCTGGCAGCTATGCTTTTTGAAGCACTCTCCCTCCGTGCAAAGGGCTGTTTGCCCGATTAACGGCATGCCTTGATGAAGGGCGGAGGCCGGGAGTCGCCCGGCGTGCGAGTAACTTTCTTTCGCGTCGCCGAAAGAAAGTCACCAAAGAAAGGGCGACCCTACTGCGCGCGTCCCTTCGCTGCGCTACGGGCAACCTGCGATGCTCGGACAGAGGGTGCGCCGCAGAACTCACTGCGCGCTACGCGCTTCGTTCAAACAACTGCGGCAAGTCAGTGCACGAAGTGCGTGTGTCCTCCGGCACACGCACGCCCCCCCTGCCCTGCGCTTCTCGGCACGCGCAGAAGGGAACCCGGGGAGCGGACATCCACACGGGCCATTGCTTCGCTCGGCCGCATCTCGCGGGCGCAAGCGCCACGCGCTGCGCAGGCCAGGCCGAGCGCAGCGATGGCCCGAATGGATGTCCGGCTGTTCGGTTGTTTGGATGTTCGGCTGTCCCACCCCTGCTGGCTGCGCCTGCGGCGGGGCGGTTGCGGGGTGAGCACGCGCGTCGAAGCGCGCGTGCTTCGTGAACTGACTCGCCGTGGCTGTCTGAACGAAGCTGCACCGCAGCGCAGTGAGTTCCACGGCGCACCCCGCAACCGCCCCGCCGCAGGTTTGCCCCTTCGCACAGCGAAGGGGTCGCAGACTGGGGGTCGCCTTTCTTTTGGGTACTTTTCTTTGGCGAAGCAAAGAAAAGTACCTCGCCCGCCGGGGCGACTCCCGGCCTCCGCCCTCCATCAAGGCATACCGTTAACCAGGCACACAGCCCTTGGCACGGAAGGAGAGCGCTTCAAAAAGCATAGCTATCAGCGCATATCCCACTGGTGCATCCAGCCAAAATCACCCCAAAACCCCAGACACCAACCGCATCACACGGTCACACCGCGCCGCCAGCGACTCATCGTGCGTCACCATCACAAACGCCGTCCCCTGATCCCGCGCCAACTGCAGCATCAAGTCAAAAACCCCGTCAGCCGTACTCCGGTCCAGATTGCCCGTAGGCTCATCCGCCAGCACGCAAGCCGGCCGCGTCACCAAGGCCCGCGCAATGGCCACCCGCTGGCGCTCACCGCCCGACAGCTCGGCCGGCCGGTGCATCAGCCGCTCCTTCAAACCCACCGACGCCAGCACCCGCTCCGCCTCGGCATGGCACTGCGCCAACGGCAGACGGCGAATGCGCAGCGGCATGGCCACGTTGTCCAGCGCACTGAACTCCGGCAGCAGATGGTGAAACTGGTAGATAAAGCCCAGGTGCTGATTGCGCAACTGCCCCTGGCGCTCTGCCGACAGCGACGACATCTCCTCGCCCTTCAGGCGCACGGTGCCCGCCGTGGGTGCATCCAGCCCGCCCAGCAGGTGCAGCAAGGTGCTCTTGCCCGAGCCCGAGGCACCGACGATGGCCAGCGTTTCGCCCGTATGGATCTGCAGGTCCACGCCCCTGAGCACGGTCACATCCAGGCGGCCTTCGCTAAAGCGTTTGGTCAGGCCCTTGGCTTCCAGCACCACGGTGTTGTTTACAGCATTCATCTCAGTGATCCATGGCATGAAACTGGCGCTCGCCAGGTCGGGGCAGCCGCGCAAGGGCCGCCCCGCCGCGCTGGCTGCGTCCCTCTGCCCGCATTGCGCAGCAATGCGAGAGCGGGGGGAAGACGCGGAGCGTCTCAGGGGGGTGTTTCTCATCATTCATAACGCAGCGCCTCGGCAGGGTTCACACGGCTGGCGCGCCAGCTGGGGTACAGGGTGGCCACAAAGGCCAGCACCAGCGAGATGACCGCAATGGGCACGATGTCGCTGCTCTGCGGCTCGCTGGGCATCTTGCTGATGAGGTAGATGTCCTTGGGCAAAAAGCTCGCGTTCAGCGCGCGCTCGATGGCCGGCACGATCACGTCGATGTTGAACGCGATGCCCAGGCCCAGCAGCAGGCCGACCAGGGTGCCAATCACGCCCACCATCGCGCCCTGCACCACAAAGATGCCCATGATGCTTTTGGGGCTGGCGCCCAGCGTGCGCAGGATGGCGATGTCGGCGCGCTTGTCGGTCACCGTCATCACCAGCGTGGAGACGAGGTTGAATGCGGCCACCGCCACGATGAGCGTAAGGATGATGAACATCATGCGTTTTTCGAGCTGCACCGCGGCGAACCAGGTGCGGTTTTGCTGCGTCCAGTCGCGGATCAGCAGCTGGCCGCTCAGGGACTGCGCCAGCTGCTGCGCCACCTCGCGGGCCTGGTGCAGGTCCTTGAGCTTCAGGCGCACGCCCGTGGGGCCTTCCAGGCGGAAGATGCGCTGCGCGTCCTCATGGTGCAGCAGCACCAGGGCCGAGTCGTATTCGTAGTGGCCCGAGTCAAACGTGCCCGCCACCGTCATCTGCTTGAGGCGTGGCACCACGCCTGCGGGCGTCACCTGGCCGGCGGGCGCAATCAGCGTCACCGGGTCGCCCACGCGCACGCCCAGGGCACGGGCCAGCTCGCCCCCCAGCACCACGCGGAACTCGCCGGGCACCAGCAGGTTCAAGGTTTTCTCATTGGTAGCGGCCAGGTCGGTCACCGCGCCTTCCAGGGCCGGGTCGATGCCGCGCACCAGTGCGCCCTTCATGTCTTCGCCACGCGCCAGCAGGGCCTGGGCCGCAACAAAAGGAGCGGCACCGATCACGTTCGGGTTCTTCTTGGCCTCGGCCAGGGTGAGCGCCGGGTCGGGCAGTGCGGCCCCCAGGGGCGCAAAGATCTCGATGTGCGAGACCACGCTCAGCATGCGGTCGCGCACGTCTTTCTGAAAGCCGTTCATCACCGACAGCACGATGATCAGCGCCGCCACCCCCAGCGCGATGCCCAACATGGACACGCCCGAGATGAACGAGATGAAGCCATTGCGCCGCGTGGCGCGGCCCGCGCGGGTGTAGCGCCAGCCCAGGGCCAGTTCGTAGGGAATTTGCATGGATATGGGAAGAAGGGCCTGCGCGGTGCGGAATGCGCGCCACAGGCGGGGCAGATTGTGGCATCCCGGACAATAGAGGGATGTCGGACACCACCCATTTGCTCATTCCCTACGCCGCCAGCGCCTCGCCGGGATGCCAGCAAGCCCAACAGGGCCTGGCCCTGCCCCACCTGGACCGGCTGCTGGCCCGGCTCAGCCCCCGCCCCGAATACAACGACACCGGCGAAGAAACTAGCTTCTCAGCCCCCCATGAACGCGCCCTGGCCCGCGCCCTGGGCCTGCCTGCGCAGGACGGCCGCATCCCCTGGGCGGCCTGGCACCGCCATCAGCAAGGTCTGACCACCCACGGCGAGGCCTGGGCCTTCGTCACCCCCTGCCAATGGCAGGTCAGCACCGACCACGTCACGCTGCGCGACCCGGCGCAACTGGGCCTGGATGAAGCTGCATCCCGCGCGCTGCTGGCCATCGTGGCGCCCTGGTTTGCCGAGGACGGCATCACCCTGCACTACGACCAGCCCACGCGCTGGCTGGCCAGCGGACCGCTGTTTGCCGACCTGGCCACCGCGTCGCTGGAGCGCGTTCTGCTGCGCGACGTGCGCGCCTGGATGCCCGATGCCAAACAGGCCCGCACCCTGCACCGCCTGCACAGCGAAATGCAGATGCTGCTGTACACCCACGCCTTCAACGAGGAGCGCTCCGCGCAGGGGCTGCCGGTCGTCAATTCGTTCTGGGTGCACGGCACGGGCGCACTGGCTGGCCCACCGCCCGCCACCCCATCCACTCCACCGCCCCACATGCCCACCACCCTGCGGGACGCCGCCTTGCGCGACGACTGGCGCGCCTGGGCCAGCGCCTGGGCCGCGCTGGACGCTGGCCCCGTGGCCGACCTGCTGCGCCGGGCCGAAAGCGGCTCGCCCGTGCAGCTGACCCTGTGCGGCGAACGCAATGCGCTGGGCTTCCACGCCGCTCCACGCAGCCTTGTGCAGCGGTTTAAAGGCCTTTTTCGCCCCATGCGCTTGTCGAACATGTTGGTGCAGCTATGAAAATAATAGCGAGAGACATTCCGCCCCGCGCCGCCTGGGCGCTGGAGCAGGCTGGCGTGCACCCGCTGCTGGCGCGCCTGTACGCCGCGCGCGGTGTGCAGGCCAAGGACGAGCTGGACGATGGCCTGGGCCGCCTGCTGCCGCCCAGTGGCGACCAGGGCTTGAAGGGCATTGACGCGGCCGCCCGCCTGCTGGCCGATGCCATGGCACAGAACAAACGGCTCATCATCGTGGCCGACTACGACTGCGACGGCGCCACCGCCTGCGCCGTGGGCGTGCGCGGCCTGCGGCTGCTGGGCGCCCAGAACGTGGACTACCTGGTGCCCGACCGCGTGACCGACGGCTATGGCCTCACCGCGTCCATCGCCCGCCGCGTGGCGGAGCGCGGGGCCGACATGCTCATCACCGTGGACAACGGCATCGCCAGCGTGGACGGCGTGGCCGAAGCCAAGGCGCTGGGCCTGCAGGTGCTGGTGACCGACCACCACCTGCCCGGGCCCGAACTGCCGGCGGCCGACGCCATCGTCAACCCCAACCAGCCCGGCTGCCCGTTCGAGAGCAAGTCCATGGCCGGCGTGGGCGTGATGTTTTATGTGCTGCTGGCCTTGCGCGCCGAGCTGCGTGCGCGTGGCGTGTTTGACGCCGCCACCCAGCCCAAGCTCGACCCCTTGCTCACCCTGGTGGCGCTAGGCACCGTGGCCGACGTGGTCAAGCTCGACGCCAACAACCGCCGCCTGGTCGCCCAGGGCCTCAAACGCATCCGCGCGGGCCAGATGCCCGCAGGCATCGCCGCGCTGTTCCATGCCGCAGGCCGCAAGGCGCCGGCGGCCACCACCTTCGACTTTGGCTTTGCCCTGGGCCCACGCATCAACGCTGCGGGCCGCCTGGCGGACATGACGCTGGGCATCGAATGCCTGCTGACCGACGACGCGGGCCGCGCAGCTGAACTGGCCGCCACGCTGGACGGTATCAACCGCGAGCGCCGCGACATCGAAAGCGGCATGCGCGAGCAGGCCATGCTGATGGCCGAGAGCCTGTTTGACGAGAGCGAGGAGCCCCCGCCTGCCATCAGCGTGTTCGACCCCGACTTTCACGAAGGCGTGGTCGGCATCGTGGCCAGCCGCATCAAGGACAAACTGCACCGCCCCACCTTCGTGTTTGCAGCCAGCAGCGCGCCGGGCAAGGAGCACGAGCTCAAGGGTTCAGGCCGCTCCATCCCCGGCTTTCACCTGCGCGACGCGCTGGACCTGGTGGCCAAGCGCCACCCGGGCGTGATCCTGAAGTTTGGCGGCCACGCCATGGCGGCGGGCTGCACCGTGGCCGAGGAATCATTCGACGTGTTCGAGCAGGCGTTTGCCCAGGTCGCGCAGGAATGGCTGGACGCCGCCACCCTCACCCGCCGCATCGAGACAGACGGCCCGCTGGCCCCTGAATACTGCCGCGCCGACATCGTCGACACCCTGCACCGCGAGGTCTGGGGCCAGGGCTTTGCGCCGCCCACCTTCAGCGAAGAGGTGCAGATCGTGAGTCAGCGCCTGGTGGGTGAGGCCAAGAACCACCTGTCGCTCAAGCTCATCCACCAGGGCAACCCTGTGGATGCCATCTGGTTCGGCCACACCGAGCAGTTGCCCGCCCGGGTGCTGCTGGCCTTCCGCCTGGATGTGAACGAGTGGAAGGGCGAGCGCAAGGTGCAGTTTCTGGTCGAAGGCGCGCAGGTCTAGCGCGCCACGGCTCAAGCCTGCGTGGGACCCTGGCTTCGGCGCCTGATCTCCGTTACCGGCTCGCCGCCTTGGCCCTAATTCTCAGGGTCTATCTCGTCAATGATGACGGTGACACTTTCCGGCCGCTTGTCCAGCACCTGCTGCATGAGCTGGGTCACGCCGGCAATCAAGGCGGCTTTCTGAGCGGCTGTGGTGGGCACGTCGCGGCACGCCAGGCGGATGTTGACCAGGGGCATCGGAGAATCCTTTCAAGGGGCACCAAAACAAAAGGCAGCTCACGCTGCCTTGCTGTCAATTCGGCCGGAATACCGACCACAAAAATAGCCGCCAGCGCTTGATGGTCATGCGCTGGCAGCTATCGATTTAGAAGCTTTCCCAATCATCATCGCCGCCCTGCGCTGCTGCCTTGGCTGCGGGCGCTGGGGCTGGTGCCTTGGCTGCAGGCAGGCGCGCCAGGGCGGGCGCTGGGGCCTTCGGCGCAGCGGCCGATGCCACGCGGGGCGCGCTGGTCGTTGCCTTGGCCACGGCGGGCCGTGGTGCGGGGGCAGGTGCTGCGGCGCGGGGCGCCGCTGCCGGCGCCCGGGTCGCCACCGCGCCTACGTTGAACACCGACACCACCTCTGCCAGGTGCTGCGCCTGGTCGCGCATCGAGGCGGCTGCGGCCGTGGATTCTTCCACCAGCGCCGCGTTCTGTTGTGTCATCTGGTCCAGGTGCGTGACCGCCTGGTTGACCTGCGCGATGCCGTCCCGCTGCTCGGTGGCCGAGGCGGTGATCTCGCCGATCAGGTCGCTCACGCGCTGCACGCTGGCAACGATCTCTTCCATGCTTTGCCCGGCCTGTGCCACCTGGGCCGAGCCCGATTCCACGTTCTCCACGCTGGCGCTGATCAGGGTCTTGATCTCCTTGGCGGCCTCGGCGCTGCGCTGGGCCAGGCTGCGCACTTCGCTGGCCACCACCGCAAAGCCCCGGCCTTGCTCGCCCGCTCGGGCGGCTTCCACCGCTGCGTTCAGCGCCAGGATGTTGGTCTGGAAGGCGATGCCATCGATGGTGCCGATGATGTCGCTGATCTTGCGGCTGCTGTCGGTGATCTGCTGCATGCTGGTGACCACCTGGCTCACCACTTCGCCGCCCCGCGCCGCCGCCTGGGCTGCCGTGCCAGCGAGCTGGTTGGCCTGGCGGGCCGTGTCGGCCGACTGGCTCACGGTGGCAGTGAGTTGTTCCATGCTGGCTGCCGTCTCTTCCAGGTTGGAGGCGGTCTGTTCGGTGCGCGCCGACAGGTCGTGGTTGCCGTTGGCAATCTCCACCGACGCCGACGACACCGAGTCCACCCCCTGGCGCACTTCGCTCACCACCCCGCGCAGCCGTGCCGACATGGCCGACAGCGAGCGCAGCATGTGACCGAACTCGTCCTTGCGGGTGGATTGCAGTTCGCGCGTCAGATCGCCTGCTGCAATGGCATCGATGGTCTCGACCGCTTCGTTCAGCGGCAGGGTGATGGAGCGCACCAGCTTCCAGGCCAGGAACAGGCCGGCGGCCATCAGCACCATGGAGCTGATGATGCCGGTGATGGCGTATTCAATGCGGCGCTGGGTGGCTTCGGCGCGGATCACGTCGCGGCGCTTTTCGAGCGTGGCCACAAAGTCGTCCTGCGCCTTGAGGTACTTGGTGACCAGGGGGGCGAATTCCTCGTCCGCATAGCGCTGGGTGGCCACAGCGTCGCCCGCGCCCTTCAGTTCCCAGGTCTTGGCGGTGGCGGCCAGCACGGCCTTGCGGGCCTCCAGCACTTTGTCGAGCGAGGCTTTTTCCTCGGGCGCGGTGGCAGCCGCCACGATGCCTTCCTGCACCTTGTTGATGTTGCCAATGATCTCCTTGACCTTGGCACCGTATTGCTCAGCCAACACGGAATCGGTGGTCACCGCGCCGCCCATGACCATGGTGACGGCGGTTTCGGTGGCGCCCCGCCAGCGCACGGCAGCCGAGATGCGGGCCTCGATCTCGACCACGGCGTCCATGGCCGCCGACATCGACGAGTTGCCGCGGTTCTGCGCAAACGCAGACAGCAGCAACATGGCAATCATGAGCCCCAGAAAGGCGCCCCACAGCTTGCGGGAGACGCGGATATTGTCAAATTGCATGGCTCTTTTCCTCGTGGATCGTTCTTCATGGTCGGTCATTCACCACCATGAAACATTCGATTACATCCAATGTCGGCCGTAAGCCTACGCCAGCCCGTTGCTTCAACAGGCCTCGGACCCATCGGTACAAACCCGTATACCCATCGGTACCAGCACTGCTGCAGCGCCTGGCAGCCCCGCCCCCGGCACGCTGGCGGCGCAAAGCCTAAAATGGGTTGGTGACTTCCATCCTCAACGCCGACCTGCACTGCCATTCCGTCGTTTCCGACGGAACCCTCACGCCCGAAGACCTGGCCGCGCGGGCCAAAGCCAACGGGGTCGAGCTGTGGGCGTTGACGGACCATGACGAAATCGGCGGCCAGCACCGCGCTGCTGCTGCTGCCCGGGCCCAGGGCATGGCGTACCTCACCGGCACCGAGATTTCGGTCACCTTTGCCGACACCACCGTCCACATCGTCGGCCTGGGCTTTGATCCCGACGACGCCCAGCTGGCCCAGGGCCTGGCCGCCACACGCGGCGGGCGCGGCGAACGGGCGCAGGAGATGGCGGCCCAGCTGGCCCAGGTGGGCATCAAGGGCGCCTACGAAGGCGCGTTGCAGTTTGTGGGCAACCCGGCCCTCATCTCGCGCACCCATTTCGCGCGGTTTCTGGTCGAAACCGGCGTGTGCAAGGACACCTCCGAGGTGTTTCGCAGGTTCCTGACCGAAGGCAAGCCCGGCTATGTGCCCCACCGCTGGGCCAGCCTGGGCGACGCCGTGCGCTGGATCACGCAGGCGGGGGGCATGGCGGTGATCGCTCACCCCGCGCGCTACAAGTTCAGCGCCAACGAAGAATTCGCACTGTTCTCCGAGTTCAAGCAGCACGGTGGCCGGGCGGTCGAGGTCGTCACGGGCAGCCACAGTGCGGCCGAGTACGTGACCTATGCCGACATGGCGCAGGAGTTTGGCCTGGCCGCATCGCGTGGCAGCGACTTCCACAGCCCCGACGAATCGCACACCGACCTGGGCACGCTCCCATTGCTGCCCGGTGCACTGACCCCCGTGTGGGAACTGCTGTCCGACCGGATTTTGCGATGACCCCGCGCTGCCGCAGCCGCGCCAGCCGCCCCCTGGACGACCTGCCACCCGGCAAGGCACCCGCACGCAGCGCCGCGCATCACTGAGAACCTGCCCCATGGCCCAGTACTTCGAAGCCCATCCCGACAACCCGCAACCCCGGCTGCTCAAGCAGGCCGCACTGCTGCTGCAAAAGGGCGGCATCGTGGCCGTGCCTACGGACTCCAGCTACGCGCTGGTCTGCCACCTGGACGACAAGGACGCAGTAGACCGCCTGCGCCGCATCCGCCAGGTGGACGAAAAACACCACCTCACCCTGCTGTGCCGCGACCTGTCGGAACTGGCCAACTATGCGCGGGTGGACAACCGCCAGTACCGCCTGCTTAAGCTGGGCACGCCGGGCCCCTACACCTTCATCCTCGAAGCCACCAAGGAAGTGCCCCGCCGCGTGAGCCACCCCTCGCGCAAGACCATTGGCCTGCGGGTGCCCGACCGCAAGGGCCTGCAGTTGCTGCTGGAGCTGCACGGCGCCCCGCTGCTGGCCACCACGCTGATCCCTGCGGGCGAGACCGAGCCCCTGAACGACCCGCAGGAAATCCGCGAGCGCTACGAAAAGCTGGTGGATGCCATCGTGGATGCCGGGGCCTGCCCGCTGGAGCCCACCACGGTGGTGGACCTGACCCCCATGGGCACCGGCGGCGACCCGGTGGTGGTGCGCAAAGGCCGGGGCAGCCTGCAGGCGCTGGGGCTGTAAGAGCCCCTTAAAAAAGCCCGCTGAAAGAGCCCGCCGCAAGAGCGGCACCCCGCCCGATACATTCGCCGCCGTCCAGCGCTCTTCGCCCTGCCGCCGGTAACGCGCCTTGGAGGGGAGAGCCGCGCGGCGGCTCAGAGCGTCGTCAGAGCTTGAACGCTCCGACCGCCTGCTCCAGGTCGCGGGCCTGCGCCGACAGGGCCGACGCCGTGCTCACCGCATGCTGCACCAGCGAGGCCGTCTCCTGCGTGCTGCCGTCCATGTGCGAAACGGCCACGTTGACATGGCTGATGGCTTCGCTCTGCTCGCGCAGGGCGGTGGAGATTTCGCCCAGCAGCGCGCTGACCTGGCCCACGGCGCCGACGATCTCTTCCATGGTCTTGCCCGCCTTGCCTACCTGACCAGCGCCGCTTTCGACCTGTTCGACCGACGCGCTGATCAGCGCCTTGATCTCACGGGCCGCCACCGCGCTGCGCTGCGCCAGGTTACGCACCTCGCTGGCCACCACGGCAAAGCCACGGCCCTGCTCGCCAGCACGGGCGGCCTCCACCGCAGCATTGAGTGCCAGGATGTTCGTCTGAAAGGCAATGCCTTCGATGACCTGGATGATGTCCACGATCTTGCGCGAGCTGCCGCTGATGGCCTGCATGGTCTGCACCACCTCGCCCACCACCGACCCACCCTGCTCGGCAATCGCCGACGCCTGCACGGCCAGGCCACTGGCCGAGTGGGCGCGCTCGGCGTTCTGGCGCACGGTGGCCGTCAGCTGCTCCATGCTGGCCGCCGTCTCGGTCAGGGACGACACCTGGTCTTCCGCGCGGCGCGACAGGTCGGTATTGCCGTGGTCAATGTCTGCCGCAGAGGCGGTGATCGAATCGGTGCTTTGCTTGATGCGGGACACCAGGTCGGTCAGCGTGTCCTCCATGGTGCCCAGCGCACCCAGCAGGCGGCCAAAGTCGCCCTCCAGGTCAGAGTTGAACTCCTGGCTCAGGTCGCCAGACGCCACCGTTTCGGCAATTAGAATGGCCTGGTTGAGCGGCGCCACGATGCTGGCGCGCAGGCTGAGCGTGGCCACCAGGGCCAGCACAAACACCACCACACTGCAACCAATGACCCAGTTGCGCGCGCTTTGCAACTGTGCCAGCGCCGCCTGGGCCGGAGGCGTGGCGCCCTGCAGCGCCTGTTCGGCACTGCCGATGCCGGACAGCGCCATCACCATCAGCAGCAGCACGACCAGTGCGAGGCCGCCAAACGCCAGCAACAGGCGCGTTCCGATCTTCAAGTTGTTCCACATGGCTTCAATGTCTCCAGGCCTGTTGTATGTCGTTGTGGGAGGGGCCGCCGCGCGGCGCTGCACGCCAAAGGGCACGAACTCGCTCAAACTGGCAAGGGGCTGCGGGCAAGAGGTTGATGCTAGCAACGAACACCCCGCCTGGAGACCCATCGGCATACGTACAACCCACAATACGCGGTTGCCCCCAGACGCCTGAACACCCGCCGGGTCACCCTGGCAACGCCGGGGACAGCGGGGCGTCTGAGACAATCCCGGCGTGGACACCTCCAATCTCATCCAAACCGTTCTGATCTACGCCCTGCCGGTGCTGTTTGCCATCACCGTGCACGAGGCGGCCCATGGCTACGCGGCGCGCCACTTTGGCGACAACACCGCCTACATGATGGGGCGCATCACGCTCAACCCCTTCAAGCACATCGACCCGGTCGGCACCATCCTGATGCCGCTGCTGCTGTACTTTGCGACCTCGGGCGCCTTTTTGTTCGGCTACGCCAAGCCGGTGCCGGTCAACTTCGGCAATCTGCGCAACCCCAAGAAGCACATGGTGTGGGTGGCCTTGGCCGGGCCTGCGTCCAATTTCATCCAGGCCATCGCCTGGGCCGTGCTGCTGGTGGTGCTGGTGGGCACGGGGCTTGAGGAGCGCTTCTTTCTGGAAATGGCACGTGCCGGGGTCATGGTCAACCTGGTGATGTGGGCCTTTAACCTGTTTCCGCTGCCACCGCTTGATGGCGGGCGCATCCTGGTGGGCCTATTGCCCTGGCGGCAGGCCCACATGGTGTCGCGCATCGAGCCCTGGGGCTTTTTCATCGTGATGGGCCTGGTGATCGCCGGGGTGGTGGGCACGCTGTGGCTGCGCCCTCTGATGGCTGTGGGCTACACCGCCATCAACCTGTTGCTCACCCCGCTGACGGCCCTGCTGCGCTGAGCGCAGCAGAAAAAGCACGCCACTTCCTGTTCATTTGATCTGCTGAGTTTTTGTTTCCCATGAGCACCACCCGTTTTCTCACCGGCATCACCACCACCGGCACCCCCCACCTGGGCAATTTCGTCGGCTCCATCCGCCCGTCAGTGGCGGCCAGCCTCACGCCCGGCGTGCAGAGCTTTTACTTTCTGGCCGACTACCACGCACTGATCAAGTGCGAGGACCCGGTGCGCATCCAGCGCTCCACGCTGGAGATCGCAGCCAGCTGGCTGGCCGCAGGTCTCAACCCCGAGAAAGTCACGTTCTACCGCCAGTCCGACATCCCCGAGATTCCCGAGCTGACCTGGCTGCTGACCTGTGTGACCGGCAAGGGCGTGCTGAACCGCGCCCACGCCTACAAGGCCAGCGTCGACAAGAACACCGCCGCCGGGCGCGAGCAGGACGACGGCGTGACCGCAGGCCTGTTCATGTACCCGGTGCTGATGGGCGCGGACATTCTGATGTTCAAGGCCCACAAGGTGCCGGTGGGCCGCGACCAGATCCAGCACATCGAGATGGCACGCGACATGGCAGCCAGCTTCAACCACCTGTACGGCGAGCACTTCGTGCTGCCCGAGGCGGCCATCGACGACCATGTGGCCACTCTGCCCGGGCTGGACGGCCGCAAGATGAGCAAGAGCTACGACAACACCATTCCGCTGTTCAGCTCGCGCGCCCAGCTGCAAAAGCTGATCGGCGGCATCCTGACCGACTCGCGTGCGCCCGGTGAGGCCAAAGAAGTCGAAGGCTCGGCCCTGTTCCAGATCTACCAGGCCTTTGCCACGCCCGAAGAGACCGAGGCCCTGCGCAAGGCCTATGCCGACGGCATTGCCTGGGGCGACGCCAAGCACCTGCTGCTGGAGCGCGTGGACCAGGTGATCGCCCCCATGCGCGCGCAGTACGAGGAACTCATCCACAACCCCGCCCGCATCGAGCAGACCCTGCTGGCCGGCGCCGAGCGCGCCCGCGCGCTGGCCACACCCTTCATCCGCGAGCTGCGCAGCGCCGTGGGCCTGCGCAGCCTAGTGCAGGCCAGCACGGCCGCCAAACCGGCCAAGGCCGCCAAGGCCTCTCTGCCCGCTTTCAAGCAGTACCGCGAGAACGACGGCAAGTTCTACTTCAAGCTCGTGGCCGCCGACGGCCGCCTGCTGCTGCAGAGCACGGGCTTCGACGCGCCCAAGGAGGCCGGCCAGGCGATTGCCCAGTTGCAAAAGGACAGCGCAGCGCTGCAGACCCTGGCCCCGCGCCTGGCACCGGTGGACGGCGTGGACGCCGCCGAGGTGACGGCCGCCCTGCAGGCGCTGGCCGAGGCAGCGGCAGCGGCCTGAGCCGGGACCCTGAGATCGAGTGGATACCTGCGTCGATTTGCTACTTTTTTGATAGCAATTAAGACATATAGTGATTGCACCTCTGGCCTGAATGGGCAAAAAATGGCTTCATCCACCGTCTCTTGACTGCCACAAGCGTGCGTGGCGTGCAGGCAGGTGCGTAAACTGGGCGCCCTGATCTGCTCGGGAGACTCCCATGAAACTGCTATGTGCCTCCGTGTCCGTGCTGGCTCTGCTGGCGGGCTGTAATGCCACCAACCCCTACGGCCCATCGGGCCCCATGGCCTCGGGCCGCGACCGCACCTTCAGCGTGCCGGTCTACGGGCCCGACACTTCCCAGGCGTATGCGGCGGCCAGCCGCGAATGCCAGCGCATGGCCTTGCACGCCAAACTGCTGCGCAACGATGGCTCGCGCCTGGTGTTTGAATGCGTGAGCGAGTTGCAGGACAAGCCTTGAGGCCAGCCGCCCCACCAGCATGCCGCAGCTGGGCGAGCGGTGCGGCCTTGCTGGCGCTGTCCGCGCTGCTGGCGGGCTGCCAGCACACACCGTCCACCCAGGCGGGCACGGTCACATCGCCCTGGGTCAACAGCCTGGGCATGGCCTTTGTCCGTGTGCCTGCGGGCACCTTCTGGATGGGGGGCGTGCCCACCGTCGAAACGCTGGAAAAGAACTTCCCGCTGCTGGAGCGCAAGCGCCTGACCGACCTGGCAGATGAATCGCCTGCCCATGAGGTGCAGATCACGCGCGACTTCTACCTGGGCCAGCACGAGGTCACCGTGGGGCAATTCCAGCGCTTCCTGGAGGCGTCTGGCTACCAGCCAGAGTCAGAGGCCGACGGCACCGGGGGTTATGGCTACAACCCTGCCTACGACCCGGCCACCACGCGGCGCGGCGATGCGTTTGAGGGGCGCGACCCGCGCTACTCGTGGCGCAACCCTGGCTTCGCGCAGGGCCCGGACCACCCCGTGGTGAACGTGACCTGGAACGACGCGCAGGCCATGGCCCAGTGGCTCAGTCGCACCGAGGGCCACCGCTACCGCCTGCCCACCGAGGCGGAGTGGGAATACGCCTGCCGTGCAGGCAGCCGCAGCCTGTACCCCCACGGCGACAACCCGCAAGAGCTGGTGTCTGCAGGCAACACCTTCGACCAGGCTGCGGCCCCGCAGTGGCCACGCTGGCGACAGCAAGCGCTGGCGGGCAACGATGGGTACGCGTTCACCGCCCCGGTAGGCCGCTTTGCACCCAATGCGTTCGGGCTGTACGACATGCTGGGCAACGCCTGGGAGTGGACGGGCGACTGGCATGGCGACACCTACTACGCCGAGTCCCCACGCAATGACCCCACCGGTCCAGCAGAGGGCAGCGTGCGCGTGCGCCGGGGCGGCTCGTGGCACACCTGGGCGCTCTATGCACGCTGCGGATACCGCAACTGGAACAGCCCGCAGACCCGCTACACCCTTGTCGGCATGCGGCTGGTGCGCGAGATAGCAGCAGAGCCCCCCGCGCGGTGACCACCACGTGCGGGGATGGTTAACAAATGTCAAAACCCTGCTCGCCCCGCGCGGCGCGCGCCTGCACCGTGGTAGTTATCGCCAATAATGCCCAGTTCGATTTTGGATGGGGAGAAACATGCGCATAGCCGCTTTGGACGACGATGCGCTTCAGCTGGATCTGATCAAGCAGGCCACGGAGGCGATGGGTCATGTGTGCCACACCCACCTGACCGGTGCGGAGTTGTTGCGCACGCTGCGCCGCGAGACCTTTGACCTGCTGATCGTGGACTGGCACCTGCCCGACACCACCGGGCCTGAGGTGGTGCGCTGGGTGCGCCAGAACGTCGCGGCCCGCGTACCCATCTTGTTCGTCACGCACCGCCAGGAAGAGCGCGACATTGTCGAAGGCCTGGGCAGCGGCGCGGACGACTTCATGGTCAAGCCGGTGCGCATCGGCGAGCTCAATGCCCGCGTGGCCGCCCTGCTGCGCCGCGCCTACCCTGAAAACACCGGCGGGATGATGGAGTTCGGCCGCTACCGCTTTCTGCCCGAAACCCGGTCCATCGAAAAGGACGGGGTGGCGGTGGAGCTGAAAAACCGCGAATACGACCTGGCGCTGTTCCTGTTCCAGAACATGGGCCGATTGCTGTCGCGCGACCACCTCAAGGAAGTGGTCTGGGGCCAGGTGGCCGATGTGATGTCGCGCTCGCTGGACACCCACATCTCGCGCCTGCGCACCCTGCTCGACCTGCGCCCTGCCAACGGCTTCATCGTGACGGCGGTGTATGGCGTGGGCTACCGTTTTGAAGCCGTCGAAGGCCAGGACAAGGGCTGACGCAGTGCCGCGACGGAGTCCGGCGGGCACTGCCCCCTGAAGGAGACATGACTTGATCACCCCCCTGCCATTTCGCATGCACTCGATTGCTGCAGCCCTGTTTTTTCTGGCAGCGAGTACGGCCTTCTCGGCCCAGCCGGTCGCTGCCCCGGCAGCCCCCCAGCAAGACGATGAAATTGCCCACGCCGTGAAAGAAGGCGACACCCTGGAAGGGCTGGCCCGCAGCTACCTGACCAACCCGCGCCAGTGGCCGCTGCTGCAGGCCCGCAACAAGGTGGCCGACCCGAGGCGCCTGCAACCGGGCTCGTTGATCTTCATCCCCGTGCGGCTGCAGCCCAGCGAATCGGCCACCGTGCAGTTTGTGCAGGGCGAGGCCACGGCGCAGGCGCGGGGCAGCAGCACACCCGCCCCCATTGCAACCGGCAGCAAGCTGGAAGAAGGCACCGAGCTGAAAGTAGGCCCCGAGTCCTTCGTGGCCGTGCAGCTGGCGGACGGCACCGTGGTGCGGGTACAGGCGCAGTCCGAGCTGCAGCTGCGCCAGTTGCGCCGACGAGGCCGCGCAGGCAGCGTGCAGTCGGTGCTGGAGATGCACAAGGGCGGCGTGGAATCGACCGTACCCCCCAGCGCCGAGCCGCAGCGCCGCATGGAGATCCGCACACCGCTGGCGGTGACCAGCGTGCGGGGCACGCAGTTCAGCGTGGCGTTGGCCGATTCGGGCCAGACCACGGCGTCGGTAGAACATGGCTCGGTGGCCGTGCAGTCGCGGCGCGACACCGACCGTGAGCCCGGTGCCGCACTCAAAGCGCCCACTGCGCTGCTGGCGCCCGGACAAGGCCTGGCGGTGGCCACCGATGGCACCGTCGGCGCCGCCCGCGCGTTGCTGCCCGCCCCCGATACCTCCAGCATGCCCACCACGCTGGGCGATGCAGGCCTGATGACCATCGACCTGCCGATGGCCGCAGGCGCCACGCGCTATGTGGCGCAGGTGGCGCAAGACCCCGCCTTCACCCAGGTGCTGCGCCACGGCAGCTTCCCCGATGGCCGCCTGCGCTGGAAGGCGCTGGACGATGGCCGCTACTACCTGGCCGTGCGGGCGCTGGACGATGCGGGCATTGCGGGCCTGCCGGCCGTGCAGCCGTTCACCGTCAAGACCCGCCCGGTCGCACCGCTGTACCAGCACCCTGCGCCTGGCGCGGTAGTGCCCAGCGGCGCGGCCGAGCTGCGCTGCACGGAAGTCCCCGGCGTGCGCTGGTACCGCGTGCAGGTGGCCGCCGACGCCCAGTTCACCCAGCCCCTGCGCGACGAGCAGCGCCTGACCGAATGCCGCCTGCCCTTGGGGGCGCTGCCCGCAGGCAGCTACTTCTGGCGCATCGCCAGCCTGCTGGCGCTGCCCGACGGGCAGGCAGACCAGGGACCGTTTGCGCCGCCACAGCCCTTCACTGTGGCCGACCGGCCGACCGCCTTGTCCCTGCAGGCGCTGCAGGCAGAGGACGGAGATCCGACCGTGCGCCTGCACTGGCCTGCCCAGGCTGGCCAGCGCTTCCGGCTGCAGCGCACCGAGGCCACCGACCTGGACTTTGCCAAGGTTGCCGAGGACACCGTGCTCGACGCCCCGACCTGGACGGCCAGCAACCTGGCTGCCGGCGAGTACCTGGTGCGCATCCAGGTGCTGGACGCCAGTGGGCTGGAGAGCGACTTCTCCCCACCGCGCAAGATCCGCGTGGGCACGGGCATCCGCACGGGTGCGGGCTTGCCGGTGTCCACCAGCAGCGGCACACCCGTGGGCCGGCCTTGAGCGGGCCATGGAGCCTGCTCAGCCCCGCCGTACCAGTTGCACCAGCGCGTGCTGCTTTCGCGGCACGTGCTGAGCAAACGTCGCACACCCCACCACCCCTGCCATGGTGACCATTGCCCACCTGCGCCGCCGCCGACGCCGCCTGGAATGGGCGCTGCTGGCCTGCGCGCTGATGGCGCTGGTGGCATGGCTCAGCACCGCCGACAGCCTGGGCCGCGTCAACCATCTGGTGCAGGACGCAGGCATGCGGCTGGTCTCGCGGCCCGCCCACCCCGACATCGTGATCGTGGCCATCGACGACGCCAGCATCGCCGCCATCGGCCGCTGGCCCTGGCGCCGGGCCCTGCATGCCGAGCTGATCTCGCGCCTGACCGCCCAGAACCCGCGCGCCATTGGCATGGACGTGCTGTTCAACGAAGCCGACCTGGACTACCCCGAGGACGACCTGCTGCTCACCGACGCCATCCGGCGCAGTGCGCGCGTGGTGCTGCCCGTGCTGCGGCGCGGCTATGGCCCCGTCAGCAACCAGGCCGACCTGCCGTGGCCCGCCTTTGCCGATGCTGCCGCCGGCCTGGGCCACGTGCATGTGGCACCCGACAGTGATGGCGTGGTGCGCAGCCTGTACTTGCTGGAAGGCCCGGCGGCCGCCCCCTGGCACCACTTCAGCACCGCGCTGCAGTGCGTGGCAGACCGGCAACCTGCGGCTGCCTGCAGCCGCTCGCCCGCCAGCGCCACCGACACCAGTCCCTGGCAGCGCACTGAGCCCACGCTCATCGCCTATGCCGCCGGGCCATCGCCCTTCACCACCTACTCGTACATCGATGTGCTGCGCGGCCAGTTGCCGGCCGGGGCGCTGGACGGCAAGTACGTGCTGGTGGGCGCAGCAGCCTCGGGCCTGGGCGACATGTTTGCCACCCCCGTCAGCCAGCAGTCGCGCCTGATGCCGGGCGTGGAGGTGGTGGCCCATGTGCTGGATGCCCGCTTGGCCGGCGAACATATCGTGCGCGCACCGCAGGCACTGAACATCGCCTTCAACCTGGTGCCGATAGCCTGTGCGCTGCTGGCCTTGCTGCTCATTGGCCCCCTGGCGGCCTTGCTGACCAGCGCCGCACTGGCGGTGGCCACCTTGCTGCTGAGCATGGCCCTGCCCTGGTGGGCAGGTTTGCAGTTCGCACCCGCAGCGGCCTTGCTGGGCCTGGCACTGGCCTACCCGCTGTGGAGCTGGCGGCGCCTGAGTGCGGCCGCGCACTTTCTGCGGCTGGAGATGGAGAACCTGCAACGCCAGGGCCTGGCCATGCGCTTGCGCAGACGGCCCGGAGACTCCGCCGACTTTCTGGAGCGCCGCATCAATGCCGTGGAGCGCGCATCCCGCCAGCTGCGCGACCTGCACCAGTTTGTGAGCGAGAGCCTGCAGCAGCTGCCGTCCCCCACCATCGTCTGCGCCCCCGACGGTGAAATCCTGCTGGCCAACCAGGCGGCCCGCCAGCATCTGGGAGGCACCACCCAGCCCTCCCTGCAGGGGCTGTCGGTGGTGGACCTGCTGGCTGATCTGGTCGAGTCAGGAACCGAAGCGCCGATCGTCACCCAGGCGGCCTTGCAGCATGGCAACCTGCCCGAGCAGGCCGAGGGCACGGACGCCCAGGGCCGCAGCCTGTTGGTGCAATGCAAGCCTTTCACCAACCTGGCCAATGCAGGCTGGCTGCTGACCCTGGTGGACCTGACCGAGATGCGCCGTGCGCTGCAACAACGCGACCAGGCGATGCACTTCATCTCGCACGACATCCGTGCGCCCAACGCGTCCATCCTGACGCTGCTGGAGATGCGGCGTGCCTACCCCGGCCGCCTGTCGGACCAGGAGTTGCTGGAGCGCATTGAGCGTTACGCGCAGGCCTCGTTGGGCATGGCCGAGAGTTTTGTGCAACTGGCCAGCGCGCAGTCGCAGCCATACCGCATGGTGCCGCTGGACCTGGCCGCCCTGCTCTCCGAAACCACTGACGACCTCTGGACCCTGGCCCGCGACCGCAATGTGGACGTGCGCACGGTTGCCACGCCAGACTCTGCGCCCTGCCTGGGCGACCGCGCCCTGCTGTCCCGCGCCCTGACCAACGTGATCCACAACGCCATCAAGTTCAGCCCCGATGGCGGCACGGTGCAGTGCGCCATCGTGGCGCGGGGCGCGCACTGGGTCGTGTCGGTGCGAGATCAGGGCCCTGGCATCGCGCCCGAGCAACAGGGCCGCCTGTTCACCCCCTACCAGCGGTTGCACGACCACAGCCACCCCGCCATCGCCGGGGTGGGCCTGGGCCTGGCACTGGTGCAGACCGTGGTGCTGCGTCACGGCGGGACGCTGGAGGTGGACAGCGATGTCGGGCGGGGGGCCGAGTTCCGGCTGGTGCTGCCGCAGCAGTTGGATGTGCCTTCGGACGACGAAGAGGCGTAGTAGCTAGCCGCGAGGCGCCGACTGCGACTGCAGAAAGTCGAGCACCGCCCGGTGGTCACCCTGGAAAACGATGCGGTCGGCGCGGCTCAGCCGCTGGTAGGCGTACATCGGGTCGTAGTAGTCACGCATGAGTGCGGCAATCCAGTCCCGGTGCAGCGACAAATCGCCCCGGCAGCGCTGCTGCACGAGCGCCGCCTGCATCGACCCGCGAAGCGCCTGGTAGCGGTCGCCTCCCAGACGCTTGGCGAGTTTGCCCAGGCTGTCGAGCAGCCGCGCCGCAAACAGGTCGGTCCCAGCCACCTCTCCATGGGTCGCCACAAAATCAGCGCATTGCTGCTGCACATAGTCGCGCAGGATGCGCTCCACACGGGCGTCAAAAGCATCCTCCAAGCAGACGATGGGTACCCGTTCCAGCCGCTGACGCAGCTCCAGCGGCACAGAACAGCTACCCACATGGCGACCCTCGTCCTCCAGCACAAAAGTCTTGTGGCCCAGTGCACGCTTCTTGAGCACGTCGATGGCCAGCCGGTTCTCAAAGTCGATCTGTGTGGGCTGACCGCTGACGCGCTGGCCAAAACTGGAACCACGGTGGTTGGCATGGCCTTCCAGATCCAAGCCGTTGGCCAGTTGCGCAATCACTTCGGTCTTGCCGGTGCCGGTCAGGCCACTGAGCACCACAAACCCGCACTCTGCCGCCGCAGCCTGCGTGGTGCCGATGAGGAACCCGCGCATGGCCTTGTAGCCCCCCACCACCCGGGGGTAGTCGATGCCCGCTTCGTTCAGCAACCACTGCTGCACGATCTGCGAGCGCAACCCGCCACGAAAGCAGTACAGCACGCCCTGCGGATGCGCCCGCGCAAACTGCGCCCACGCCTCAATGCGCTGGCGCTTGATGGTGCCCGACACCAGCTGGTGCCCCAGCGCAATCGCGGCCTCCTGGCCCTTGTGCTTGTAGCAGGTGCCCACCTGCTGGCGCTCGCCATCGTCCATCAGGGGAAGGTTGGCAACACCAGGAAACGCGCCCTGCCCAAACTCCACCGGCGCGCGCACATCCATCATGGGCACATCGTTCAAAAAGATGTGCCGGTAGTCCGTGAGGTTGGTGGGCATCAGCGCAGCGCGACGGCAAAGGCCTGTCGCGGGGTGAGCTCACCGATAGGCTGCAGCGCCAGGCCCAGTTCTGCGGCCACCTGCAGAAACTCGGCCTCGCCCTCCGGGCTCACGGCCACCAGCAGCCCCCCGCTGGTCTGGGGGTCGCACAGGAGGTGCTTTTGCACCTCCGTCAGGGGCGCAATCTTGGCGCCATAACTGTCAAAGTTGCGCAGCGTGCCGCCGGGCACACAGCCCTGGTCCATGTAGTAGTCCACCCCCTCCAGTCGCGGCACGGCCGCGTAGTCAATCACGGCGCTCAAGCCGCTGCCCTCGGCCATCTCGACCAGGTGCCCCAACAGGCCGAAGCCGGTCACATCCGTCATCGCTTGCACGCCGGCCAGCCGGCCAAACCGGCTCCCTGGCTGGTTGAGCGTGCACATCAGGTCGCGCGCCACGCCCACATCCTCGGGCCTCAGCTTGGCCTTTTTTTCGGCGGTGGTCAGGATGCCGATTCCGAGGGGCTTGGTGAGATAAAGACGGCAACCCGCCGTGGCCGTGTCGTTGCGCTTGAGGTGGCGCTTTTCGACGATGCCCGTCACCGCCAGGCCGAAGATGGGCTCCGGCGCATCGATGGAGTGCCCGCCCGCCAGGGGAATGCCCGCCGCGTCGCACACCGCACGCCCCCCGCGCACCACCTCACGCGCCACCTCGGGCGGCAGCACATTCACCGGCCATCCCAGGATAGCGATGGCCATCAGCGGATCAGCCCCCATGGCGTAGATGTCGCTGATCGCGTTGGTGGCAGCAATGCGCCCGAAGTCATACGGGTCATCCACGATGGGCATGAAAAAATCGGTGGTTGACACCACGCCGCGCTCCGCATCCAGGGCATACACCGCCGCATCGTCGCGCGACGTGTTGCCCACCCAAAGCCGGGGGTCCAGGTGCTGCGCCCCGCTGCCCGCCAGGATCACGTCCAGCACCTTGGGGCTGATCTTGCAGCCACAGCCGGCGCCGTGGCTGTACTGGGTCAGGCGGATGGGGGGTGTTGTCAAGGTGTCTAGGAGCATGCAAGGTTCTTTCATGGCATCAGGCGCGGGCCGCGCAAACCGTATTCTGGCGCTGCAGGGAAATGCGGCCATGCATCGCAATCAATACCCTGTCATTCCCGCATCTGTACGGCAATACCCACACAGCGGCGAATCTGCGAGTCTCTTCAACCGCAGCGCCCGAAGCGGGCCATCCAGCCGCCTGAAATGTTCCAGCGGACCCAAAGAAAAAGGCCCTGTGCTATCGATTAAATAGCTACAGGGCCTTGATACTGGCGGGAGGGTGGGATTCGAACCCACGGTAGTGTTGCCACTACGCCTGATTTCGAGTCAGAGGAAATTGACATTTCATAGTGTTGATTGATGCTGATAGAATCAATACAAATCAACAACTTAAATGGAATTTGCTGTGTTTACATCCATGCTACATGTTGATTGAAATTCGGCATTTTTTGGCAAATAGTCTTACATCCTCCCTTACATCTTGGCCGATGTAATACCGAAAGGGGCAACGCATGGCAAAGGTTGCGTTCACCGCTGGCCGGGTATCGGGGTTCAAGTGCCCGCCCGACAGGAAACAAGCTTTCATGTGGGATGCGACAACGCCGGGGCTGGGGTTGCGTGCCACGCCAGCGGGTAAGCCCGCCTACGTTTTTCAGGGCGTGTACCAAGGCAAAGACGTTCGTGTGACCATTGGCAGCCTTGGTGCCTGGAGCATCCCCCAGGCACAGACAAAGGCCCGTGAACTGCAACGCCTGATTGACGAAGGCACCGACCCACGCACCCTCAAGCGGAAAGCACTGGCCGCCGCCGTGGCAGAGGAACAAGCCCAGGCCGCCGCTGCGGCCAAAGCCGTAACCGTGGGCGAGGCGTGGGCCGTGTACTTGGAGGCCCGCCGCCCGCGCTGGGGAGACCGGCATTACAACGAGCATCTTTTGCTAGTGAAGGCGGGCGGGGTTGCATCCAAGCGCGCCGCTGGTGGCGTGACTGCGCCCGGCATCCTGCACCCGCTGATGGCGCTTGCGCTGCGTGACCTGACCGCGCCCGTCATCGAGGCATGGGCCGCACGCGAGACCCAAACCCGCCCCGCTGCTGCCCGCCTTGCATGGCGCTGCCTGAAAGCCTTTTTGAGCTGGTGCGCTGAACAGCCGGAATATGCCCCCGCGCTGACCGGCGCGAACCCCGCAAAAACGAAGAAGGCCCGCGAGTCGTTGGGTAAAGCCGGGGTCAAGCAAGACGCATTGCTGAAAGAGCAATTGCCCGCTTGGTTTGCTGCCGTTGGACAGCAACAAAACCCAGTGGTGGCGGCCTACCTGCAAACGTTGCTTTTGACGGGTGCCCGTGCGGGTGAAGTGCTGGGCCTGCGCTGGGACGACGTGAATACCAAGTGGCGCGGCCTGACCATCCGAGACAAAGACGCCAGCAAAGGCGGGGCCGATGGTGTGCGCGTCATTCCCTTGACGCCCTACGTTTGGCACCTGCTGCAAGCCCTGCCACGCCGCAATGAGTGGGTTTTTTCAAGTGCCAGCGCCGAAGGTGGCCGCATTGTCATTGCCAGAAACAACCACCATGACGCCTGCGCCGTGGCTGGTATCGAGGGGCTAACCATTCACGGCCTGCGCCGGTCATTCAAGAGCCTGACCGAGTGGCTAGAAATCCCTGCTGGTGTGGTGGCTCAAATCATGGGACACAAGCCCAGCGCTACCGCTGAAAAGCATTACACCGTCCGACCACTTGACCTGCTGCGCGTGCACCATGAGCGCATCGAGGCTTGGATACTGGAACAGGCCGGGATTGTGTTTGACGCACAAGCAGAGCCGGGCAAGCTGCGCGTGATAGCGAACACATAGCAAAAAAGAGATAATATGAGTGATTGGACGGTAGCCCTTCACCCGCTGGCCGAGCCGGAGCTATTGGCCTTGCCTGCCGACATGCAGGCCCGGTTTCTGCACATTGCCGAGATGCTGCAAGACTTTGGGCCGCAGCGCGTGGGCCTGCCGCATATTCGCCCGCTGGAAAGCAAGCTGTGGGAAATGAGGATGCAAGGCCGCGATGGCATCGCCCGCGCCGTGTATGCCGCCGTCCAAGGCCGCCGCCTGCTGGTGCTGCATGTGTTTGTGAAAAAGACCCAGACCACGCCCCGCAAGGCCATAGAAACCGCCCTGAACCGACTGGAGGCGCAAGAATGAAAACGCTCAACACCTTGAAGGCCGAACTGCTGGCGTGCCCGGACACCCGCACCGAGTACCAAGCCCAGGCTGATGAATTTGCATTGGCCCGTGAGCTGATTGCAGCGCGCACCCGCGCCGGGCTGACGCAAGCCGAGGTAGCGCAGCGCATGGGCACGACGCAAAGCACCGTTGCCCGCCTGGAGGGTGGCAAGGCCGCACCTTCCCTGCGCAGTGTGCAGCGCTATGCCCAGGCCGTGGGAGCCCGCGCCGTGGTGCACATCGAGCCTCAGGCCGCACACGCCTGACCGTTTCGCCCCAGCTAGGGCCGCGAACCGAAAAGCGGGTATCCCTGCCCGCCTGCTGGGGCTCCTGTTCAGGGTTGCACTGAGGGGGTGCTATGCAAGCAATGAGCTATCAATATCCGAAGTTTGAGCGCCTGCAACCGCGCAGCGAATGGCGCGGGGGGCGATTGGCCGATACAGACCTTTTGACACTGGAAGAAGCCGCAGGGTTTGCCAGCAAACACGCTGGGGAGGAAATTACCGCACGCGATTTTCTGCGAGCCGCAGGACGAGGCGAAATCACGCTGCGCGCCATCGTGCACCATGCCGCAAAGGTTCGCAAACATGATGGAGGCGTTCTATTCAACAAGGACGAGCCCAATGAAAACATCGTGCCCGCTGGTTCCATCCCAACATTGCCGCTTTCCGCCTGCCAACACCTAGCGAACGTAGGCCGCGCAAGCTGGCGCACGTTTGATAGTTTCGAGGAACGCAACGGCATATTGATGCGCTACACCAAGGGCATGTTGACCGACGATGAACCCGACTTTGAAACGGTGCCCGATGATTGCCGCGTGGGGGGCTATGACGTTCACGCCCTGGCCGATGAATACATTGCCCCCGAAGCAAAGCAAGCCGAGCCCCAGGCAGCGCCAATGGTGGCAGAAAACGCAGAACAACGGCAGGCGCGCCGCTGGCAAATGTGCATTGATGAGGGCCTGACCATGCCGATAAACACCTACTCAGCCTTGCCGCGCGGCATTGGCAGGATTGCCAAGGCCCTGCGCATCACCCGGCAAGCGCTGGCACAAGACCTGAACGCACACCGCGAACGCCTTTTCGGCAAGTAAACCGGAAAGCGAACGGCAGGCGCTTACCTGCCGACATATGCGAAGAATTGGGAACCGTCCTTAATCAACGCCCGCAAGGGCAGAAAGACGGTAACCAATGCAGACCGCATCCCTTCACAGCACAGACACCCGCCGCGCTGTACCTGAGCCCCAACAGTTCCCCCCGCTGGAACAGGTGAGCCGCCCCACGGTTCCGACCGAGCAGGCCGCCCATTACCTGCTGCGCAAGCCGCAAACCCTGCGCGGCTGGGCCTGCGCAGAAACCTTCCCCGATGGCCTGCGCCCCGTGCGCATCAATGGTCGCTTGGGCTGGCCCGTTGCTGGCATCAAGGCCGCATTGGGGGTGGCTTAAATGGTGGCCGCCGTCTTTTACCTGCTGCTGCGCGTGCGCACTTGGAGGGCTGGCAAATGAAAACGCCCGAGCCCCCAAAAGAGAACCCGAGCGCCCCGAACAGCGCGAAGTTTACCGGCACAGACAACCCGCGCCACCTGCGTGCAATCGCAGCCCTACTGCGCCGCCCCCTGCCCCGTGAGAACTTGGACACCTTTGCCGGTTGCAGCAATGGCCCTGAGCTCGTCGCGGAGCTGCGTCGCCGTGGCCTGGAGCTGCCCTGCAAGCGCATCAACTTCGTTGACCGCGACGGCCACATCTGCCGCCCTGGCGTGTACTTCTTAACCATTGCCGACCGCCGCAAGCTGCACCAGTGGCAGGCACGCCGCATGAGAGGCGGTGCAGCATGAGTGCACCAGTGCACCCGACCATGCAGCAATTGGCCCAAAGCATCGGCGTCTCGCGCCGCTTGATGTTTCAGGCCGCCGCCGTGCACCGCTATGGCTGCCCCGAGCTGCTCAAGGCTGCACACGCTGGCCTGCTGGCGATGAAGCATTGCGAGACGCTGGCCAAGGCTCTGCCGCATGACGAACAGCGCGAGTTTCTGGCCGAGCTGCCCGGCATGACGAACCGCCAGCACCATGACCTGCTGGCATTGCTCAAAGGCGACCTGCTGCACCGCCAGCGCAAGGGGGGCTGCTGACATGGCCGGTGACGTTGCCTACTTTGCCGCAAAGACCATCGGCCTGAGCCGAGTCAATGGACGCAAGCCCTGCGACCTGCTGACAGCCGCCCGCCACAACCTGCGCGAGATTCAGGCCGAGCATGGCAGCGTGGGCCGGATTGACCCAGGCCGCAGCTCCGCCAATGCCATCCTGGCCGGGCCTGCGGGTGCTGCCCAGGTGCAAGCCCTGGCCGTGTCCTTGCTGGCCGCTGCCGAGCTCAATCCTGCCGTCATGCGCCGTGACCACGTTCAGGCGCTGGAGTTTGTTTTCAGCCTGCCGCCATCGTCTGGGGTTGAACCTGCCACCTACTTTGCCCACTGCCTGGCCTGGCTGGCGCAGGCCCTGCCGCTGCCGGTGCTGTCTGCCGTGCGCCATGCCGACGAGGTTGCGCCGCATCTTCACGTCCTGCTGCTGCCGCTGGCTGATGGCATATATGCAGGAGGCAAGCCAATAGAGCGCCCCAAGCTGCTGCGACTGCGCGAGAGCTTTTTCAACAGGGTGGCCGGGCCTGCCGGGTTGCAGCGTGAATCGGCCAAGCTGCGCGGAGAGCCCAAGCGCTGGGCTGTGGCCGCCGTCCTGGCCCACTGTGAGGCAATGGGACTGCCTGCTGCCAATGGCCCGTTGTGGCCTGTGCTGGTGGCCGCCATCGAGCGCGACCCGACCGCCGCAGTGCGTGCGCTGGGGATAGAACTGAGTGCCCCCAAAGACTGCCAAACCCTGACCGCGCCAAACCCTATAGGGATTGAAGGGAGCGCGATGGGCAGCGCAGCAAACCCTATAGGGATTGCAAAACAGGGTGAAAAAGTCCAATCCCTATCCTGTGTAGGGATTGACCCAAAAACCACCTTCAAAACCGCCACAGCTTCCCAGCGCCTGACCGTGGCCCGCGTAGCACAGCAGGCCGCCATTGAACGACAAGCCCGCAAGCCTGCCCGCACCGCCCCAGTGCCCGCCGTGCATGTTGGCGACGACGGCACGACCCGCGAACGTGACGACTACGCACACGACCTAGCCGCTTGGGATGATTGACCGCAGCCACCACGCACAGGTGGGGGGCTGCGAATCTTGCAACCCTTCAGGACGTAAACCGAGAAGTTCCCTTGCTTGTGCTAACCGTCCACAAAAAAGGAGGGGGGCTCAAAAGTTTGGAGCCTTGCGAAGCCAGAAACCCCGCAGTTCCGCACGCGCAGAAAAAACCCCGCATTGAAAAGAATCAAACCGTATCAAACCCAGGCGCAGACGGCAGACGGCGGCAAAGCAAGCGAGCCGCCTGTTAACGAATGTCAAGGTTTCGGATGCCATTCAAGCCGCGATGAAAGACCGCAGCGAGCGCCTGAGAAAACCTGAGTGTCAGAACAGCCCCAACCCTGAAAGGTGCCGCACCAATGAATCAAACCGCACAACTTGAAGCCGTGGCCGCTGCTGCACTGGCGTGGAACCGCGCCCGACTGCATCGCATCGCTGTCACAAAGAAAAACGCGGATACTTTGCGTTGGTTCACCGTGCCCGTGGTGAACGATGCGCGCAAGGCTGAGGCCACAGCAAAGGCCAGACTGCGCAAAGCCTGCGCCGCTGCTGACCCGGCAAGCCTGACGCTTGATGTAGAGGCTTGCGAGGTTATCGAGGCGGTCACACCGCTGGCCTGCCGCTAGAGCGCATCCGCGAAACACACCACTCAAGCCCCCGCCGTGGGGCTTTTTTGTTGCAGTAGCTGGCGATGCATTTTCAGAATCGTCTTACATCTACCCTTACATCGGACGGAAAAGAAAAAACCCCGCTATCTTTTAAATAGCAGGGTTTCTTTTGTACTGGCGGAGAGGGTGGGATTCGAACCCACGGTAGTGTTGCCACTACGCCTGATTTCGAGTCAGGTACATTCGACCACTCTGCCACCTCTCCTGTGTGTCGAAGCCTTCGATTATAGCCAGATTTTCAGGGCTTGAGCACGGCGGTGCCGCCCAGGTAAGCCCGCAGCACCTCGGGCACCACCACACTGCCATCGGCCTGCTGGTAGTTTTCCAGCACCGCCACCAGTGCGCGGCCCACGGCCAGGCCGGAACCGTTCAGAGTGTGCAGCAGCTCGTTCTTGCCTTGGGCATTCTTGAAGCGGGCTTGCAGGCGGCGCGCCTGGAACGCTTCGCAGTTGCTCACCGAGCTGATTTCGCGGTAGGTGTTCTGCGCGGGCAGCCACACTTCCAGGTCGTAGGTCTTGGCGGCGCCAAAGCCCATGTCGCCCGTGCACAGGCTCATCACGCGGTAGGGCAAGCCCAGCTTTTGCAGCACGGCCTCGGCGTGGCGGGTCATTTCCTCCAGCGCTTCGTAGCTCTTGTCGGGGTGCACGATCTGGACCATCTCGACCTTGTCAAACTGGTGCTGGCGGATCATGCCGCGCGTGTCGCGGCCGTAGCTGCCTGCTTCGGAACGGAAGCATGGCGTGTGGGCCGTGAGCTTGATGGGCAGGTCGGCCTCGGCCACCACCACGTCGCGCACGAAGTTGGTCAACGGCACTTCGCTGGTGGGGATGAGGTACAGCGCCGCGTTGTCCGGCACGGGCTCGCCATCCTGGCCGCCCTTCTTGGCTGCAAACAAATCGCCTTCAAACTTGGGCAGCTGGCCGGTGCCCTTGAGCGAGTCGGCGTTCACAGCGTAAGGCACGTAGCACTCGGTGTAGCCGTGCTCTTGCGTCTGCACGTCCAGCATGAACTGGCTGAGCGCGCGATGCAGGCGAGCGATAGAGCCCTTCATCACGGTAAAGCGCGAGCCCGAGAGCTTCACGCCCATGTCGAAATCGAGACCCAGCGGGGTGCCCACATCGACATGGTCCTTCACTTCAAAATCGAACTTCGCAGGCGTGCCCCAGCGGCGCACTTCGACATTGCCCGCTTCGTCGCTGCCCACGGGCACGGATTCGTGCGGCAGATTGGGCACGGCCACCAGCATGGCCAGCAGCTCGGACTGGATCTGTTCCAGGCGGGCAGCCGATTGTTCCAGCTCGACCTTGCCTGCGGCCACCTGGGCCTTGACGGCTTCGGCGCCGTCCTTGTCACCCCGGCTCATCAGCATGCCGACCTGCTTGGACAGCTGGTTGCGCTGGGCCTGCAGCTCTTCGGTGCGGGTCTGCAGCGTCTTGCGCTCGGACTCCAGGGCCTGGAAAGCGGAGACGTCCAGGAAGGCCTGGGGCTTTTTGCGGGTTTCCAGCCGCGCGATGGCGGTGTCGAGGTCTTTGCGGAGGAGAAGAATGTCAAGCATTGCAGGATTTTAAGGGGGTGGTCGGCACCAGCTCAGGCCAAGCTTGCGGGGTCAAAGTTGGCGCCGCAGAGAATCAGGGCCACCGTCTCTTGCGGCTGGGGCTTGTAGGCGCGGGTTTGCAATGCGGCCAAGCCCAGCGCGGCAGCGGGCTCCACAGCCAGTTTCAGCTCCTTCCACAGCCACAGCTGGGCCGCCCGGATGGCGTCGTCGGGCAGCAGCAACGCGTCGTGCACATGGCGCTGGCTCACCTCCCAGCTGATCGCCCCGATGCGGCGGGCACCGAGCGAGTCGGCGGCCACGCCACCCACCTCCACATCCACCGGCTGGCCCGCAGCCCGCGCGGCATGCAGGGTGGGCGCGCGTTCGGGCTCCAGCGCCACCACATGGGCGCGGCTTTCCACCCAGGCGGCCACCCCGCCAATGAGGCCACCACCGCCCACGCTGACCAGCACCGTGTCGGGCAGGCGGCCGCCCTGCTCTTCCATCTCCAGCGCCAAGGTACCCGCGCCGGCCACCACTTCGGGCTGGTCGTAGGCATGGGCCTGCAAGGCACCGGTGGTTTGCTGGCGGGCCACGCAGGCTTCAAAGGCTTCGGAATACGCAGCGCCGGTGACGACCACCTCCGCCCCCAGGGCGCGCAGGCGGGCGCGCTTGGCCTCGGGCGAAACCTCGGGCACAAACACCTCGCAGCGCACACCCAGCGCCTGGGCGGCCGCCGCCACGGCGATGCCCGCGTTGCCGCCCGAGGCGATGATCACGCCGCTCTCAGGCACCGGGTTGGCCAGCAGGCGATACAACGTGCCGCGCGCCTTGAAGCTGCCGCCCACCTGCAGATGCTCCAGCTTGAGCCAGACCTCGGCACAGTCCACGCCCAAGGATTTGCCGGACAGTCGCATCAGCGGCGTGGTGCGCAAAAAGTCGGGCTGGATGGCCAGTTGGCGGCGGGCTGCAGCAATGGCGGCGCGGTCGATCATGCAGGGGCTCCGGATGGCAGGTGGTGTCAAAAGAAGGGGCAGTGTAGGGGCTGCCCGCAACATGCAGACACAACGTGGACTGCACGTGCGCCTCACAACTGCCGATAACATGGGCAAAGCAGTTCCAAACCCACCCGTCCGGCGGTTCTGCACACAGGAGAAAAGCATGTTCTTTGTGTTCGGCCCGTCGGGCCAGATGTACCGGGGCGGCCCCGAAAACCTGGCACGTATTTCTGCAGTGCGCAGCGTGCAACGCCCGCAGGCCCTGCGCACGCGGGCCATGGACGCACAAGACGGGCAGCCGGTACCCGTCTTCACGGCCCCGCCCCGCCCCACCGCCGCCGACCACACCCATGCGGCGGCACCCGGCGCCGTCGTCAACCTGCGCCTGCAGGATGCCGTGAGCGCCTACGCGCAAACGGAACAAGGCCACCAGGCCAGTGCCCGCCAGCCGTTGACCAAGGTGAGCGATGTGATGACCACCGGCGGCGTGAGTGTGGCACCCGATGTGCGCGTGAACGATGCCTGGCAGACCCTGGCCGAGCACCGGGTGGCACAGGCCCCCGTCGTGGACGCGCTGGGCCGCGTGATCGGTCTGCTGCTGCGGGCCGACATGGCGCCGCTGGACCTGCTGCCCGAGCCCGGCGCCGTCAAGCAGGCCATCGACCTGGCCCGCCGCCCGGTGGCCGAGGTGATGGTGAGCCCGGTGCCCACCGTGTCACCCGACACCGAACTGCGCCGCGTGGCCGCCGTGCTGCTGGACACCGGCCTGCCCGGCCTGCCGGTGACGGACGAGGCGGGCGTGCTGTCGGGCTTTATTTCACGCACCGACATCCTGCGCGCCGTGGCGGCCGACCCGCCGCTGGACCTGTGGAGCGGGCCGGCCGTGCCTCTGTAGGGGCAGATTGGAACCAAATTGGCTGGTAGCGCTAGAGGAATATGCGCCAGCAGCTATCAATTCAGGAGCAAATAAAAAAAGGGCGCCTGCTGGCGCCCTCGCACGATCAGCGGTAGCCCCGAACGGCGCAGTCAGCGCGCAGATGGCCCTGTCTCCGGCGTGCGCTCACGAATTTCCAGACCCGTGGCCGCGTCGATCTTGAGCCCCTTGGGCAGCGGGAACTTGATGGTCTCCTCAATGCCCGCCATGCTGCGCACCGACACCGCGCCCAGCGCCTTGATGCGGTCGATGACCTGCTGCACCAGGATTTCCGGCGCCGAGGCTCCGGCGGTCAGCCCTACGCGTGCAAGGCCCTTGAACCATTCGCCCTGCAGCTCGTCGGCACTGTCCACCATGTAGGCCGTGGTGCCCAGCTTGGCCGCCAGCTCGCGCAGGCGGTTGCTGTTGGAGCTGGTGGGGCTGCCCACCACGATCACCACGTCCACCTGCGGGCTCAGCACCTTGACGGCGTCCTGCCGGTTTTGCGTGGCGTAGCAGATGTCCTGCTGCTTGGGTTCGCGCACATTCGGAAAGCGCGCCCGCACGGCGGCAGAGATTTCAGCCGCGTCGTCCACACTCAGCGTGGTCTGCGTGACCACGGCCAGCTTCTCGGTCTGCGCGGGCTGCACGCGGGCCACATCTTCCACGTCTTCCACCAGGTGGATACCGTGGTCGAGCTGGCCCATGGTGCCCTCCACCTCGGGGTGGCCCTTGTGGCCGATCATGATGAACTCGTAGCCCTCTTTGGCGAGCTTGGCTACTTCGACGTGTACCTTGGTCACCAGCGGGCAGGTGGCATCGAAGATGCTGAAGCCGCGCGCCTCGGCCTCTTGCTGCACCGCCTTGCTCACGCCATGGGCGCTGAACACCAGCGTGGCGCCCGGGGGCACGTCCGACAGCTCTTCAATGAAGATCGCGCCCTTGGCCTTGAGGTCGTTCACCACGTAGGTGTTGTGCACGATTTCGTGGCGCACATAGATGGGGGCGCCAAACTTCTGGATGGCGCGCTCCACGATCTCGATGGCGCGGTCCACACCGGCGCAAAAGCCGCGCGGCTCGGCCAGCAGGATTTCTTTCGGCGCCAGCATCACAGGATCCCGATCAGCTGCACTTCAAAGGTCACAGGCTGGCCCGCCAGCGGGTGGTTGAAGTCGAACAGCACGGCGCCGTCTTCGCGCACCTGCATCACGGCCCCGGCGTAGCTGCCCTGGCCGTCGGGCGTGGGGAACTGCACCACATCGCCCACGTTGTACTTTTCGTCGGGGTCACCCAGCTCGTTCATCAGCTTGCGCGCCACCCACTGCTGCATGTCGGGGTTGCGCTCGCCAAAAGCCTCGCCTGCAGGCAGCTCGAACGTGGTGCGCGTGCCCTCGGCCAGGCCCAGCAGGCGCTGCTCCATGGCGGGCGACAGCTCGCCCGTGCCCAGCGACAGGGTGGCCGGCTTGTCGGCAAAGGTGTTGATCACATCCCCCGCTGGGCCAGCCAGGCGGTAGTGCAGCGTGAGGAAGGAGCCCGGCTGAACGGTGGGAAGGGGGGTGGAAATAGAGGTCATGAGAGTCCCGATAAACTGCCCCGATTGTAGAAAACCGGGGAAACCCCTATCGGCTGGGTCCATCGGTGCCCTGCCCCGTACGTACTTTCTTCGCGCCATGCCCCTCAAAGACCTGCCCGCCGACGCCCAGCCCCGCGAAAAACTGCTGGCGCGCGGCCCCGCTGCGCTGGCCGATGCCGAACTGCTGGCCATCCTGCTGCGCACCGGCATCGTGGGCAAGGGCGTGCTGCAGATGGCGCAGGAGCTGCTGGACCCGCCCGGCATCGACCCGGACACGGGCGCTGTCACCGGCGGCTTTGGCGGCATTGCCGGGTTGCTACACACCAGCGCGGCCGATCTGGAGCGGATCAAAGGCCTGGGCCCCGCCAAACGCGCCGAGCTGGTGGCCGTGCTGGAGCTGGCCCGCCGTGCCCTGGCCCAGCAGCTGCGTGAACGCGAAGTGTTCGACTCGCCCGATACCGTCAAGCACTACCTGCAACTGCACCTGGCCGCCAAGGGGCACGAGGTGTTTGCGGTGCTGTTTCTCGATGCGCAAAACCGCCTGCTGGCACTGGAGGAGCTGTTTCGCGGCACTCTCACGCAGACCAGCGTGTACCCGCGCGAGGTGGTGCTGCGTGCCCTGCACCACCAGGCCGCCGCCGTGGTGCTGGCCCACAACCACCCGAGCGGCAGCGTACAACCCAGCCGTGCGGATGAGGCGCTGACCCAGACCCTGAAGACCACGCTGGCCCTCGTGGACGTGCGCGTGCTCGACCATGTGATCGTGGCACCGGGCCAGGCGCTGTCAATGGCTGAAAAGGGCCTGGTGTGACCGCCCCAGCCCCCACGCCCGCCCAGCCGCCCACGGCCCTGCAAGCCGCGCTGGCGCGTGCTGCGCGCGCTGTTCCCGGCAAGGCGCCCCCGGTGGAAGCCACAGCCGCCGCCCCGGCCCCCAGCGCACCCCGGTCCGCCCGGCGCGCAGGCCTGGCTGACAAAAAGGCAGCCGCCAAGGCAGCGATGCGCCCGCTGCGCCAGGCCCCCGCCGGGCCCACAGCCGCAGCGAGCCCCTCACCACCCCGCCGCCGAGCCCCTCCGGCCCCGCGCCGTGCGGGTGAGCGCATCACCCAGCTGCAGGACCTGGCCACCGTGGCCCGCCGCCTGCGCGAGGAGCAGGAGCGCCGCGAGGCCGAAGACAAAGCCCGACGCGAAGCGGCAGCACGGGCCGAGGCCGAGCGCTACCTCTTCAGCCGCAGCGTGGGCCCTGTCACCCCGCTGCGCAACCCCAATGTGGCGCGGCTGCGGCGCCACCTGCCGCCGCCGCTGCCGGTGCAGCACTGGCTGGACGAGGAGCGGGTGCTGCTCGAATCCATCAGCGACGACTTCGACGTGAGCACCCTGCTGGACACCGACGACCAGCTCAGCTTTCGCCGCCCAGGCATCGGCGTGGAAGTGACGCGCCGCCTGCGCTCAGGCCACTGGAGCATTCAGCGCCACCTGGACTTGCACGGCCTGCGTGTGGACGACGCGCGCGAGGCGCTGGGTGAATTCATCCGCCACGCGCACAAGATCGGCCTGCGCTGCGTGCGCGTGGTGCATGGCAAGGGACTGGGCTCGCCCGGCAAAAGCCCTGTGCTCAAGGGCCGCGTACAGCGCTGGCTGGTGCAGAAGAACGAGGTACTGGCCTTCGTGCAGGCGCGGCCCATGGATGGCGGCGCGGGCGCCCTGGTGGTGCTGCTGCAACCCGTTTTGCGCAAAAATTGATGAAAATAGCCGCAAGCTCTAGATCCATATGCGTTTGCAGCTATTAAAAACAGAGCAACTCAGTGCTCTACAACAGACCGCACCGTGGCGGCGCTGCGAACGCACGCACCGCCACGGCGCCCACAACGGCAGGGGGACGACTACTTGGACAAGTCCACGCCGTACTTCGACGTGCCCTTGCCTGACCCATCATCGGCCGCCAGCAACGACACGTTGCCCAGCCCGGCCGCTTGGGCCACGCTGAGCGCATTGGCGCCTGAGCTGAACACCACCGGCCCCGCCACTGTGGCCTTGGCAAAGCGCCAGCTCTTGGCCGCGCCGTTGGCTGCGCGGGTCACCGCCGGGTTCTTGCGGATGTAGTCGATCACCACGTCGCGGTTGGCATCGGGCGAGGCCCAGATGGTGCCCGAGCCGTCCAGCTTGTCGATAAAGCTCTTGCCGCTGATGGCGCGGTAGTTGTTGGTAGCGATCACAAACTCCTGCGCCCCATCGATGGGTTTGCCCAGGTAGGTCAGGTTCTTGATGCGGCTGCCCACGGGCTGGGTCACGTCGATCTCGTACTGCATGTCCGCAGTGGTGAACATGTCGAAGTTGTAGCCCGGGAAAGTGCTGATGAGCTGCTGCTCGGTGGTCTTGGCCGGGTCGATCTGGTTGAAGCGCTTGGCAGCGGCTTCAAGCCAGTTCTTGATGTCCGCGCCGTTCACCTTCACCGCGTACACCGTGTTGGGATACAGGTACAGGTCGGCCGCGTTGTTGATGGCCAGCGGGCCCACGGCCACGTCGGTGTAGTCGGCACCGCCCTGGAAGCCGCTCTTGAACGGCGCGCTCACCGACAGCACGGGCAACGCAGCGTACTGCGGCAGGCTGGCCTTGATGTAAGCCGCCACATAGGCCTGCTGGGCCTGGTTCACGATCTGGATCGCACCGGGGTCACCCACATCAGCAAACAGCGTGCTCATGCGGAAGTCAGTCTGGCCGATCGGTGTCTTCACATACTGGATTGCAGCTTGGTGCTGTGTCTCGATCAGCGGGGCGATGGCGGGGTCTGCATCCACAGTCACCGTGGCGCCAGCGGCATTCTTGCTCTGGATGTTGCGCAGCTCGCTCTTGCTGGCGGTCTTGTTGACCACCCACTTGCTGCCGTCCCACTGCAGCGCCAGTTGCACCACACCCAGGGCCTTGCCCCAGGAGCTGGCCATGACGGCAGGCACGCCGTTGATGGTGCCCGCCTTGTGGTCCACGCCGGCCAGGTTGAAGCTGGGCGTGGCGGCCGTGTCGGGGAACACGCCATGCTGGTGGCCCATCACCATCGCGTCGATACCTGCCACCTTCGACAGGTACAGGCCGGGGTTCTCCATGGTGGCCGAGTAGGCGGCACTGTCGAGACCGCCGTGCAACAAGGCCACCACGATGTCAGCCCCCTTGGCACGCAGCTCGGGCACGTACTTGTTGGCGGATTCCACGGCGCCTTCGGTGTAGACCTTGCCTTCCAGGTAGCGCTTGTCCCAGTTCATGATGCCGGGGGTGGTAAAGCCGATCACGCCGATCTTGATCGGCAGCTTCACCTCCTTGCCATCCGTACCCTTGGCCACCAGCGTGCGCTCCAGCAGCGTGTAGGGCTGCACCAGCGGCTTCTTGGTCTTATTGCTGTACACGTTGGCCAGCACGGCGGGGTAGCCAGAGCCTGCGCACTTCTTGGAGGGGTCCACGCCGTCCACATCCAGCCCGCCGCCCAGCACCTGGTTCAGGAAGGGCAGGCCGTAGTTGAACTCGTGGTTGCCCAGCGTGCCCGCATCAAAGCCCAGCGCGCCCATGGCCTTGTACATGGACAGCTGCTGCGTGCACGGGATAGGGCTGATGCTGGCCTCGTAGTCGGCCAGTGCGGTGCCCTGGATGGTGTCACCGTTGTCCACCAGCAGCGTGTTGGCAAACTCCTTGCGGGCCGCGCGCACCAGCGTGGCCGTGCGCTCAAAGCCGTAGCTTTTGTCTTCGGCCAGCTTGAAGTAGTCGTAGCTGCGCACGTTGAAGTGCAGGTCGGTGGTCTCCAGCACGGCCAGCGTGGCCGTGGCGCCCGCGTTGCTGCTGGCGTTGTCGCTACTGCCGCCGCAGGCAGCCAGCGACGCAGCGAGCGCCACCACACCCAGTGTGGCGACACGGCGTGAAACCTGCGAAGGAAAAATCAGAAAACCCAGAATGCGTTCAGACATGAACAGTCCCTGTTGGAAACAAGGGACCGAGTGTCTGGGCCGGGTTTGACAGCGGTGTGACGTGGCAACGTGGCCGCAACACTTGTGCCTCGTGTTGCGACCAGTGCGCCTTGCAGCGACTCAATCGATACGGTACACGTCGCCGTTGTGCGGCGAGGCGCTTTCGTGGAACAGGTCTTCCAGAAACTGTGCCAGCTCATGCTCTTCGACAAAGTCGGGGATCACAAAGCCCGACGGCAAGCGCTTGCCATCTGCGCCCACTCGGTAGGCCTGCCACAGCGCACCTTCGCGGCGCACTTCGACGATGCGGCCGAAAACATTAAAACGGGGGTAAGAGTTCAACGGTGCTGCCATGGGGTACCGATCTATCCTTCGGCCTCTTGCCGAAAACCATCACAGATCACTACCCATGCGGCTTTGGAGGCCACGTGGATGTGCTTTTGGGGAGGGGCCTCGTAGGCGGTGTCCAAGGTACCCAGCGGCACGGCCACCCACTCGGTATAGGAACCTTCGCTGTGCCACAGCAAGGGCGAGCCACACACCGAGCAAAACGTGCGCGTGACCGGGGGCGAAGACCGGTAGGTGCGCGTCAGCCCTTGCCCAGACACGAAACGATGGTACACACGCAACACGCTGCCATAGCTGCCAAACGCCGCACCATGCGCCTTGCGGCACATCGAGCAGTGGCAGTGCGATGCACCCTGCAATGGCGCCGTGGTTTCGTAACGCACGCCACCACACAGGCAACTGCCTCGGTGCACAGCAGCAGGCGTCGTCATGGCGCCACCGACGCGATCAAGTCCACCTCCACCGTCGCGTTCTTGGGCAGCTGTAGCACACCCACCGAGGTGCGGGTGTGGGCACCAGCCTCGCCCAGCACGGCAAACAGCACCTCGGAGGCACCGTCGGCCACCTCGCTTTGCTGCGTGAAGGCAGGCGCCGACTGCACGTACACGGTGATGCGCAAAATGGATTGCACGGCATCGAGCGAACCCAGCGAGCGCTGCAGCAAGGCCAGCGCCCGCATCACACACACCTTCGCTGCTTTTTGCGCATCGGCCAGCGTGGCGACCGCCCCGGCAGCGCCCGTGACCACCACGGTATCGCCCACGCGCGGGATCTGCCCGCTCAGGTAGATGTGGTGGCCGTCCCGCACGAGCGGGACGTAGTTGCCACCAATCTTGATCTCGCCATCAAAGCAGTAGCCCAGTACCTGGGCTTGTTCCTGAAATCTCGCGTCGCGTGACATGGACATGGGTCTCCTGAAAAAACTGCAGCCTTCGCAGCGGGCTACATGAAGCGCGCAAAAGGGTCTACCAGCGAGGCGATCGACACGGTGACGGGCGCCCCACCCTCGTCACGCCGCGCCGATTCATGCCCTGCGTGCACGGGCACGGCGGGCAAAGGCTGCATGCGGCGGCCATACACGCGCTGCACGCGGTCGTCGAGCGTGGGGTGGGTATCCAGCCAGCGCTCCATGCGGCTGCGGCCGGGTACGTCCACCAGCAGCATGTGTTGCACGGCCGGGTGGGCCAAGCCAGTGTGGACGGGGTTCTCGGCATACCCAGCCGGTGTGTCGCGGCGCTGGGCCATGACCTTGCGCAGCACGCCACCCAGGCCATCGCGGCTGCGGGTCCATTGCACGGCGCGTGCGTCGGCCAGGTATTCGCGCTGTCGCGATACGGCGGCCTTGAGCATGCGGCCGGTGAGCCAGCCCGCAAAGCCCGCCACCATGATGGCCGAACCGAACCACCAGGCCAGGCCCCGGCGCTCGCGCATCGTGTCGCCAAAGTTGTAGACCAGCTCCAACCCGAACACCATGCCCGCCAGGCGCATCTTCAGGCGCGTGTCGCCCTCGTGCAGATGGCTCAGCTCGTGCGCCACCATGCCCTGCATCTCTTCGCGGGTGAGGTAGTCCAGGGCGCCCTGCGTCACGGCAATGACGGCGTCGCTCTCATCCCACCCGGCAGCGAACGCGTTGATGGCATCGGTGCGCGGCATGACCATGATCTGCGGGCGTGGCATGTGCGCAGCAATGCACAGCTCGTCCACGATGTTGGACAGCCGCTGCTCGGCGCGCGACAGCGACGGGCGCAACTCGCGCGCGCCCACACGCTGCGCCAGCTTGACACCACCTGCGCGCAAGTTGGACGTCTCCACCCACCAGCCGCCCAGCACCAGCATCAGCGAGACCCCCACATTGGCGGCCAGAAAACCTTGGGGGAAGGGCAAGTGCACGGGCAGCACCGCAACCATCAGCCACCAGGCCAGCGCCAGGGCCGCATGCACGGCGGCCACCAGCACGACCACAGCGAAGGCAAAACCCAGCAGCAGGCGGCGTGTCTCGCTGCGTGCGTTGTGCTGGTGATCCCAGAACTTCATGGGTGTGGCAGTGGAAGGGTCAGAACTTCACCCGGGGCGCGGCGCGCTCTTCATCGGACTGCGTGGACGCCAGCATGGGCGCAGGCGCAAAACCCAGCAGGCGCGCGACGATGAGGTCCGGGAACTGCGCCGCCGCATCGTTGAACTCCAGCGCCTGGTCGTTGTAGGCCTGGCGCGCAAACCCTAGGCGGTTTTCGGTGCTGGTGATTTCTTCGGACAGCGACTGCATGGTGGCGTCGGCCTTGAGTTCAGGGTAGCTCTCGGCCACCACCATCAGGCGGCCCAAGCTGCCGCCGAGTACGCCCTCTGCCGCTGCCAGCGCGCCCATGGCGCTGGCGCTTTGCGGTGCGGCACGCACCGCTGCAGCCGCGCCCTGCGCCTGGCTGCGGGCCTTGATGACGGCCTCCAGCGTGGCGGCCTCGTGCGCGAGATAGCCGCGCGCCACCTCCACCAGATTGGGAATCAAGTCATACCGGCGCTTGAGCTGCACATCAATCTGGCCAAACGCGTTGGCAATGCGGTTGCGCAACTGCACCAGCCGGTTGTAGACCGCCACAGCCCACAACCCCACAGCGACCAGCACAACGACCACGACCCATGCAGTTGCCGACATACCCCACCTCCTGAATTTGTTGTAGGGAGCATCTTAGAGCCTGTGGGCGAAGCCTCGGGAAACCCGTAAGGGCGCCCTTCAAGGGCGCAAAAGAGGGCCGCCTTGCGGGATGGCTACACCCCTTTGTTGCGCATCCAGTCGGCCGTGCCCATGAAGCTTTCCTTCAGCCGCACGCGCAGGTCGGTGGGCACGCCGGTCTCGCCCATGGCCTGGTCCATGCAGGCCACCCACTGGTCGCGCTCCTTGATGCCGATGGCAAACGGCATGTGGCGCGCACGCAGGCGGGGGTGGCCAAACTGGTCGGTGTAGTACGACGGCCCGCCCAGCCAGCCGCACAGAAACATGAACAGCTTTTGCCGGGCCTGGCCCAGATCGCTGCCATGGGCGGCACGCAGCTCGGCGTAACCGGGCTCCAGGTCCATCAGGTCGTAGAAGCGCTCGGTCAGGGCGCGTACGCGTTCTTCGCCGCCGATCCATTCAAAAGGGGTGGTGGCCACGGGGGCCTCTGCGGCGGAGGACGAGGGGGTGGATTCCATGGGGTTGGCAAAAAGAGGTTGCCAGGCGGTGTCGGGAAGCCTTGGATTATAGAAATCCGGGCCTTGTCATGCGCCTGCAGCGCGTGGGGGACAGCCGCGCATCGACACCCGTTGCCCTGTGCCCCGTTACTCCAGCACCGCCCGCAGCTGCCGCGTGGTCACCGCCAGGCGCCGGGCGCCGATCTGGGCCAGGTTGTTCATCACCGTGAGGGCCGCCTCAGGATACTGCCGGGCCCAGGCGTCGAAATGCGCGCGCGACAACCGCACCAGGTGCGCCGGGCCACGTTCGGCGCCCGCGCAGGCACTGCGGGCCGCACCGTTGAGGAAGGCCATCTCGCCAAACGCCATGCCCGGACCGACGGTGGCCAGGCGCAAGCCCTTGTCGGGCGGCCATTGGGTCACCAACGTGATGTGGCCGGACTTGACCACGAGAAGGTCATGGTCCGTATCGCCCGCATGGAACACCACACCATGGGGTGCAACGGCCTGCGGCACCAGCAGCGCCTGCAAGGCCTCGGCCGCGGCCTTGGGCACGCCCTCGCCCACCTCGCCCAGCACATCCCGCTCGGGGTGCACGGGGCGCTGCTCGATGGGCCGCTGGGACAGGATGCCCACCTCGGCCCATTCCAGCGCCCGGTCCAGGTCGGCAAAGGCGCGCACATGCTCTCCGGCATGCTCGGCGGCCATGGGGTCCAAGGCTGCCACGGCTGCGGCGATGCCCTGCTGGTCCAGGTCACGCACCAGCGCCCGCAGTTGGGCCATTGCCGTGCTGTCCCACGCGGGCACACGGCCCGCGTCCAGAATGACCCAGCGATGGCGCGGCAGGAGCAGCATGCGCACCTGCTCGGCCAGATGGGCGGCCACCCCAAAAGACATCACGCCTTGCAGCTCAAACACGGCCACCTGGTTCATGCGCGGCGTCAGCCAGCTGTCCGACCCGGCACGGCGCAAGCGCCGCGAGCGCAGCTCGCCATCCAGACGCACGTGGCGCAGCACCGTGGCGGCAGAGTCGTGCAGCAGCACAAACGTGGCCACGACCAGGCCAGCCACCAGCGCCCCCACGCCCCCCATCACGGCAAACACCAGCGCCACCAGCCAGCTTTGCGCCCAGGTCACCCGCGACCGGCGGGCGTAGCCCAGCGACCACATGAGCCCCGGCACCTGCATCAGCCCCGCCAGCACCAGCCCCCCTGCCAGACAGGCCATGGGCACCCAGTGCAGCCACCACGCGCCAGTGACCGCCACCCCCAGCATGATGGCGGCGTGCCAGCGCGGGGCTTCGCGCGAGGCTCCCGCCTGCGCCAGCACGATGCGCGAACGCGAGGCGCTGGTGGACGCCGGAATCATGCCCACGAGCCCGCACAGTGCACCCAGCAGGCTCTCGCGGCGCAAGGCCAGGTTGGCGTTGCCACGCAGGCCGTGGTCCAGCTCCAGCTCCTGGTTGAACACCAGAATCTCCAGGCTGTTGACCAGCGCCATCAGCACTGCCAACACCACCAGGGCCGAGCCCTGCTGCCGGGCCAGGGCCATCCAGGGAATGCCCGTCCAGTCGGGCAACATGGGCCAGGCAAACACGCTGGGCGGCACGGCCGGCACGAACACGCTGCCCAGCCCCACGCCCCAGACCCCCGCCAGCGCCACGGCCAGTGCCACCACGGCCACGGCCGTCAGCAGCCCCGGCATGCGGGGCCAGCGCCGGCGCAGCCCCCAGGCCAGCGCCACCACGGCCAGCGCCGCCAGCAGGTGCCAGCCGGTGCGTGCGTCCCACAACGCATCAGCCCCCGCGCCAAAACCATTGCGCACCTGGCCCACCACCATCGACAAGCCCACACCGGCTGCAAATCCGTGGGTGACCGAGATGGGAAGAAACCGCGCCACCGACGCCAGCCGCAACACCCCCAGCAGCCACTGGAACACAAAGGCCAAAGCCACTGTGGCACCGCTGACCGCCAGCACCTGGCGCGCGCTCAGGCCCAGGCTGGGGGCCGCGCCGTGGGCGGTCGCCAGCACGGCAGCAAACAGCAATGCCACCACCGTGGTCGGTGCATACACCACCCCGGCGCGGGGCGTCGCCAAGGTCAGCAGCAGGCCGGGTAACGCGGCCGACCACAACGCCAGCGCGGCCAGAGAATGCTCACCCGCCAGCGGGGCAAATGCCAGCAGCCCCAGCCCCACGGCATGGGGCACGGTGACCGCCGCCGCAGACCACGCCGCTGCGGCGCCCGAGGGCTGCGGCGCTGACGGCCCGACCTCAGCACCCGCCGAAGGCCCGGTACGGCGTTGCAGCGCGGCAGTCACGGGTGCGGTCGGTGGCATGGAGGTGTCTAGCAAGCCCCGGGCATTGCGCGCCTACAGGCTGCGCGCTGCAAACGTGTCGCAGGTCTTGACACTGCCGCTTTGCAGACCGCTGTTGAACCAGCGCTGCCGCTGGGCGCTGGTGCCGTGCGTGAAGCTCTCGGGCACCACGGCGCCGCCGTTGGCCCGCTGCAGTGCATCGTCACCAATCTTGGCGGCGGCGTTCATGGCTTCTTCCACATCGCCCTGCTCCAGGATCTGCCGGGCCTTCTGGGCGTGGTGGGCCCAGACCCCCGCAAAGCAGTCGGCCTGCAGTTCCAGCCGCACCGACAGCGCGTTGTATTCGACCTTGCTCACACGGCCCCGCATCTGGTCCACCTTGGCGCTGATGCCGAGCTGGTTCTGCACATGGTGGCCCACCTCGTGGGCAATCACGTAGGCCTGGGCAAAGTCGCCGGGGGCTCCCAACCGGGTCTTGAGGGTTTCGTAAAAGCCGAGGTCGATGTAGACCTTCTGGTCAGCCGGGCAATAGAACGGCCCCATCGCGGCCTGGCCCGTGCCACACGCGGTGGGCGTGGCGCCCCGGAACAACACCAGCCGCGGGTCCTGGTAGCGACCGCCGCCCTGGCGGAACAACTCGCCCCACACGTCCTCCGTGTCCGCAAGCACCGTGGACACAAAACGTGCCATGGTGTCATCGGCCGGTGGCCGGTGGGCGGGGGTATGGGGCTGTGTCTGGACCTGGGGCGCCGGGCCGCCACCGCTGAGCAACCCCAGGATGGTCAAAGGGTTGATGCCCAGCACCCAGCCGCCCACCAGCGCGATCACGATGGTGCCGATACCGATGCTGCGCCCCCCGAAAACCGGCGATCCACCGCCACCTCCGTCATCGCGGCGGTCTTCCACGTTGTCGGACTCGCGATTGCCTTCCCATCTCATTGCATCTCTCCAGCGCCCTCACGGCGGGGCGACCAAGCCTGCATGTTACGCGCCGGGACGGCCGCGGCGTGGACGATTTACGATGTGTTCCACCCCGCTTCAGCCCCCTTTCCTGACGTCCATGGCCCCTGACACTCCCTACAGCGCGCCCCAGGCCGGTCCGGCCATCCTGCTAACCGGTTTTGACCCCTTTGGCGGCGACGCGCACAACCCCAGCTGGCTCATAGCGCAAGCGCTGCACGGCCAGCGCATTGGATGGCACCAGGTGGTGGCGGCACAGTTGCCCACGGTGTTCGGACAGTCGTTGCAGCGGCTGCAGTCGCTGCTGCAGGAGCACCAGCCCGCCATCACGCTGTGCCTGGGCCTGGCAGGCGGCCGGGCAGCGCTGTCCATCGAGCGCATTGGCATCAACATCAACGATGCGCGCATTCCCGACAACTGCGGCGCCCAGCCCATCGACACCCCGGTGCAGGCCGACGGGCCCGCCGCCTACTTTGCCAGCCTGCCCATCAAGGCCATGCTGCGTGGCGTGCAGCGGGCAGGCGTGCCCTGCGAGGTATCGCAGACCGCAGGCACCTTTGTCTGCAACCATGTGTTGTACGGGCTGATGCACTTGCTGGCGCAAGGGACCGCCCCCCGGGGGGCGCGTGGCGGCTTTGTGCATGTGCCCTGGCTCAGCGGCCAGGGCGAGCCCCACCTGCCCCTGCGCGACATGGTGCGCGGCATCCATGCGGCCCTCTGGGCGGCGGTGCTGGCCCCGCAGGACATTGCGCTGCAGGCAGGGGCCACGCATTGATGAAGTACTGCGTACAGCCACCCTGAGCCGAGACCGCCCTGCCCTGTGGTCCCGTACCCGGCGTCGGTGAGGGGTTCTCCGCTCCCAGGCAGCCTGCACGCTGTGTAAAGTCCGCGCATGCCTTTTGCCCCCTCTTTCGCCCCCCCTGGCCCGCTGGACGCGGCAGCCACCGCTGCGCGCCTACCCTGGTCCGCACTGGCCGATGAAATTGCTGCCTTGCTGCAGGACAACAGCGTGGTGGTACCCCAGCGGGCCGTGCTGCCGCTGGCACAAGGCGGCAGCCTGTTTGTGATGCCCGCCACGGATCAGGCGGTGGCCATGACCAAGCTCATCACCCTGACCCCGGGCAATGCAGGCACCGGGCGCCCGTCGATCCAGGGCGACGTGGTGGTGTTTGACATCGCCACGGGCGAGCGCCGGCTGGTCCTGGATGGCCCCACGGTCACCGCACGGCGCACCGCCGCAGCGTCGCTGCTGGCCGCCCAGCGGCTGGCGCCGGTGCCACAAGGGCCTTTGCTCATCGTCGGCGCGGGGGTGCAGGGCCTGGCGCATGCCGAGGCCTTCATCCACGGCCTCGGCGTGCGCGACGTGTGGATCGCCTCCCGAAGCCGCGCCAGCGCCGAGGCCCTCGCGGCGCAAGTGCAAGCGCTGGGCGCCCAGGCCCGGGTGGTGCCCGACGCCGATGCCGCCGTGCCTCATTGCCCGCTGATCGCCACCTGCACCACCGGCAAGGCCGTGGTGCTGAGCGCCCCGCCCCGGCCCGACACGTTCATCGCAGCGGTCGGCGCCTTCACGCCCACCATGGTGGAGCTGGCCCCGGGCCTGTGCCAGCACATCGCGCAGCACGGACGCATCGTGGTGGACACCAGCGATGCACTGCACGAGGCGGGCGATCTGCTGCAGGCGGGCCTGGATGTGGCCGCGCTGCCCACACTGGGCGATGTAGTGCGTGACCACCGCAATGCGGCGCTGAAGCACCCACCGGGCCCCGTGCTGTTCAAAAGCTGCGGCTGGGCCGGCTGGGACCTGGCGGCCGCCCGGCTGGCACTGCGCCATGGCAGCCCGGCCCTGGCAGCGATGGAATCCGTGACCGCAACGCCTGCATGATGCTCATCAAACGCTTTTCAGACCACAGCTTGCGCATGCAGATTGCGCTGGTGTTTGGCGCGCTGGTGGTGGGCTTGTCGGTGTTGCTGTCGCTGGGGTTCGGCGAACTGCTCAAGCACCGCATCCAGCGCGATGCAGGCAACTCGTTGCAGGTGGTGGCCGAAAACGCCGGCAAGCTCTTGGCCCTGGGCCTCATGCAGCGCAGCCTGGAGGCCGAGGTGATGGCCAGTGCCGAAGTGGTCTGGTCCAAGGGGCTCGACTCTGCCGAAGCGCAACACATGCTGGCTCGCAGCCAGGCCATGCAACCCACCAATGTGTGGATTGGCGTGGCCGACGCGCAAGGCGTGGTGCGCAATGCCACGAACGGCCTGCTGGTGGGGCAGAGCGTGGCGCAGCGCCCCTGGTTTCAGCACGGCCTGCAAGGAGTGCATGTGGGCGACGTGCATGCAGCACAGTTGCTCGAATCCCTGCTGCCTCCCACCGCGACGGGCGAGCCGCACCGTTTTGTGGACTTTGCCGCCCCCATCCGCATCGGCCCCACCACCGTGGGCGTATTCGCCATCCACGGCAGCTGGCAATGGACCCGCGAGGTGCTCGAAAGCCTCACGCCCGCTTCGTCTGACGAGAGCGCGCTGGAACTGTTCATCTTTGACCGGCAAGGCACCCTGATCTTTGCCCCCGGCGGGCGGACCGAGGTGATGCGGGCCGCCGGGCAGCGGCTGCCCGAGGGCATTCAGATCAACAACAACCGCGATGGCGGCGGCAGCACGCAGACCGCCGTGGCACGGTGGCAAGACGGCAAACGCTACCTGACCGCAGCCACCCAGCTGCAACCACGCAACGCTGCCAGCGACCTGGGCTGGCGCATCGTGGCGCGCCAACCCGTGGAGCTGGCTTTTGCTGAGGCGGATGACACTGTGCAGCTGGCACTCGCCATCGGTCTGGCCGCTGCGCTGTTGGCCTCTGCCCTGGCCTGGCTGGCCGCCCGGCGCCTGAGCGTGGACCTGTATGCGCTGGCCGATGCCGCCAGCGCGGTGGAGGCAGGCCGCCCGGGGAGTGACATCCCGGCCATGCAGAGCAGCCGCGAAGTGCAGCAGCTCTCGCAGTCTCTGGGCCGCATGACGCACCACTTGGTGGCCGCCCGTGAAGCCATGGAAGAAAAGGTGCGGTTGCGCACACTGGAACTGGAGGCGGCTAATCGCGCTCTGGACCTGCAGGCGCGCACCGACGCCCTCACCGGCCTGCTGAACCGGCGCGGCTTCGAGACACAAATGGCCTTTGCCGTGGCACTGGCGCGGCGCAGCAGCCGTCCGTTGAGCCTGATCACGGTGGACGTGGACCACTTCAAGCGGGTGAACGACACCTACGGGCACGAGGCAGGGGATGAGGTGCTGCGGCGTTTGGCGCGCACGCTGGAGTCCCGCCTGCGGGGCTCGGATGTGGTGGCCCGGCTGGGGGGCGAGGAGTTTGTGGCGCTGTTGCCCGACACCGACCTGAACGGCGCCCAATCGATTGCACAAGCCCTAGTCACGGCCATGGCGGAGCAGCAGGACCCGGTGGTGGGGACCATCACCGTGAGCGCGGGCGTGGCCACGATGCGCGGCGCAGATGACAATGGTGCCGCCATGCTGCGGCGGGGCGACGCAGCGCTCTATGAGGCCAAGGGGCAGGGACGCAATCGGGTTTGTGTGGAAGCTTAATTGGGCATCAGAGCCTTCCAAGAACAAGCCCCCGGTCAGTGCCCGCTGGATACTGCCCCCGCCTCCAGCACTGGCGCATCGAAGTACAGCCGCAGCTGGCCCGCCAGTTCCTGCAAGCTGGCATCCGGCCCCTGGGCTGCGAGCGCCAGCCGCTCCAATGCGTAAGGCCGGTGGCCCAGCATCATTGACATGTTCACGCAATGGCCTTGGGCGGCCATGCGCAGCACAAAGTCGTTGAGGAGTTCACAAGGCCAATAGGTGGGGGTGTGGGTGTGGTGGGCGTGACAGTCCGCGTCTGCAGGGTCCGGCGCCGTATCAGCCCGCTGAAACGCTGAGGCCACCGGCGAAGCGGCTGGCATTTTGGCTTTGGCGGCGACCGCAGCGCCCTGCGCAGGTGCCAGGGCACGGACGGGCGCAAAGAAAAAACTTGAGGCAACAGCGGACATCAGCATGGTGAGGCTCCATCAGCCCCCATCTCCCGGGAGGCATGTCACCGATGCTAAAAAACTTACCGATGCTTGCATTTCAGCCAAGGCGCATGGCGTTTGTAGGACACCGCCCCTGCTCACAGGGGGGGGTCCAGCGCGCCGCCGAGGCTGTCAGGCCTTGGGCAGCGTCACGCCCACCTGGCCCTGGTACTTGCCGCCCCGGTCGCGGTAGCTGACCTCGCACACGTCGTCCTTGTCGCTTTCGAAGAACAGCACCTGGGCACAGCCTTCGCCGGCATAGATGCGTGCGGGCAACGGCGTGGTGTTGCTGAACTCTAGCGTCACATACCCTTCCCACTCAGGCTCGAACGGGGTCACGTTGACAATGATGCCGCAACGCGCATAGGTGCTTTTGCCCAGGCAGATGGTGAGCACGTTGCGCGGGATGCGGAAGTATTCGACCGTGCGGGCCAGCGCAAAGCTGTTGGGCGGGATGATGCAACTGTCGCCTTCGAAATCGACAAAGCTCTTTTCGTCGAAGTTCTTGGGATCCACCACGGTGCTGTGGATGTTAGTGAACACCTTGAATTCAGGCGCGCAACGGATGTCATAGCCGTAGCTGCTGGTGCCGTAGCTGATGATCTTGCGGCCCTCGACCTCACGCACCTGACCGGGCTCGAAGGGCTCGATCATGCCGTGCTCGGCCGCCATGCGGCGGATCCATTTGTCGCTCTTGATGCTCATAGCAGAACTCCCTGCGCTGTGGCCCGCACAGTGGTGGTCTGCCGGGCGCTATTAAATACGTAGCTGGTAGCGCATGAATATCAAGCGCTGGAGCCGTATTTTGCTTGAGAAATCACCGTTTCCTGCACCACGCGGTCGTCACCGAGCACGATCAGCGCAAACAAAAGCTCATCCAGGTTGCGCGCCTGGCGCGTCTTGCGCGCCAAAAGCGGCGTGGCCTCGGGGTTCAGCACCACAAAATCGGCCTCGCAGCCCGGCTGCAAATTGCCCACTACACCGGCCAGGCCCAGCGCCTTGGCGGCCCCAGCCGTGTGTTGCCACCACAGTTGCTGGGGCGACAGGCTCAGGCCCTGCTTGGTATGCCCCTCCCGCCCCACGTAGTACGCGGCCAGCATGGTGTGGAACGGGCTGAAGCTGGTGCCCCCGCCCACATCGCTGGCCAGGCCGTAGCCGAAGCCCAGCCGGTCGGCCCCCGCGTAGTCGAAGAACCCGCTGCCCAGAAAAAGATTGCTGGTGGGGCTGACCGCAGCCACCGCGCCGGTGTCGCGCATCAGCGCCCGGTCGTCGTCGTCGAAGTGGATGCAGTGGGCATACACCGCACGCTCGCGCATCAGGCCAAAGTCGTCGTACACGCCCAGGTAGCTGCGTGCGGCGGGGAACAGTTCGCGCGCCCAACGGATTTCGTCGCGGTTTTCGGCCACGTGGGATTGAATCCACACATCGGGGTAGCGCGCAGCCAGCTCGCCCGCCCCACGCAATTGCTCATGGGTGCTGGTGGGCGCGAAGCGGGGGGTGATGGCGTAGCCGAGCCGGTCCACACCGTGCCAGCACCGGATGAGCGCCTCGGTGTCGATCAGGCTCTGCTCGGTGTCGTCGCGCACACCGTCGGGCGAGTGGCGGTCCTGCAGGACCTTGCCGGTGATGAGGCGCATCTGCTGCCGTTGGGCCTCGGCAAACAAGGCGTCCACCGACGCGGGGTGAGACGTCGAGAACGCCAGGGCTGTGGTCACACCGTTGCGCAGCAACTCGGCCACAAAAAATTCAGCCACCTGGGCGCTGTAGCCAGGGTCTACAAACCGTGACTCGTGGGGAAAGGTGTAGTTCTCCAGCCAGGGCAGCAGGCCATCGGCGGGCGAGCCAATCACGTCCGTCTGCGGAAAGTGGATATGCATGTCCACAAACCCCGGGGCCAGAATGCGCCCCGGCAAATGCACCACCGGCTCCCCGGCAAATTGGGGCGCGAGGGTCTGCCAGGCGCCTGCCGCCAGCACACGCTGGCAGCCCTGAGCGTCGGGGCCGATGGCCAACAGGCCATCTTCGTCATAGAGGGCGCGGCCATTGTCGGCAAAACGCAAAAGGGCGGAACGGTAAACAGGCATGGCGGCAAGCTTAGCGGCAGGGGGTGCCGTTTGTATATGCAGCACCCCATAGTGGCTATGGGGTTCGGGGAGCGCCGATGAGTGACAACGATGGGCGATATGTCTTGCAGGATCAGCGGGACACCTTACCCACCACGCCTTCCACCAGCCAGTTCATCTGCAAGATTTGTGCATCCGACAGCGCCTGGCCTGCGGCAATCCGCTCCTGCCCCTCGTTGTCGCGCACCGGCGCCTTGCCTGCGCGGAAGGGCTGCAGCTTGCCCGCGCCCACGGCCTTTTGCGCGTTGAGCACCTCTTGCTGGACGGCCGCTGGCACCCGGGTACCAAAGTCGCCCACGCGGATCATGCCCTCTCGCACGCCGCCCCACAGGTTGGCACTTTTCCAGGTGCCGTTTTGCACAGCGCGCACGCGCTCGGTGTAGTAGGCGCCCCACTGGTGCGTCACGGCCACGATCTGGGCATCGGGCCCGGTCTTGCGCATGTCGGAGTGGTAGGCCACGGCCATCTTGCCGCGCTCTTGTGCGGCCGCCATCACGGCGGTGGAGCCCGTATGGAAAGCGATCACGTCCACGTCCTGGTTGAACAGCGCCATGGCGGCATCCCGTTCCTTGGGCGGGTCGAACCACACGTTGAGCCACACCACCTTGACAGTGGCCTGGGGGTTGATCGAGCGCATGCCCAGCGTGAAGGCGTTGATGCCCTGCAGCACTTCCGGGATGGGAAACCCAGCCACGAACCCGGCCACGCCGGTCTTGCTCATGCGGCCTGCCGCAATGCCCGCGAGATAGCGCCCCTCGTAGTAGCGCGCATTGGCGGCAGCCACATTGGGGGTGGTCTTGTAGCCGGTGATGGACTCGAACTTCACCTGCGGATAGTCCTGCGCCACCTTGAGCGTGGGCTCCATGTAGCCAAAGCTGGGGGTGAAGATGATCTGGTGGCCGGTGGCGGCCAGGTCGCGGATCACCCGCTCGGCGTCGGCCCCTTCGGCCACGTTCTCGACAAACGTGGTCTTCACCTGGTTGCCCAGCGCGGCCTCGACGGCCTTACGGCCTTCGTCGTGCTGGCGCGTCCAGCCTGCCTCGGTGATCGGTGAGACATAGACAAAACCGGCTTTGACCGGCTCGGTCACACTGCCCTTGGCGGGCGTGGTCTGGGAAAAAGCGGGGGAGAAAAAACAGGCGGCCACGAGCGTGGCTGCGAGGTTTTTGTACATGGTGTTCCTCTACATGGCCCTGATGGAATGGAACGGAAGCACCGCAGGACGACGGTGCCACCGGGACGGTCAGACTGTGCGAAAACTACATGGAGCGGTGTTGCAAAGACTGCCGGGTTAAGAAAACAGGATTCAAGTGTGGGCGTGCGCTGCAGCAGCGCACAGAGCCCCGCCATTCATTTCAATTCAGACGCAGCGCCTGTGGGCCTGCGCCCAGGCGGAAGGCACCCACCACTTCGGCCAGGCGCGAAGCCTGGTCTTTCAGGCTCTCTGCGGCGGCGGTGGACTCTTCCACCAGGGCTGCATTTTGCTGGGTCATCTGATCCAGCTGGGTCACGGCCACATTCACCTGGCCAATGCCCTGGCTCTGCTCCGAAGCGGCTGCGCTGATCTCGCCAATGATGTCGGTCACGCGGCGCACCGAGCTCACGATCTCGCCCATGGTGGTGCCGGCGTTCTGCACCAGCGCAGCACCCGACTCGACCTTTTCCACGGACACGCCGATCAGCGTCTTGATTTCCTTGGCCGCCTGGGCCGAGCGCTGGGCCAGCGAGCGCACTTCGCTGGCCACCACGGCAAAGCCACGGCCCTGCTCGCCCGCACGGGCGGCTTCCACAGCCGCGTTCAGCGCCAGGATGTTGGTCTGGAAGGCGATACCGTCGATGGTGCCGATGATGTCGGCGATCTTCTTGCTGCTGGTATTGATCTCGTCCATGGTGGTCACCACCTGGGCCACCACATCGCCCCCGCGCTGGGCCACCTGCGCCGCCGACACGGCCAGCTGGTTGGCCTGCACGGCCGAATCCGCGCTCTGGCGCACGGTGCTGGTCAGCTCTTCCATGGAGCTGGCGGTCTCCTGCAGGCTGCTGGCCGTCTGCTCGGTGCGTGCGCTCAGGTCCTGGTTGCCGATCGCGATCTGGGTACTGGCTGTGGAGATGCTGTCCACCACGCCCCGCACTTGCTGCAGCGAACGGTGCAGCGCACTGCGCATGGCATCCAGCGCGCGCAGCAGGTGGCCGGTTTCATCGTTGGCATAGCTCGCCTGGGGAGCCCCTGTCAGGTCCATGTTGGCGATGGTTTCGGCAATGGCCTCGGCCTGGCGCAGCGGACGCGTGATGCTGGTGGTCAGCAGCCAGGCCAGCAAGGCGCCCAGCAACAGCGAAACCCCGGTGCAGATTTGCAGCAGCAGCGTGGTCTGCGCACGCAGCTCTTCGCTGCGCTTGCCGGCCGCATCCAGTTCGGCGCGCTGGCCGTCCACCATCTGCTGCACGCCTGCCAGATAACTGCGGGAGGTGGGCTCAAAACGCTCGGTGAACACCTTGTTGGCGTTCTCGGCATCGCCCGCCTGCTTGAACTTGCTCACCTCCTCGCGGGCCGCCAAATAGTCCTTGCGCAGGTCACCTACCTTGGCAAAAAGCTGCTTCTTCTCCGGCGTGTCCATCTTGGACTCGATGAACTTCTGAAGCTCATTGGTTTCGCTGATCGACGCCGCCGTGGCAGGCGCAAAGTAGGGTATCAGGCTGGCGTCACTGCTCTTGGCGATGGCCGCAGCGCGCTGCACGCCCGATGTGGTGTGGCGCAGCCAATCCGAGCCAGCACGCTCGGTCTTGATGTTGTCGTTGACCATGGCGTCGATCTCTCGGCCCAGCTGGCTGAGCTTGACCACAGCCACCACGCTGCTGGCAAAAAACAACGCCAGGATCAGGCCGAGCACCAGCGTGAGGCGCTTGCCAATGGAAATTTGACTGAGAAACATGGAAGGCTCCAAAAAAGGGGGCAACACGGCACCCGTGCACTCCGCAAAGAAGCTGTTCAAGGTCTCAAGGGGCGCAGGGTAAGGGCCATGGTGGTGGATCACCCCGTGGGCCTGGGCCGGACGCAATTCGAACGAATGCTTACTATTTTAAGGGTTTACCCAGATCAGCCCCCTGCCGCACAGGCGACAGGCCCTCCGTGCGGGCTACGCCCACCTCAGTAATCGTGCTCCACACACCGCTCAAACGCCTCCTTGAGCTTGTGCTCCCACACCCGCTTGTCGGCATTGCCTGCAAAGCTGGCTTCAAAGCTGTTGAACGCCAACTGGTAGGCATGTTTGGCCGTGAGGCCCGTGGCCGCAAACACCTGGGTGAAGTTCTCGTTGATGTAGCCGCCAAAGTAGGCCGGGTCGTCGGAGTTGACAGTGGCGGCTAGCCCGGCGTCGAGCAGCTTGCCGAGGTTGTGGTCGGCCAGATTGGGGAACACACACAGCTTCTGGTTGGACAGCGGGCACACCGTGAGCGCAATGCGGTCTTGCGCCAGGCGCTGCATCAGCGCCGCGTCGTGCACGGCCTGCACGCCGTGGTCGATACGCTCGACCTTGAGCACATCGAGCGCGCTCCAGATGTAGGCGGGAGGGCCCTCTTCGCCCGCATGGGCCACCAGGTGCAGGCCCAGTTCGCGGCAGCGGGCGAACACACGGGCAAACTTCTCGGGCGGATGGCCCAGTTCGCTGGAATCGAGCCCTACACCCACGATCTTGTCGAGCAGCGGCATGGCCTGCTCCAGCGTTTCGAACGCAGACTCCTCGCTCAGGTGGCGCAGGAAGCACAGGATCAGCGTGGCGCTGATGCCCAGTTCGGTGCGGGCATCCTGGCAGGCACGGTGCAGGCCGTTGATAACGGTCTCCATCGCCACGCCACGCGCGGTATGGGTCTGGGGGTCGAAGAAGAGTTCGGTGTGCAGCACGTTGTCGCGCGCCGCGCGGCCCAGGTAGGCGCGCGCCATGTCGTAGAAGTCCTGCTCATGCAGCAGCACGCTGGCGCCCGCGTAGTAGATGTCCAGAAAGCTCTGCAGGTTGGTGAACGCATAGGCGCTGCGCAAGGCGTCCACACTGGCATAGGGCAGCGTCAGCCCGTTGCGCTGCGCCAGCGCAAAGATCAGCTCAGGCTCCAGCGAGCCCTCGATGTGGATATGCAGCTCGGCCTTGGGCATGGCACGCAGCAGGCTGGGCAGGCGCTCGGCGGAGATGGGGGGGATCTTGAACATCAGCAGACTCCAAAGGTGATGCCACTCTGGCGCAGAAAGCGGCGGTAAGCAGATGATGCCTTGTCGGCAGCGGTATGCAACTCCGCGCGCAGGTCGAGTGGCAGGCACTGTGGCATCTGCGACTCCAGCACGGGCTGGTCCTGCGTGAAGATGGTGTACTGGAAGGCCTGCAGCTTCTCGTCCGGCGAATCAAAATCCGCCACCGCCAGCCGGAACCACACCCGGCTGCGCACCGGCGTCACCGGACAGATGAACAGCGCAATGGACTCGCGCCAGCCCTCCACCGCCGTGGAGCCCGCCTCGGGCACCTTGGTCAGCACGGCCGCATAGGGCGCGGTGACTTCGTAGGTGTATTCGACCTGGGCGGCCGCCGTGGAATGCAGGTTGGATTGCGGTTGCCAGGCCTTGCAGCCCGTGGCCAGCAGGCCCGTGGGCGTGGGCTCCACGCGGTAGTCGTCGATGGCCGTCGCTTCGCGGCTGCCCAGCCAGCCTTCGTGCACAAAGCCGAAATGCGACATGTCCAGAAAATTTTCGATGATGCGCGGCGCGCTGGCCGCCACATCGTAAGGACCGCAGTTGAGCTTGCGCAGGCGGGCGTCCCCTTCCGCCGCAAACACAGGCAGCCCCTGCTCACCCGGTGCGATGCGAACCCAGACCATGCCATAAGCCTCCTGCGTCTCAAAGTGCCTAGCGCAGTGGGTGGCCGGAGGCACAAAGCTGGGCAGTGCGGGCACATGCGTGCACTGCCCACCGGCCGCAAACTGCCAGCCATGGTAGGGGCACTCCAGCTGGCCCTGGGGCGTGACGCGGCCCAGCGACAGGCGGGCGCCCCGGTGCGGGCACTGGTCGGCCAGCGCGTGCACGGTGCCTACGCTGTCGCGCCACAACACCACGGGCTGTTCCAGCAATTGCACAGCCAGTGGTGCCTGCGCCGCCACGGCCTCTGACAGGGCCACGGGGTGCCACAACGTTGATTCCACCATCGTCCTTGCTCCTCAAAAAGCCATGGACCGCAAAAGGCCCCTGCAAAACAAAAGGGCCACCCCAGGGCGGCCCTTTGTCACAGCAGCCCGCAAGAGCTGCTGATGAAGGCGGTGCAAATTACTTCTTGTCGCCGCCGGGGATCTTGCCTTCCACGCCCTTGACGTAGAAGTTGATGCCGCCCAGGAACTTGTCGTCGGCCACAGCGTCCTTTTCCAGCACGGGCTTGCCGTCCTGACCCATGATGGGGCCCTTCCAGATGCTGAAGCTGCCGTCGGCCAGGCCCTTCTTCACTTCTTCCACCTTGGCCTTGGTTTCGGCAGGCACGTCTTCAGCGATGGAGACGATGTCGATCGCGCCTTCCTTCACGCCCCACCAGCTTTGGCCCGAAGCCCAGGTGCCGTCCAGCACGTCCTTGGTGGCCTTGACGTAGTACGGGCCCCAGTTGATCACAGCCGATGCCAAGTGGGCCTTGGGACCATAGGCGGTCATGTCGCTGTCCCAGCCGAAGGCGCGCTTGCCCTTCTCTTGAGCAGTCTTGAGCACGGCGGGAGAGTCAGTGTTCTGGAACAGGATGTCAGCGCCGCCGTTGATCAGGCTGGTTGCCGCTTCGGTTTCCTTCGGTGGGCTGAACCATTCGTTCACCCACACCACCTTGGTCTTGATCTTGGGGTTGACCGACTGCGCACCCAGCGTGAAGCTGTTGATGTTGCGGATCACCTCAGGAATCGGCACCGAGCCCACCACGCCCAGCGTGTTGGACTTGGTCATGGCGCCAGCGATGATGCCGGCCATGTACGCGCCTTCGTAGGTGCGGCTGTCGTAGGTGCGCAGGTTTTCGGCCGTCTTGTAGCCGGTGGCGTGCTCGAACTTCACGCCCTTGTTGTCTTCCGCAACCTTGAGCATGGACTCCATGTAGCCGAAGGTAGTACCGAAGATCAGCTTATTGCCCTGGCCGGCCAGGTCGCGCAGCACGCGCTCGGCGTCAGCGGACTCGGGCACGCTTTCCACAAAGCTCGTCACGACCTTGTCGCCAAATTCCTTCTCGATGGCCTTGCGACCGTTGTCGTGTGCAAACGACCAGCCGCCGTCGCCCACAGGGCCGACATAGGCAAACGCGATCTTCAGTGGCTCGGGCTTGGGGGCCGGTGCTTCTGCGGCAGGGGCCGGTGCAGGCGCGGGGGCCGGTGCCGGTTCTTCCTTCTTGCCACAACCCACGAGGGCGGCAGCGGCCACAGCGGAGAGCGCTGCCACTTTGAGCATGGAGCGTTTCTGCAGATCAGTCATGTCGGTTTCCTTATCGAAGAAGTAAGACTTGCAAAGGTTGGGGGACGAAACTATCAATTATGGTGCGATCTACCGCAGGGTAACCAGATTTTCGCGTGCGCAATCCCTATCACGAGCCCGGATAAAACGGTTTGCCGAGCGATGCCGGCATGTTGATGCGAATCCAGGTCGGATTGCGCGAGATCAACGCCAGCACCACGATGGTGGCCACATACGGCAGCATGCTCAGCAACTGGCTGGCCACCTGCACGCCCGTGGCCTGCAAATGGAACTGCAGCATGGTCACGCCACCAAACAGATAAGCACCAAGCAACACCCGTGCCGGGCGCCAGGTGGCAAAGGTGGTGAGTGCCAGCGCAATCCAGCCGCGCCCGGCCACCATGCCCTCGACCCACAGCGGCGTGTAGACGGTGGAGATGTAGGCCCCGGCCAGCCCGCACAGGGCACCGCCCACCACCACGGCCGCCAGCCGGATGCGCCGCACCGGGTAGCCCAATGCATGCGCCGACTCGGGCGACTCGCCCACCGAGCGCAGCACGAGCCCGGCGCGCGAGCGGTACAGGAACCAGATCAACCCCGCCACCAGCAGCATGGTGAGATACACCAGCGGATGCTGACGGAACAGCGCGGGGCCGAGCAGCGGCACATCGCCCAGCACCGGAAGCGCGTACTTGGGCAGCTCGGGCAGTTTGGCCTGCACGTAGCTGATGCCCGCAAACGCCGAGAAGCCCACGCCGAAGAGGCTGAGCGCCAGCCCCGTGGCGTACTGGTTGGTGTTGAGCCAGATCACCAGCACGCCAAAGATGGCGGCCAGCACGGCACCGGCCGCCATGCCTGCAGCAAAGCCCAGCCAGGTGTTGCCGGTGTGCACCACCGTGGCAAACCCGGCGATGGCGGCGCAGAGCATCATGCCCTCGGCGCCCAGGTTGACGATGCCCGCCTTCTCGTTGATGAGCAGGCCCAGGGCCGCAATGGCCAGCACGGTGCCCGCACTCAGTGTGGCGCCGATGAGGAGTGCGTACGATTCCATCAGGCCACCACCTTTCTGGTGCCCACCCAGCGGATGCGATAGGCAATCAATGTGTCGCAGGCCAGCAGCGTGAACAGCAGCAGGCCCTGGAACACGCCGGTGAGCGACTTGGGCAGGCCCAGGCGCGACTGCGCCAGTTCACCGCCGATGTAGAACATGCTCATGAGGATGGCGGAAAGAATCATTCCAACAGGATGCAGCCGCCCCACAAAGGCCACGATGATGGCCGCAAAACCATAGCCTGCCGGCACATAGGGCGTGAGCTGGCCGATGGGCCCGGCCACCTCCAGCGCCCCCGCCAAACCGGCGGCACCACCCGAAATCAGCAGCGCCGTCCACAGCGCACGGCGCGACGAAAAACCCGCATAGCGCGCCGCCGCCGGTGCCAAGCCGCCCACCTGCTGGGCAAAGCCCGCCCGGGTGCGGAACAGGAACACCCACAAGGCCCCAGCGCCTGCGAGCGCCAGCAGCAACCCGATGGACACGCGCGAGCCCTGCATCAGGCGCGGGATCTGCGTGACCTTCTCGAACGTCTTGGTCTGCGGAAAGTTGTAGCCCATGGGGTCCTTCCACGGGCCATAGACCAGGTAGCCCAGCACCAGCGTGGCCACATAGACCAGCATCAGGCTCACCAGGATTTCATTGGCATTGAACTTGTCTCGCAGCAGCGCCGTGAGCCCCGCCCAGACCATGCCACCCAGCACCCCGGCGAGCAGGATGGCGGGCACGATCCAGGGGCCCGTGGTCTTGTCGGCCAGCAGCGCCACGCCACCCGCCACCACGGCGCCGATGACAAACTGGCCTTCGGCACCGATGTTCCACACGTTGGAGCGGAAACACACGGCCAGCCCCAGCGCAATCAGCAACAGTGGCGTGGCCTTGACCATGAGTTCGCCAATGGCGTACTGCGTCTTGATGGGCTCCCAGAAGAACACCTGAAGCCCGCGCACCGGGTCTTTGCCCAGCGCAATGAACAAGGCCACACCGATCAGCACGGTAAAGGCCAGCGCCAGCAGCGGCGAGCCATAGGTCCAGAGCTTGGACGCCTGGGGGCGTGGTTCCAGCTTAAGCATGCTGCACCTCCCCTGCCTTGGCCTGTTGTGCGAGGTGCGCTTGGACATCGGCATGCCACAGCCCGCTCATCCATTCACCGATGCGCTCCACCGTGGCCTCGGCGCGGGGCACCGAGGGCGACAGATGCCCCTTGGCCACCACATGCAGCCGGTCGCAGATTTCAAACAATTCGTCCAGCTCCTCACTCACCACCAGCACCGCACAGCCCGCATCGCGCAGCGCCAGGATGGAGCCGCGAATCTGCGCCGCCGCCCCCACGTCTACACCCCAGGTGGGTTGCGAGACGATGAGCAACTTCGGGTTGGCGTCAATTTCGCGCCCCACGATGAACTTTTGCAGGTTGCCGCCCGACAGCGACTTGGCCGCTGCATTGGGGCCGCCCGCCTTCACATTGAAGCGGGCAATGATGTCCGCTGCATGTTTTTGCAGCGCCCCCACCTTGATCCAGCCACTGCCGCTGACCGAATTGGTGCGCGTAAGCAGCAGGTTGTGCGCCAGGCCCATGGTGGGCACCGCCCCCCGGCCCAGGCGCTCTTCAGGCACAAAGTGCAGGCCCAGCGCGCGGCGCTGGCCCGGGCCCATGCGGCCCGCGTTCTGGCCCGTCACCTGGATGCTGGCCGGCTCGGCGCGCTGGTCTTCGCCCGACAGCGCGTAGAGCAGTTCTTTTTGCCCATTGCCTGACACCCCGGCAATGCCCACCACCTCGCCCGCCTTCACCTCGAACTGCAGGTCGATCAAATCCACGCCAAACTGATCGGCACGCGGCAGCGACAGGCCCTGCACGCGCAGCACGGTAGCGCCGGTCTGCACCGCGCGGTGTTCCAGCGCTGGCGGTTCGGCGCCAATCATCAGGCGCGACAGGGACGCATTGGATTCCTCGGCCGGGTTGCACACACCCGTGACCTTGCCGCCCCGCAGCACGGTGCAGGCGGTGCACAGCGCGCGGATCTCATGCAGCTTGTGGCTGATGTAGAGGATGCTGCAGCCCTCAGACGCCAGCTTGCGCAGCACCACAAAGAGCTTTTCGACGGCCTGGGGCGTGAGCACCGAGGTGGGCTCGTCCAGGATCAGCACCTTGGGGTTGGTGAGCAGCGCGCGGATGATTTCCACCCGCTGCATCTCGCCCACGCTCAGGGTATGCACGGGGCGCAGGGGGTCGATGTCGAGGCCGTATTCGGCGGCCTTGGCGGTGATGCGGCCGGTCACTTCGGCCAGCGTCAGGCTCTTGTCCAGGCCCAGCCACACGTTCTCGGCCACCGTGAGGGTGTCGAACAGGCTGAAATGCTGGAACACCATGGCAATGCCGAGGGCCCGCGCTTCTTGCGGGTTGCGCACCTGCACGGCCTGGCCGTTGAAGAACACGCTGCCTTCGTCGGGCTTGACCGAGCCGTAGATGATTTTCATCAGCGTGGACTTGCCCGCGCCGTTTTCGCCCAGCACGGCGTGGATTTCACCCGGCAGCACCGTGAGCGACACGCCGCTGTTGGCCACCACGGCCGGGTAGCGCTTGGTGATGCCCACCAGCTGCAGCCGTGGCGGCGCCGCACCAGGCGCTGAAGGATTGGGGGGAGAACTCATGCGGGGATTGTCTCTCAGTTTTACAACTTGTTATAAGAATGAAAATACCTCATGGCGCTTGTTCAGCATGCCCAAGCAGCTATTCTTTTCGTAGCGAAGCAGCCACGGTTTTCACGCAATCTCGCAGCCAGGCGGCCGCCGCCGAGTGGTGCGTGCGGGCATGCCACAGCTGGTAATACATGAGCCGGGGAAACGGCACCGGGCACGGCAGGATGGCCAGGGGCAGCTGGTCCACATACCGCTCGCAGTACTGGCGGCCGGTGGTCAGCACAAGCAAGCTCGATGCCACGATGCTGGGGATGAGGCTGAAATGCGCGCAGCGCGCCGTGATGTGGCGCTGCATGCCCAGGCTGTCCAGGTGGGCGTCGATCACGCCCCGCGCGCCAGGGTGGGTGGGCGTGGGCGCGATGTGTTCGGCGGCCAGCCAGCTCTCCACATCCCAGCCGCGCCGCACGGCAGGGTGGTCCTTGCCGACCAGGCACACCACCTCGTCACCAAACAGGCGTCCCATGTGCAGGTCGTCGGGCGGCTGGGGCCAGTTGCCGATCACCACGTCCACATCGCCCTGGGCCAGGTGCGCGTGGTAGTGCGCGTCGGCCGACAGGGGCAGGATCTCGATGGGGCACAAAGGGGCCTCAACCTTGATGCGGGCCACGAGCTGTGGCAGGAACAGCGGGTCGAGGTAGTCGCTGGCCGCCACGCGGAAGGTGCGGGTGGCCGTGCGCGGGTCAAACCCGCGTGCATCCGAAAACAGGGCCTCGGCCGCACGCAGGATGGCCCCGGCGGGCTCCACCATGCGCAGCGCAGCGTCGGTGGGCATCATGCTGGCGCCGGAGCGCACCAGCAGCGGGTCGCCCGACAGGTCGCGCAGCCGCTTGAGCGCAGCCGACACCGCCGGCTGGTGCATGCCCAGGCGGACGGCGGCCCTCGATACGCTGCGTTCTGTGAGCACGGTGTGCAAGACCCTTATGAGATGGAGGTCTATCTTGTCGAAAAGGGCGTGGTCTCTCATAGCGGTGTGGGCATGGGTGCCATAAGCTTGCGCATATGCCGGTAGCGGTACTGCGTTCTACCCTCTGCTGAACCTTTCCATCCAAGATCGAAGTGGCGTTTGTCATGACAACAAGACCCTTGCAATTCCTGCGCCGAGGCCAGCCCGTGGCGCTGGGCAATGTACCACCCGACCGCACCCTGCTGGAGGTGCTACGCGAAGACCTGGGCTGCACCGGCACCAAGGAAGGCTGCGGCGAAGGCGACTGCGGCGCCTGCACCGTGGTGCTGGGCGAAGAACGCGATGGCCAGCTGCACTACAGCGCCGTGAACAGCTGCATCCGCCTGGCCCATTCGGTGGATGGCATGGCACTGTGGACGGTGGAAGACCTGGCGGAAGATCCGCTGATCCAGCCCGTGGGCGATGCCCCCGCTGCGGCCCGGCAAGCCATCACCCTGCACCCCGCCCAAGAAGCCATGGTCCAGTGCCACGGCTCGCAGTGCGGCTTCTGCACCCCAGGCTTTGTGATGAGCCTGTTCGGCATGTACCAGAACCACGTCTGCCACGGCCAACCCATCACCCGCGAACTGGCCCAGGAAGAACTCTCGGGCAACCTGTGCCGCTGCACCGGCTACCGCCCCATCCTCGATGCCGCCCAGCAGATGGCGTCGCTGCCCGGCATGGCGCTCAATGAATCCGAAGTGCTACAAAAACTGAAGCTGCTGAGGCATGATGCACTAGCGCATGCGGCCGATTCGGCCTATATCGCGCCCTCCACCCTCCCAGAGCTGCTTGCAGCACGCGCCGCCCACCCGGGTGCCCAGGTGGTGGCGGGCTGTACCGACGTGGGACTGTGGTTGACCAAGCAGCACAAGCAGTACGCCCAGGTGCTGGACGTGACCCGCGCGGCCGAGCTGCGGCAGGTGGTGCAACACCCTGACGCCATCCACATCGGTGCCGCCGTCACGCTAACCGACGCGTTTGCGGCCCTCACTGCACAGTGGCCGCAGCTGCACCGATTTGCCACGCGGTTTGCGGGGCTGCCGGTGCGCAACTCGGGCACGCTGGGCGGCAACGTGGCCAACGGCTCGCCCATTGGCGACTCCATGCCCCTCTTGATCGCCCTGCGCGCCCAGGTGGTGCTGGCCAGCCAGGCCCGGGGCGAGCGCCAGCTGCCGCTGGAAGACCTGTACACCGGCTACCGGCAGAACGTGATGGCCGCAGACGAGCTGCTGGTGCGCATTGTGGTGCCCCGCCCCTCGGCGCAAGAACAGCTGCGCGCCTACAAGATTTCGAAACGCTTTGACGACGATATTTCTGCCGTGTGCCTGGTGCTCAACCTCGACATCGCGGACGGCACGGTGCAACGCGCCAGCATTGGCGCAGGCGGCGTGGCCGCCACACCGGCCCGCGCGCGGCAGACCGAGGCAGCACTGACCGGCCGCCCCTGGACCGAGGCCACCGCGCAGCGCGCCGCTGCGGTGCTGCAGGCCGAGTTCAGCCCCATCTCCGACATGCGCGCCAGTGGCGCCTACCGCCGCCAGGTGCTGGGCAGCCTGCTGCAGCGCTACTGGCTGGAGAGCCAGGGCCAGCCCTCGGTCAGCCTGGACACTTTGACACTGGAGGCCGCCGTATGAACGCCCCCCACACCATCGCCGAAACCGCCCTGCCCGCACCCGCCCGCGCCGCCATGGGCCAGTCGCACATCCACGAAAGCGCCCGCGCCCAGGTGGCGGGCGCCGCGCACTACATCGACGACCTGCCGGAGGTGAAGGGCACGCTGTATGCCGCGCCCATCCTCTCGACCGTGGCCCACGGCACCCTGAACAGTGTGGATGCCACCGCCGCACTGGCCCTGCCCGGCGTGCGTGGTGTGGTGCTGGCAGCCGACGTGCCGGGCGACAAGATCCTCGCCGCGTTCGGACACGACGAGCCCGTATTCGCACTGGACAGCGTGCAGTTTGTCGGCCAGGTGATCGGCCTGGTGGTGGCCGACTCGGTCATGCAGGCGCGCCGCGCGGTGCGGGCCGTGAAGCTCGACATCACCCCCCTGCCCGCCGTGCTGACGGTTCAGGACGCACTGAAGGCACAAAGCTATGTGCTGCCGCCGGTGTTTGTGCGCCGGGGCGATGCGACCACGGGCCTCGCGCAATCGGCGCACCGCATGCAGGGAGCGTTTGAAGTCGGCGGCCAGGAACATTTCTACCTGGAGGGCCAGATCGCCTACGCCATGCCACTGGAGCAAAAGCAGTGGTGGATCTACTCCAGCACGCAGCACCCCGGTGAGGTGCAGCACTGGGTGGCGCACGCGCTGGGCATCGACAACCACGCGGTCAAGGTGGAATGCCGCCGCATGGGCGGCGGCTTTGGCGGCAAGGAGACGCAGGCCGGGCACCTGGCCGTGTGGGCCGCCGTGGCCGCCAACAAGCTGGGCCGCCCCATCAAGCTGCGGCTGGACCGGGACGAGGACTTCATGGTCACCGGCAAGCGCCACCCGTTTGCGTACGAGTACGACGTGGGCTTTGACGGCACCGGCCGCATCACGGGCCTGAAGCTGCAGATGGCCGCCAACTGCGGCTTCAGCGCCGACCTGTCGGGCCCCGTGGCCGACCGCGCGGTGTTCCACGCCGACAACGCGTATTACCTGAGCGATGTCGAGATCGCGTCGTACCGCTGCAAGACCAACACCCAGAGCCACACCGCCTTCCGCGGCTTTGGCGGCCCGCAGGGCGTGATCGTGATCGAGGCGATCCTGGGCGACATCGCCCGCGCGCTGGGCCGCGATGCGCAGGACGTGCGCCTGGCCAACCTCTATGGCAAGGACGCGAGCAGCGGCCGCAACGTGACCCACTACCAGATGGCGGTGGAAGACAACATCCTGCACGAGCTGCTGCCCACGCTGGAGCAGACCTCGCACTACCGCCAGCGCCAGGCCGCAATTGCGGACTGGAATGCGCGCAACGCAGTCATCAAGCGCGGCCTGGCCATCACGCCCGTCAAGTTCGGCATCAGCTTCACGGCCACGCTGTTCAACCAGGCGGGTGCGCTGGTGCATGTGTACACCGACGGCAGCGTGCAGGTGAACCACGGCGGCACCGAAATGGGCCAGGGCCTGCACACCAAGGTGGCGCAGATCGTGGCCGACGAGCTGGGCGTGCCGCTGCACCGCGTGCTGGTGACGGCCAGCGACACCAGCAAGGTGCCCAACGCCAGCGCCACCGCCGCCAGCAGCGGCACCGACCTGAACGGCCGCGCCGCCCAGTACGCTGCGCGCAACGTGCGCGACAACCTGGCCTCGTTTGTGTGCGGCCTGGACGGCTGCGGCGCAGGCGCGATCCGGTTTTCGGGCGGCCAGGTGATATCGCCCAAGACGGTGCGCAGTTTTGAAGAGGTGGTGCAGGCCGCTTATGCCAACCGCATCCAGCTGTGGAGCGACGGCTTTTACCGCACGCCCAAGATCCACTATGACAAGACGACCCTTACCGGGCGCCCGTTCTATTACTTTGCCTACGGCGCCGCCTGCACCGAGGTGGCTATCGACACCCTCACCGGCGAGAGCCGCGTGCTGAAGGTGGACATCCTGCACGACGTGGGTCACAGCATCAACCCGGCCATCGACATCGGTCAGATCGAGGGCGGGTTTGTGCAGGGCATGGGCTGGCTGACGACCGAGCAACTGGTGTGGAACGACAAGGGTTATCTGGCCACTCACGCGCCGAGCACCTACAAGATCCCGGCCACGGGCGATATTCCGGAGCACTTCAACGTCCACCTGTGGCCCGAGGCGAATCGGGAGGACAACGTGGGTGGTAGCAAGGCGGTGGGAGAGCCGCCGTTCATGCTGGCGATCAGTGTGTATGAGGCGCTGCGCAATGCGGTGGCGGCGGGGCGTAGCGGGGTGGATGCGGCGGCGCCAGTGTTGCTGACAGCGCCGGCGACTGCGGAGAATGTGCTCAGGGCGTTGGGGCGGGTGGGAGAGTGATGTTTTGGGCTGCTGGCGCTGAAGGGATATGCGCTGGTAGCTATTGATTTTGCAGTGTTTGGTGGGATGGCTGATTGGGCCGCATGCCTTGGTTGAGGGCGGAGGCCGGGAGTCGCCCGGCATGCGAGTCCCTTTCTTTCGCGTCG
>NZ_JBMDJM010000021.1:0-113403 GCF_057809195.1 Acidovorax sp. FG42 | reverse complement strand
ACCGATGACCTCTTGCATGCCATGCAAGCGCTCTCCCAGCTGAGCTATACCCCCACTAAATGACTTCAAACACTTGGTATTTGTTGTCATCACCTGAGCCTTGAATTATAGACAGATTTTTAGCGGTTTCGCAAACGCGCTACAACTTTTTCACGTCCGACCAATTCCAGCACCGCATCGACCGATGGCGTGTGGGCGGTACCAACCGTCAACACGCGCGCAGGCATGGCCAGTTGGGGCATCTTCAGACCTTGGGCAGCCAGCACTTGCTTGAACGCCGCGCTGATGGAAGCCTTGTCCCATTCACACGCAGACAGCGCATCGGCCAGCGCGTCCAGAGCCGGTGCAATGGCGTCGGTGACATGCTGCGCGCGCTCAGCATCCACGGGCGACACATCGCCATAAAAAACCTGCGCCCAGGTGGCGAGCGCAACGGTGGTATCGCACCGGTCTTTGAACAGCGCGCAAATACGGGGCAGACGCCCATCGGCCAGCGCCTCCGCCGAAACACCACGCGCCTGCAATTGCGGAGCCACCAGCGCAGCCAAAGCGTCATCAGCCATGGCTTTCAGGTGCTGGGCATTCACCCAGCGCAGCTTGGCTTCATCGAACTGCGCCGCGCTGCGGCCCAGATGGTCGAGGTTGAACCACTGCAGGAACTGCTCACGGCTGAAGATTTCATCGTCGCCGTGACTCCAGCCCAAGCGGGCCAGGTAATTCACCATGGCATCGGGCAGATAACCTTCATCACGGTACTGCGTCACAGGCTTGGCACCATTGCGCTTGCTCATCTTCTCGCCCTGCTCGTTCAGCACGGTGGGCAGGTGGGCATAGACCGGAGGTTCCTTGCCCAGGGCGCGGAAGATGTTGATCTGGCGTGGAGTGTTGTTAACGTGGTCATCGCCACGGATCACGTGCGTGATGGCCATGTCGATATCGTCCACCACCACGCAGAAGTTGTAGGTGGGCGTGCCATCGGGCCGCGCGATGACCAAGTCATCCAGCTCATCGTTGCTGATCTCAATGCGGCCCTTGACCTTGTCGTCCCAGGCCACCACCCCGCCCTGCGGGTTCTTGAAGCGCAGCACAGGCTGCACGCCTTCTGGAATGGCGGGCAGAGTCTTGCCAGCCTCGGGGCGCCAAGTGCCGTCGTAGCGCGGCTTCTCCTTAGCGGCCATCTGCCGCTCGCGCAGAGCATCCAGCTCGGCCACGCTCATATAGCAGGGATACACATGACCGGCAGCCTGCAACTCTGCCAGGACCGCCTTGTAACGGTCCATGCGCTGCATCTGATAGAACGGGCCTTCGTCGTGGTTCAGGCCCAACCAGGCCATGCCCTCGATGATGACGTCCACCGCTGCCTGGCTGGAGCGCTCCAGGTCGGTGTCTTCAATGCGCAGAATGAAGTCACCACCCGTGGCGCGAGCGAATGCCCAGGGGTACAAGGCCGAGCGGATATTGCCCAGGTGGATGAAGCCGGTGGGCGAAGGAGCGAAGCGGGTGCGTACGCGGCCCGTGCTGGAAGCAGTGGTTTCAGTCATAAAAATCAATGCTGGCCCTCAACGGGGCCAGTTCTCAAGTGGGGTCAATCCATCGGGCGCAGTCAATACTGAAACAGCATCGCCCGCTTTGCCGAAAGTCCAGCATCGCGTGCGATGGCCCTAAGGGGCTGCGCAAGCCCTTGGCTACGCCTCTTGCGCGTTGGGCAAAGCAAGGCGCGAGGTGTCTTCCTCGCCTTCTTCCGCACCCACGCGCCCTTCATTCAGGCTGGCGATCCCTTCCGCAGTGATGTCGCCAGTCACATACACACCGTCAAAGCACGAGGCATCGAAGCCGACGATAGCGCTGTTGAGCGCACCCACGGCCTTCTTCATGCCATCAACATCCTGGTAGATGAGAGCATCGCAGCCGATGGCCTGACGAACTTCTTCGACCGTGCGGCCATGGGCCACCAGTTCGCTGCTGGTGGGCATGTCGATGCCATACACATTGGGGTAGCGCACGGGCGGCGCAGCACTGGCCAAGTACACCTTGCGGGCACCCGCGTCGCGCGCCATCTGCACGATTTCGCGACTGGTCGTGCCTCGTACGATGGAATCATCCACCAGCAACACATTGCGGCCTTTGAATTCGCTGCCAATCACATTGAGCTTCTGGCGCACCGACTTCTTGCGCACGCCCTGCCCCGGCATGATGAAGGTACGACCCACATAACGGTTCTTGACGAAGCCTTCGCGGTACGGGACGCCGAGCAGATGCGCCAGTTGCGTAGCGCTGGGGCGGCTGGACTCGGGGATGGGAATGATCACATCGATCTCGTTGGGCGGCACCGTGGACACCACGCGCTTGGCCAATGCTTCACCCAGGTTCAGACGCGCCTGATAGACCGAGATGCCGTCCAGCACCGAATCAGGCCGCGCGAGGTACACAAACTCAAAGATGCATGGATTGAGCTGCGGGTTCTCTGCGCATTGGCTCGCGTGAACCTGGCCATCGAGCGTGATGAAAATCGCTTCGCCGGGGTTGATATTGCGCTCGAACACATGGGAGGTGCCTTCCAGCGCCACCGACTCGCTGCCCACCATCACGGTGCCGTCCTGGCTGCGGCCCATGGCCAAAGGGCGGATACCGTGCGGGTCGCGGAAGGCCAATAGGCCGTGGCCTGCGATCAGCGCGATGACGGCATAGGAGCCCTTGATGCGCTTGTGAACCGCACGCACGGCCGTGAAAACATCCTCGGGCTGCAGAGGCACGCCGCGCGTGGCTCGTTCGAGTTCGTGCGCAAACACGTTCAGCAGGACTTCCGAGTCACTTTCCGTATTCGTGTGGCGGTGGTCTGTCTGGAACAGCTCGGTGCGGAGTTCGCGCGCGTTGGTCAGATTGCCGTTGTGCACCAGCACGATACCGAACGGGGCGTTGACGTAGAACGGCTGTGCCTCTTCTTCGCTGTAGGCGTTGCCGGCGGTGGGGTAGCGCACCTGGCCCAGGCCCACGTTGCCCGGCAGAGCACGCATGTTGCGCGTGCGAAAAACGTCGCGCACCATGCCCTTGGCCTTGTGCATGAAGAATTTGCGGCCCTGCTGGGTCACGATGCCAGCAGCATCTTGTCCGCGATGCTGCAACAGCAGCAAAGCGTCATAGATCAGCTGATTGACGGGCGCAGGACTGACGACGCCGACGATTCCACACATAGTTGTATTCCATCCGTTTGCGGGAACAGCCCCGCGGTCATCCAACGGCAGCAGCTTCTGACCGCTGCCGCTTCGATCTTACGAAGGCAGATGCCTTCCAAATTCGTCCGGCAGCGCCGGTTTCAACCCCTTGAGCACTTCGGCCAAGACCGGCGCGCCCCGCGACTCCTGCCACCACTGCGCCTCGTGCACGGGGGTGATGCCAGCCACCACAGCCACCGCAAGTAACAAAACGAGGCCACGCAACACACCAAAAACAGCACCCAGCGTGCGGTCTGCCGGGCGCAGCCCCACAGCCTCCACCAGCTTCTTGGCCACCCAGGCCAGAAAACCACAGGCAAAGACTGAAGCCACAAACACCACCACGAAGCCGGCGGCGTATCGCAACGACTCACCCAACCCGCCCATGGGCAACAAGGCCGCCGCATCGGCTGCAAACCACTGCGCAACAAAAAACGAGACCACCCAACCCAGTACCGACAACACCTCAAACACCAGACCGCGCCACGCACCGATCAGCATGGAGGCCAGCAACACGGCCACGAATACCCAATCCAGCGCGGCCATGGACAAATGGCAGTCCGACTAACGTTTACAGGGTGAGCACTGAAGCAGACAAGTCCAGCGCCTTGATGCGCGCCGCCGCCTTGTCTGCCTCTGCCCGATTAGTGAACGGGCCCACGCGCACACGGGTGCGCTTCCCGTCCTTCGTGTCCACCACCTGTGTGTAGGTCTTGAGACCAGCCCGCTCCACCTTGGTACGCGCCTCGCGGGCCTTTTCGGCATCGGCGAAGGCACCCACCTGAACAATGAAGCGCGCCTCCTCGGCACCGGCAGCGGCGGGCGCCTCGGTGCTGCGGCCTTCCAGCAGGGCACGGGCACGCGCCGAATCATCAGCCCGTGCAGGCTTGGGCTCTGGGGCCGGAGAAGGTGCGGGCGCCGCAGGCGGCTTGGCTTCGTGTTTCACCTCGGGCTTGGCGGCTGCAGGTGCGGCTGCCGGTGCAGGAGTGGGTTTGGCGGGAGCCGGGCGAGCACTTGGCACCAGCTCCTCACCGTCCGCCAGGCCATTGGCAGCGGCAGTGCGCGAAGGCGCAGGCCGCTGCACTGCTGCCGTCGGGGCAGGCTCTGGCGTGGCTGGAGCTGCGGGCTTGGCAGCGGGTGCATCGGCCACCGGCGCGGGCACCACCAGGGGCGCTACCTTGTTGCGGTCCGGGATTTCGATGGGAATGTCCACGGGGATGGGCCGTGGCTGGGTATCAAACAGCAGAGGAAACCCAATGACCCCCACCAGCACCAGCACGGCAGCGCCGATCAAACGGTGCCGGGCGCGGCGGCGCATCACTTCGATGCTCTCAGCCTGGGGTGTGCGCGAGCGCTTGGACGGCTTTTCAGCCTGTTGCTGCTCACCCTGACCGGGCCACCGGAACTTGAAAAATGCCATGGACTAAGGACTCGTGAGGCGCTCAGGCGCCCAGATGTTTGGCGTGCAAGCGGGGTGTTCCGTTGATCAACACTCCACCCACCGTATAGAACGAGCCAAAGACCACGATTCTATCAGCGGGGTCTGCGGCGGCCACCGCCGCCTGCAGGGCCTGCAGCGGGTCGGCATGCAAGCTGGAGGTGACGTCTCGGCGACCGCCCGCCACCATGTGCACAGCATTCCACTTCTGCTGCAACACGGCAGCCGACTCAGCGCGCGGCGTGGGAAGGTCGGTGAAATACCAGCGGTCCACCAAAGGCCCGACCTTGGCCAACATGGGCGCCAGGTCCTTGTCCGCCATCGCGCCAAACACCGCGTGGGTGGTGGGAAAGAACCCCATTGCATCCAGATTGGCCGTGAGCGCTGCCACGGAGTGCGGGTTGTGGGCCACGTCCAGCACCAGGGTCGGTTGCCCCGGCACGATCTGGAAGCGCCCCGGCAACTCCACCATGGCCATGCCGTTGCGCACAGCCTGGGCAGTCACGGGCAGCCGCTCACGCAATGCCTCAAAAGCCGCCAGCACGCCCGAGGCGTTCACCAGCTGGTTGGCCCCCCGCAACGATGGGTAGGCAAGTCCGGCATAGCGCCGCCCCCGGCCAGCCCAGTTCCACTGCTGCTTGTCGCCCGAGAAATTGAAATCGCGCCCAAAACTCCACAAATCGGCGCCGATCTCCCTCGCGTGGTCCACCACGCTCTGCGGGGCCATGGGGTCACTCACGATGGCTGGGCGCCCCGTGCGCATGATGCCTGCCTTTTCGCGGCCAATGCTCTCGCGGTCCGGGCCCAGAAACTCTGTGTGGTCGATGTCGATGCTGGTGATGATGGCGCAGTCGGTGTCGATCACGTTCGTGGCATCCAGGCGTCCTCCGAGGCCGACTTCGAGAATCGCCACATCCAGCAACGCATGGCTCATCAACCGCAGGATGGCCAGGGTGGTGAACTCAAAATACGTGAGCGAGACCTCATTGCCGTTCTGGATTCTGGCGGCCTCCACTGCCTCAAAATGCGGCACCAGATCGGGCGCCGAGACGATCTCTCCATGCACCCGGCAGCGCTCTTCAAAGTGCACCAGATGCGGTGAGGTGTACACGCCGGTGCGATAACCTGCCTGCAGCGCCACCGCTTCCAGCATGGCGCAGGTCGATCCTTTTCCGTTGGTGCCCGCCACCGTGATCACCGGGCACTCTAACCGCAGTGCCATGCGGCGGGCGACTTCCGCGACCCGGTCCAGGCCCATGTCGATGTTGCGGGGGTGCAGCTGCTCGCAGTGGCGCAGCCAGCCTTCCAGGGTGTGGGGTTTGGTTTGCATACAGCCCGGGATTGTCGCCGAGCCCGCATTCACCCCGGCAATTTCGAGGATGATGCGCGGCATGAACACCGTCATCACCGTCTACGGCATCCCCAACTGCGATACCGTCAAAAAATCCCGCGCCTGGTTTGCCGAACAAGGACTGGATATCCAGTTTCATGACTTCAAGAAGCAGGGTGTTCCCGCCGACCTGCTCCCTGGCTGGCTGAAAGCGGTCGGCTGGCAAAAGCTGGTCAATCGCCAGGGGACCACTTGGCGCAAGCTGGACGCAGCCACCCAGACATCGGTGCAGGACGACGCGAGCGCCAGCGCATTGGTGCAGCAACAACCCAGCGTGATCAAGCGCCCCGTGGTGCAGTGGCAGGACGCCCAAGGCCTGCATGTCACGGTCGGATTTGTGCCGGACCAGTGGCCCGCCGGGCCCAATCGCGCACCCAAAGGCTGACTTCGGACGAGTAACGCGGGAAAATCGCACAAATCTTTACGCAGATTTACGGCGCCCGGGCCCCGAATTGACCTTGCGGGCCTAAACTTTTCTTCAGTCTGGTGCGTTATGTACCGACCCGAAAGGAGTTTCTCCATGAAAAAGATTGTGATTTTTTCTGCCCTGGCTGCCGTCGCTGTTGCGGCCAGCGCTCAGGAACAAGGCCGTGTGCTGTCTGCCACGCCCATCATTCAGCAGGTCGGCGTTCCGCAGCAGGTGTGTGGCAACGAAACCGTCTACAGCGGGAACCGCACGACGGGTGCCGGTGCAGTGATAGGTGCCATTGCCGGGGGCGCAGTGGGCAACACCATCGGCAAGGGCAGCGGCCGCGCCGCGGCCACCGCCATTGGGGTGCTGGGAGGCGCCGTGGTGGGTAACCAGATCGAGGGCAATGGTCAGCCGCAATACCAAAATGTGCAGCGCTGCACCACCGAGACCTACTACGAAAACCGCACCGTGGGCTACAACGTGGTGTATGAATACGCTGGCCGCCAGTACACCACGCGCACCCAGAACGATCCAGGCCGCTGGATCCCCGTGAACGTGCAGCCCGCTGGCCAGACCTATTCCACACAGCCCGACCCGTATGCCGCCCAGGGCGTGTACAGCCAGCCGGGGGTGGTGACCTCCACCTACCCTGTGCAGCCGGTGTACCAGGCGCCCCCCACCTATGTGACGCCTCCGGTGACGGTGATTGAGTATGGCTACGACAGCGGTCGCCCCTACTACCCGCACCACCGCAACCCCTACTGGCGTTGAGCGCAGGCAGCCAAGCTGCGCAGCCCAGTGAACAAAGAGCCCTCCGGGGCTCTTTTTCTTGGTGCGTGCGATCAAGTGCGCGGATTTCGTGGCAGCGCTCCGTCCGGGGCGTCAGCACCCTGCCCTAAAATCGCGGGTTTCCTCCATTCCTACCCGCGCATCCATGACCACCGAAAAAATCGACGGCGTGTCCGTCACCACCCAGGCCAATGTGTACTTTGACGGCAAGTGCGTGAGCCACGGCATCACCTTCCCGGACGGCACGAAGAAATCGGTGGGCGTGGTGCTGCCCGCAACGCTTACGTTCAACACCGGCGCGCCTGAAATCATGGAATGCGTGGCAGGCTCGTGCGAATACAAGCTGGCAGGCGCCGATGCATGGGTGAAATCGTCCGCAGGCGAGAAGTTCAGCGTGCCCGGCAACTCCAAGTTCGACATCCGCGTGACCGAGGCCTATCACTACATCTGCCATTTCGGCTGAGATGTTCGAGCTGAAATTTGATTGATTTTGGCCTCTGGCGCTAGTCCACAATGCGCTGGCAGCTATCATTTTTGAAGAAAACTCCATGGCAACCATCCTCCAGAACCTCCCCCTCGGCCAGAAGGTCGGCATCGCGTTTTCCGGCGGCCTGGACACCAGCGCCGCGCTGCGCTGGATGAAGAACAAGGGCGCCCTGCCCTACGCCTACACGGCCAACCTGGGCCAGCCCGACGAGCCCGACTACGACGCGATTCCGCGCAAGGCCATGGAATACGGCGCCGAGAAGGCCCGCCTGATCGACTGCCGCACGCAGCTCGCCCACGAAGGCATCGCCGCGCTGCAGGCCGGCGCTTTCCACGTGCGCACCGCCGGTGCCACCTACTTCAACACCACGCCCCTGGGCCGCGCCGTGACCGGCACCATGCTGGTGGCCGCGATGAAGGAAGACGATGTCAACATCTGGGGCGACGGCTCGACCTTCAAGGGCAACGACATCGAGCGCTTCTACCGCTACGGCCTGCTGACCAACCCGTCCCTCAAGATCTACAAGCCTTGGCTCGACCAGCTGTTCATCGACGAACTGGGTGGCCGCGCCGAAATGTCCGCCTTCATGACGAAGGAAGGCTTCGGCTACAAGATGAGCGCCGAAAAGGCCTACAGCACCGACAGCAACATGCTGGGCGCCACGCACGAGGCGAAAGACCTGGAGTTCCTCAACAGCGGCATCCGCATCGTGAACCCCATCATGGGCGTCGCCTTCTGGAAGGATGACGTGGTCGTCAAGGCCGAGGAAGTCTCGGTGCGCTTCGAAGAAGGCCAGCCCGTGGCCCTGAATGGCATCGAGTTCAACGACCCGGTAGAGCTGTTCCTGGAGGCCAACCGCATTGGCGGCCGCCATGGTCTGGGCATGTGCGACCAGATCGAGAACCGCATCATCGAAGCCAAGAGCCGCGGCATCTACGAGGCCCCGGGCCTGGCGCTGCTGCACATTGCCTACGAGCGCCTGGTGAGTGGTATCCACAACGAAGACACCATCGAGCAGTACCGCGTGAACGGCCTCAAGCTCGGCCGCCTGCTGTACCAGGGCCGCTGGTTCGACCCGCAAGCCATCATGTTGCGCGAAACCGCCCAGCGCTGGGTGGCGCGCGCCGTGACCGGCACCGTGACGCTGGAGCTGCGCCGCGGCAACGACTATTCCATCCTCAACACCGAGTCGCCCAACCTGACCTACGCGCCCGAACGCCTGTCGATGGAAAAGGTGGAGGACGCGCCGTTCAGCCCGCTGGACCGCATCGGCCAGCTGACCATGCGCAACCTGGACATCGTGGACACGCGCGACAAACTGGGCGTGTACTCGCGCGCTGGACTGCTGTCGCTGGGAGGCAATGCCGCCCTGGCCCAGCTGGAAAACGACCGCAAGTAAGCCCTGAAGAAGCCCTCAGCTGTCAGAAACCTCCCGGGTGCCGCCGGGAGCACCTTGGCAGTTCCTTTGGGATGAAAATGACTGGTAGCGATAGTGCAATATGCCTGAGCAGCTATCAATCAATGAGTAAAGCCACCCCTGGGGTGGCTTTTTCATTGCCGCATCGGAGCAGGCGCTATACATGCATGCCTGAGGCACAGGGGCCGCAAAACACTTCGCGCGCTACACCACCACCGGCTCGGGCTCCAACCGGATGCCAAAGCGCTCGTACACGCTGGTCTGGATGGCCTTGGCCAGGGTCATCACCTCGCCCCCCGTCACACTCTCCGCCCCCCGCCCCCGGTTGACCAGAACCAGGGCCTGCTTTTCGTACACCCCAGCCTTGCCGATGGATTTGCCCTTCCAGCCACAGGCATCGATCAGCCAGCCCGCCGCCAGCTTGATGCTGCCGTCCGGCATGGGGTAGTGCACGATCTTGGGCTCGCGGGCGATGATGTCGGCGCACTGGTCGGGCGACACCGTAGGGTTCTTGAAGAAGCTACCGGCGTTGCCCACCACGGCAGGGTCGGGCAGCTTGGCGCGGCGAATGTCGCAGATCCAGTCAAAAATCTGCTCGGCACTGGGGTGCTCCACCCCCGCCTCGGCGCGGCGGCGCTCCAGGTCCAGGTAGCCCAGCACCGGCTTCCAGGGTTTGGGCAGACGAAAGCGCACGTGGGTGATCACCGCCCGGCCGGCCAGCCCCATGCCGCGTGGCAGCCCGCTGCCGCCCTGCGCCTCCGAAGGCGCGTGCTTGAAGACCGAATCGCGATAACCGAAGCCGCATTGCGCGGCATCCAGGCTGAACGACTGGCCGGTGGCCAGATCGATGGCGTCGAGCGACTCGAAACGGTCCTGCAACTCCACGCCGTAAGCACCAATGTTCTGGACGGGCGACGCCCCGACGGTGCCCGGGATCAGGGCCAGGTTCTCCAGGCCGGGATAGCCATGGGCCAACGTCCAGGCCACGGCGTCGTGCCAGACCTCGCCAGCACCCGCTTCCACGATCCAGGCCTTGGGCGTTTCCTCGACCAGGCGCAGGCCCTTGATTTCCATCTTGAGCACGACGGGCTTCACATCGCCCGTCAGGATGATGTTGCTGCCCCCGCCCAGCACAAACTTCGGTGCGGGTGCCAGTTCCGGGTCGGCCAGCACAGCCAGCAGGTCATCCACTGAACACACACGCACCAGGGTCTGGGCGCGTGCGGCAATGCCGAAGGTGTTGCAGGGCTGTAAAGGGGCGTTTTTCTCGACTACCATTGGCCCGATTGTCGCACCCGCCCCCGCCGGCGGCCTGTGAGCCACCTTTGTTTCCCGAGATTGATTGAGACCCACCATGCCATCTTTTGACACCGTCTGCGAAGCCAACCTGGTTGAAGTGAAGAACGCCGTCGAGAACACCGCGAAAGAAATCGCCACCCGCTTCGACTTCAAGGGCACTGCCGCCAGCATCGAGATCAAGGACAAGGACATCACGCTGATCGGCGACGCCGATTTTCAGCTCACCCAGATCGAAGACGTGCTGCGCAACAAGCTCACCAAACGCAATGTGGACGTGCGTTTTCTGGACATGGGCGACGTGCAGAAAATGGGCGGCGACAAGGTCAAGCAGGTCATCAAGGTACGCAACGGCATCGAGAGCGAGCTGGCCAAGAAGATCCAGAAGCTGCTCAAAGAGAGCAAGCTCAAGGTGCAAGGCGCCATTCAGGAAGACAAGGTGCGCGTGACTGGCGCCAAGCGCGACGACCTGCAGGCCGCCATGGCCCTGATCCGCAAGGACGTGACGGACGTACCGCTGTCGTTCGACAACTTCCGCGACTGATATGAAGCGACACCCCCCTGAGGCCGTGCGGGCCTTTCCCCCGCTCTCGCAGGGGCTGCGCCGTTATCAGCGCCTCGTCGCCCTGTGCATCGGGTTGCTGCTGGCCCCCGCATGGGCGCATGCGCAGGCCGTGGCGCTGGCGGGTGTGCTGGGCAGCAAGGCACTGCTTGTGGTGAACGCCAGCCCGCCCAAGGCGGTGGGCGCGGGGGACGAGTTCCAGGGGGTGAAAGTCATCGCTGTCGCCAAGGACGAGGCCACTGTCGAGATCCAGGGCGCGCGGCGCACGCTGCGGCTGGGCGAGGCACCCGTGAGCGTGGGCGGGCGCAGTGGCAGCGGCAAGCGCATTCAGCTGGTGGCCGACGGCCGCGGGCATTTTGTGAACAGCGGCACGATCAACGGTCAGGTCATGCAGTACATGGTGGACACCGGTGCTTCCACCGTGGCCATCGGGCGGCCCGATGCGGAGCGCATGGGCCTGAACTACCAAAGCGGCCAACCGGTGCGCGTGAACACCGCCAATGGTGTCGCCCAGGGCTGGCGCATGAAGCTCGACTCCATCCGCATCGGCGACGTGGAGGTTTTTGGGGTGGAGGCGATCATCACCTCGCAGCCCATGCCCTATGTGCTCCTGGGCAACAGCTTTCTGAACGAGTTCCAGATGACCCGCACCAACGACCAGATGGTGCTGGAAAAGCGCCACTGACGCCGGTACACCCGCCATGTCTGCACACCCATCCTCCACCCACGCGCACTCCGAAGGGGAGTACGAAGACCTGCTCAGCCTCTGGTCCGATCTGGAGTCAGCCCTGTCGGTGCTGCTGAGCCGGCCGCTGCAGGTGCAGGACTTTCCGGGCAAGGTGCGGCAGTTCGATGCCTGGCTGCAGGACCTGGTGGCGCATGACATCGACGCGGCGCTGTACCTGATGTTCCAGCACGCGTCCACATCCACCGTGGGCTACAGCGCATCGCACGCGCTGGTGTGTGGCACGCTGTGCCACATCATGGCGCTGGAGCTCAAGCTGCCGCCGCGCGAGCGGGACAGCCTGGTGCGGGCTGCGCTCACCATGAACATTGGCATGACGGCCCTGCAGGACGAACTGGCCGTGCAGCGCGAACGCCCCACGGCCGAGCAGCAGGAGGCCATCAAGAGCCACCCCGAAGACAGCATGCTGCTCCTGGAGCGCCTGTTCATCAACGATCAACTCTGGCTGGACGTGGTGGGGCAACACCATGCCAGTATTGCAGAGCGCGTCCCCCTGGCCCAACAGGAGCCAATCGACCGGCTCACCCGCGTCCTCGGCACCATTGACCGGTATGCCGCCATGATCAGCCCGCGCAAATCCCGCGCCGGGCGCAGCGCCACCGACTCGGTGCGCGCCATCGTGGGACAAGAGGTGGACCAGCGCGACGAGGTGAGCTACACGCTGGTGCGCTCCATCGGCCTGTGCCCCCCGGGCACCTTCGTCAAGCTGGACAACGGCGAAACCGCCATCGTGCTGCGCCGCAGCGACAAGGCCAACCACCCGCTGGTGGCCAGTCTGCTGGACAACACCGGCAACCACCGCAGCCAGCCCAGCCTGTACCAGACCGCCAGCGGCAAGCCCCGCATCCAGTCGGCCTTGGCCCGGTCCGCCGTGAGCCTGGAGCTGAACCACCGTACCATGGTGCGGCTGGGACTGTATGCCGCGCAGCACAGCGCGGGGCTGCGCGGGCTAGTGACGGCGCCCGGCGCGCTCTGACGCAGGGCACGCGCCCAAACCGGGCGCGTGGCTACATCAGTGTTTGGCCTTGGGCTTTGCTTTCGGCTTTGCCTTGGCGCTCTCTTCACCCTCGGCAGGTTTCGCCTTCTTGCTGCCCAGGCGAGATTCCGTGCCCGCAATCAGGCGCTGGATATTTTCGCGGTGGCGCCAGGCCAGCAACAGCGCCATGACCACGATCGAGGCTGCAATCGTGCCCTCGGCATACCAGACCACGCCGTCCACCATCAGGTAGTACACCGGGGCAAACGCAGCGGCCACCAGCGAGGCCAGCGACGAGTAGCGGAAGAAAAACGCAATGATGAGCCAGGTGGCCGCCGTGGCCAGGCCCAGCCAGCCGCTGATGCCCACCAGCACGCCCAGCGCCGTCGCCACGCCCTTGCCGCCCTGAAACCGGAAGAAGACCGGCCACAGGTGCCCCAGGAAAGCAGCCAGACCCACCAGCGCCACGGTGCCGTCCTCCAGCCCATAGGGGTGGCCAAACCACATCACCAGCGCCACCGGTAGCCAGCCCTTCATCGCGTCCAGCAGCAGGGTCACGATGGCCGCCGCCTTGCTGCCCGAGCGCAGCACATTGGTGGCGCCGGGGTTCTTGCTGCCATAGGTGCGCGGATCGCTCAGGCCCATGACACGCGTCACGATGACGGCAAACGACAGCGAGCCCAGCAGGTAGGCGGCCACAGTGGCAAGAACGGGATAGACGGCGGTCAAAGCAACTCCTTGGAAATCATTGGGTCAGCCTTCTGACGGGCTGAATCGCACGGCGGCCTATTCTGCCAGCGCGCACTGCACCGGCTTGGCGCCCAGCAGCTGCACGCACACCTGCGGGTCCAACTGCACCAGAAAGCCCCGGCGCCCGCCATTGATGGCAATGCGGGGCAGCGCGAGGATGGTTTCTTCGATGTAGACAGGCATGGTGCGCCGCGTGCCGAACGGGGACGTGCCGCCCACCAGGTAGCCGCTGTGCCGGTTGGCCACCTCGGGCGCGCAGGGCTCGACCGACTTGGCTCCGATCTGGCGCGCGAGGTTCTTGGTCGAAACCTTGCGGTTGCCGTGCATCAGCACCAGCAGTGGCTTGGCGTCCTGGTCTTGCATGACAAGGGTCTTGACCACGGTGTAGGGGTCCAGACCCAGCACCTCGGCGCTGTGCATGGCACCGCCGTGCTCCAGGTACTCATACGGGTGTTCGGTGAAAGCCACCTTGTTCGCCTTGAGCAGCTGGGTGGCTTGGGTCTCGGAAACGTGTTCTTTCTTGGCCATGGTGTGGTGCGGATAGGGCACTGATGGTATCCGTATCCAAATGTGAGCGCGTTGAATCCTGCAGCGACGTGTCAGAACACCGTGGCAGGCGCTGCAGCGGCCTTGCGGCGTCGCCCCACCTTGCGTTTGCCGTATTCCTCAATGGCGACCACCAGTGCCTGCGTGAACTGCCGCACCAATGTGGACTGACTGCGCCCCTCGGCCGCCAAGACCTGCAGGCGGCGCTGCTGCAGCTGCGCCTCGTCAAAAGGCCGGGCGGCCAGCAGGCCCGCCTCCACCCAGCGCGCCGCCGTGAGGTAGCTGGCCAGCACCACGTCCTGCCCGCTCAGCAGCGGCAGCAGGGCCGATGAGAAATTGCTCTCCACGGCGGGCACATAGCGCAGCCCCTGCACCGCACAGCTCAGGTCAAACAGCTGCCGCCCTGTGGTGTTGGCGGCGCCCAGCAGCAGCGGGTAGCGCACCACATCGGCCACGCTCACGCTGCGCTGGCGCGCCAGCGGGTGCTGCGCGGGCATGACAGCGTAAATGGGTGCGATGGCCGAGTGCAGCACCTGCAGGCCCTTCTCGGGTGCCGTGCTGTACTTCAGCGCCAGATCCGCCTCGCCGCGCAGCACCAGGGCCGACACCTCTTGCGGCACGGCCACCTGCAACTGCAACTGCACCTGCGGGTGCGCCTGCCGAAACCCCGCCATGACCAGCGGCATGAACGCTGCCGCAAACCCTTCGGTACACGCCAGCCGCACCCGCAGGGCACCTTGGGCAGACAGATCCTGCAATTGCTCGACCAGCTCCAGCGCCTGCGCGTCGTGCGCGCTGGCGTGGGCCAGCAGCCGGGTGCCTGCCTCGGTCAGCGTCATGCCCCGGGCCTGGCGCTCGAACAGCACCACGCCCAGGCTGTCTTCCAGCTTGCCCAGCTGGCGGCTCACGGCCGACGCAGCCACATGCAGGCGCTGCGCCGCCTGGTTGACGGAGCCGGTGCGCGCCACCTCCAGAAAGTAACGCAAGGGCAGGCTGAGCAGTGAAATGGCCATGGTTGTTTGAATCACAAAAAGGCAACGGTCAGTTGCCAAATCTCTATTCAAAGCAATGGTAAACCAGCATCCATCTTGCATGGCTTGAGGCTCCAATTCACCCATGCCCTGGCACGTGCGCCGCTTGGCCTCATGGAGCCACGCGCCCGCTGCCGGGGCCCTACCACCGGAGTCCGCATGAAACGCCTTGTTCGAGCCACTTTCCTGTCTGCCACCCTGGCAGTGTTTGCCGGCCACGCCAGCCTGGCCTCGGCCCAGACTACCCCTCCTGCCGATGCCTGGCCCCAGCGTCCGGTGCGCATGGTGGTGCCCTTCCCGCCCGGCGGCGGCACCGACGTGGTGGCGCGCGCGCTGGCACAGAAGCTGGCTGGCCGCCTGGGCACGGCGGTGGTGATCGACAACAAGCCGGGCGCCTCTACCATCATCGGCACCGAAACCGTGGTGCGCGCCGATCCGGACGGCTACACACTGCTGGTCTCGGGCTCCACCAGCTACACGGTCAACCCGGCACTGCGCAGCAAGCTGCCCTACGACCCGGCCAAGGACCTCGTGCCCGTGGCCACCGTGGCCCGGGCGCCGCTGGTGCTGGTCGTCAGCGCCAGCGCGCCGTACAAAGACCTGAATGCGCTGATCGCAGCCGCCAAAGCCAAGCCCAAGAGCATCCACTACGCCACCTTCGGCTCGGGCTCCGGCCCGCACCTGGCAGGCGCACTGCTGGAGCAGGCTGCGGGCATCCAGCTGCAAGACGTGCCTTACCGGGGCAGCAGCCAGTCGCTGATCGCCCTCATGGGCGGTGAAATCCAGTTGGGCATCGACACCGTGGCCGCTGCGGCGCCGCAGGTGAAGGCCGGCAAGCTGCGCGCCCTGGCCATTGCAGGCAAGTCGCGCTCCAGCATGCTGCCGGGGGTGCCCACGGTGGAGGAACTCAAGCTGCCCGACGCCGTGTTCGACGCGTGGTACGCCATCGCCGCCCCCGCCAAGACGCCACCATCCGTCATCCGCAAGCTGGTGACCGAGGTGGAAGCCGTCACCCGCGACAGTGGCCTGCAGGAACAGATGCGCACCCAGGGCATGGAACCCGTGCACCTGGGCCCCGTGGCCACGCGCGCCATGATCGATGACGAAATCGGCCGCTACCGCGCGCTGGCCCACCGCGCCAAGATCGTGGTGGATTGACGAACACCGGAACTGGAGCTGCACGATGAACCGCCAACAACTCATTCAAGACGTCCAGCGCTACTTTGACGAGGGCCGCTTTGCCACCGACCTGCGCCGCCGGGTGGCCTGGCGCACCGAAAGCGACACCGGCAAGGTGCCGCCCGAACTGCGCGCCTACCTCACCGACGAAATGGTGCCCTGGCTCACGCCTCTGGGTTTTGAGTGCGAGGTGCTCGACAACCCCTCGCCGCAAGGCGGCCCCTTTTTGGTGGCACGCCGTGTGGAAGACCCTGCGCTGCCCACCGTGCTCACCTACGGCCACGGCGACGTGGTCAACGGGCAGGACACGCAATGGCGCGAGGGCCTTTCGCCCTGGGAGCTGACCATAGAAGGCGAGCGCTGGTACGGCCGGGGCACGGCCGATAACAAAGGCCAGCACACCGTGAGCCTGGCCGCACTGGCCCACACCATCGAGGCCCGGGGCGGCCGTCTGGGCTACAACGTGACGCTGCTCATGGAGATGGGTGAAGAAGCGGGTTCACCTGGCCTGGCCGCCTTCTGCGAGCAACACCGCGATGCATTGAAAGCCGACCTGTTCGTGGCCAGCGACGGCCCGCGTGTGAATGCGGGCCACCCCACCCTCTTTCTGGGGTCGCGCGGTGCGATCAATTTCTCGCTCGCTGTGCGCAGCCGCGACAAGGCGTATCACTCGGGCAACTGGGGCGGCGTACTGGCCAACCCGGCCACGGTACTCACGCACGCTCTGGCCACGCTGGTGGACGCGAAGGGCCGCATCCTGGTCAAAGGCCTGCTGCCGCCTGCGGTGCCCGACAAGCTGCGCACTGCCCTCCAGGACGTGGTGATTGGCACCGGAGCCGATGACCCCGCGCTCACCCCCGGCTGGGGCGAGCCCGGCCTCACCCCCGCCGAGCAACTGGTGGGCTGGAACACGCTGGAACTGCTGGCGCTGGGCGCGGGCAACGCGCAGCGGCCCATCAATGCCATCCCTGCACAGGCCGTAGCGCATTGCCAGCTGCGCTTTGTGGTGGGCACCGATTGGCAGAACGTGCAGGCCACGCTGCGCGAGCACCTGGACGCGCATGGCTTCAACCAAGTCGAAATCACCATGGGCATGCACTGCGGCGCCACGCGGCTCGATCTGCACAACCCCTGGGTGGACTGGACGATGGCCTCGCTGCAGGCCAGCGCCGGCCAGCCCGCCACGCTGCTGCCCAACCTGGCAGGCTCGCTGCCCAACGACATCTTTGCCGACCAGCTGGGCCTGCCCACGCTGTGGGTGCCCCACTCGTACCCTGCCTGCGCCCAACATGCACCCAACGAGCATTTGCTGGCACCCGTGGCCCGCGAAGGTTTGGCGGTGATGGCCGGGTTGTTCTGGGACCTGGGCGAGCCCCAAGGAACGCCGTGGACGGAAGGACGCACCGCCCGGCAAGAGGCGACGGCCTGACGGCTGTGCCCGACGATTCGTCAATAAACAAAGGGGCCCTGCTGGGCCCCTTTGTTTTTCTCCTGCAGAGTCACAGGGCCACGCCCTGCCCGCTCACAGCGCCGGGTCGCGCAGCTCCCAGCGGATCGCGTCGATGGCCTTCAGTACCTCGGGCGACAGCGTGGTGCCCCAGGCGTTCAGGTCTTCCTCCAGCTGCGCCACCGACGTCACGCCGATGATGGTGCTGGCCACTTGCCACTTGGTGTAGCAGAACGCCAGCGCCATCTGCGTGGGCGTCATGCCGTTGGCGCGGGCCAGCGCGTTGTAGCGGCGCGATGCCTCCAGCGCCTCGGGGCGGCCCCAGCGCTGTTTGCGCACGGATTCATACGATGCAATGCGCGCGCCCTGCGGAGCGTTGGGGCCGGTGATGCCGCTTTCGTCATACTTGCCCGTCAGCAGGCCAAAGCCCAGGGGCGAATAGGCCAGCAGCGACACATCCAGGCGGTGGCAGGTTTCATCCAGCCCGTTTTCCCAGGTGCGGTTGATCAGGCAGTACGGGTTCTGCACGGTGGCGACACGCGGCAGGCCGTGCTGCTCGGCCAGGCGCACGAATTCGTGCACGCCGTAGGGGGTTTCGTTCGACAGGCCGATGTAGCGCACCTTGCCGGCCTTCACCAGCCCGGCCAGCGCTTCCAGCTGCTCTCGGATGGGGGTTTGCGACGTTTCCTTGGCGGGGTCGTAATACAGGTTGCCGAACGCAGGCACATGGCGCTCGGGCCAGTGGATCTGGTAGAGATCGATCACATCAGTCTGCAGGCGGCGCAGGCTGCCTTCGCACGACGCCACGATATCGGCCGCCGTCATGCCCTTGCCCTCGCGCACCCAGGGCATGCCGCGCGATGGGCCCGCCACCTTGGTGGCCACCACCAGCTTCTGGCGCGCGCCGGGGTTCTTGGCAAACCAGTTGCCGATGATGGTTTCAGTCGCGCCAAAGGTCTCGGCCCGGGCGGGCACGGCGTACATCTCGGCCGTGTCGATGAAGTTCACGCCGCGCGCAAGCGACTGGCTCAGGATGGCATGCGAGTCGGCCTCATTGACCTGCTCGCCGAAGGTCATGGTGCCCAGGCAAATGGGGGTGACAAGCAGGTCACTCTGACCCAAGCGGACGGTGTTCATGCGGTGAAGGCTCCAGATGGTGGAAAAGGAAACAGGGCCTGCTGCGGCCCGGCTGGCGATGGTACAAGCGATCGCCAAAACCTGCCGGGCGCCGGACTCCTTGGTGACACCGCAGGGCGCCCCTCCAGAGCGGCGGCAACGTAACATTGGCACAGCATGTACCAAGTCCTCACCCCTTCGCGCAGCAGCACACTGGCGCTGCGGCACCTCAACTACCACGTCCGCCACTGGGGCCCAGAGCAAAGCGACCTGCCCACGCTGGTGCTCCTGCACGGCTGGATGGACGTCAGTGCCTCTTACCAGTTCACGGTGGATGCGCTGCGCCAACCACGCCGCATCATCGCGCCGGACTGGCGCGGCTTCGGCCTGACCACCGGCGCACCGGTGGACCACTATGTGTTTGCAGACTACCTGGCCGACCTGGACCTGCTGCTGGACCAATACGCGCCCGGCGAAGCCATCGACCTGGTGGGCCACAGCATGGGCGGCAACGTGGCCATGATGTATGGCGGCGTGCGGCCCGAGCGGGTGCGCAAGCTCGTCAACCTGGAAGGCTTCGGCCTGCCCGCCACACGCCCCGCGCAGGCGCCCACGCGCTACGCGCAATGGATCGACGAGATCAAGCAGCTGCACCAGGGCACCAAGGAACTCAAGACCTATGACAGCGCTGACGGCGTGGCCCGCCGCCTGATGAAGACCAACCCCCGCCTGTCCGAAGACAAGGCCCAATGGCTGGCCCAGCACTGGGCACGGCCCAACGCGCAGGGGCAGTGGGAAATCCTGGGCGACCCCGCCCACAAGATCACCAGCGCGCAGCTGTACCGCGCGGACGAGGCCCTGGCGATCTACGAACGCATTACCGCACCCGTGCTGGCCATCGAGGCCAGTGGCGACAGCCTGGGCCAGTGGTGGAACGGCCGGTACACCCTGGACGAATATCACCAGCGCCTGACCCATGTGCGCACCTGCAGCACGGCCGTCGTGCAAGACGCAGGCCACATGCTGCACCACGACCAGCCCGAGCAGGTAGCGCAGCTGATCGAAGCGTTTTTGGATGCTGCCTGAGGCAATTTGACGCCCTAGCGCCTCCAAGCGCTAGTGCATATTGCCTGAGTAGCTATCATTTTTGATATTCACCCGGCAGATTGCCCGCCGGGCTCCACGCGCCGCTGCAGCGATCGCCCCGCGCAAAGGGCATTGCCGGGGCACTTAGAGCCTGTTCAAAGTCTTTTTGGAGATCGCATTTGAGTGCAATCGGGATGATTGGATGCTTCGGATGCGCCGCATGGGCTCGTGCCCATGCAAGCAGCCGGGGCGTCCAATCGCCCGATTTCGCTCCAACCCTTCGGGCAAGTACCTTGCCGGGCGGTTTGCTGCGTAGCGGCGCTTGTGGATAGCCGAGCTATCCACGGCGCACCGCGCCTTGCATCCCATCCCGGCAAGGGACTTGTGAGACTCCAAAAAGACTTTGAACAGGCTCTTATCCTTCCCATGAGAAAATCGCGGGTTATTCCACAGAACACGCAGGACAAGAATCATGGACGCAGAACGCATCAACCTCATCGGCACCACCCTCGAAGACCTGGCTCAGCGCACCACTGAGTTACGGAGGTATCTTTGACTTCGATGCCAAGTTCGAACGCCTGCGCACGGTAAACGCATCGCTGGAAGACCCCGCGGTCTGGAACGACCCCAAGAAGGCCCAGGAGCTGGGCAAGGAACAGAAGTCGCTCTCCAGCGTGGTGGTGACGCTCGACAAGCTCACCCGTGAGCTGGCCGACAACGCCGAGCTGTACGAGATGAGCAAGGAGGAAGGCGACGAGGCCGGCCTCATCACCATCGAGGCCGAGGCCGCCAAGCTCAAGCCGCTGATCGAGGAGCTGGAGTTCCGCCGCATGTTCCGCAATGAGGCCGACCCGCTCAACTGCTTTGTGGACATCCAGGCCGGCGCTGGTGGTACCGAGGCCTGCGACTGGGCCAGCATGCTGCTGCGCCAGTACCTCAAGTACGCCGAGCGCAAGGGCTTCAAGGCCACGGTCGAAGAAGAAACCCCGGGCGACGTGGCCGGCATCAAGAGCGCCACGATCAAGATCGAAGGTGAATACGCCTTCGGCCTGCTGCGCACCGAAACCGGTGTGCACCGCCTGGTGCGCAAGAGCCCGTTCGACAGCTCCGGCGGCCGCCACACTTCGTTTGCGTCGCTGTTCGTCTACCCCGAGATCGACGACTCCATCGAGATCAACATCAACCCGGCCGACGTGCGCACCGACACCTTCCGTGCCTCCGGCGCGGGCGGCCAGCACATCAACAAGACCGACTCGGCCGTGCGCCTGACGCACATTCCCACCGGCATCGTGGTGCAGTGCCAGGACGGCCGCAGCCAGCACAGCAACCGCGACGTGGCGTGGCAGCGCCTGCGCAGCCGCCTGTACGACTTCGAAATGCGCAAGCGCATGGAAGAGCAGCAAAAGCTGGAAGACACCAAGACCGATGTGGGCTGGGGCCACCAGATACGCAGCTATGTGCTGGACAACAGCCGCATCAAGGACCTGCGCACCAACGTCGAAATCTCGGCCACGCAAAAGGTGCTGGACGGCGACCTGGACGCCTTCATCGAAGCTTCGTTGAAGCAAGGCGTCTGAGCGATGCGGATGCGCACCGACGCCATCATCTTCGACATGGACGGCACCATGATCGACTCCATGCCCTGGCACGCCCAGGCATGGGTCGAGTTTGCACGCCGCCGGGGCATGGACATCGACGTGCCCGACCTCATGGCGCGCACCACGGGCCGCAATGGCACCGAGTGCATCGTGGAACTGCTGGGCCGCCCTGTGTCGCAGGACGAGGCCGACGCGCTCACGCACGAAAAAGAAACCATCTACCGCGAGCTATTCGCCCCGCGCTTTGCCGAGGTGGCGGGCTTTCGCCAGTTTGCAGCTCAGGTGCGCGCGCGCGGCCTCAAGGTGGCCGTGGGCACGGCCGGCGACATCGGCAACGTGGAATTCGCCCTGGGCCACCTCGGCCTGGAGCCCGCGCCGCAAGCGATCGTGCGCGGCGACGAGGGCCTGCCTGGCAAGCCCCAGCCCGCCATCTTTCTCGAAGCCGCACGCCGCATCGCGGCTGACCCGGCGCATTGCATCGTTTTTGAAGATGCGCCTTTCGGCATCGAGGCCGCCCGCCGCGCGGGCATGCGCGCCGTGGCCATCTGCAGCACCCACACGCCCGAGCAACTGGCCGGGCCCCATGTGCTGGCCGCCGTGCGCGACTACACCGAACTCATGAACACCGACTTTCTGGAGAGCATCCATGTTGCAACTGCATAAAGCCGACGGAAGCGGAGACGGCGCGGCCCCGGCCATCGCCATCCGCCGCGAGGACTACACCGCCCCCGCCTACTGGATCGACAGCGTGGAGCTGACCTTCGACCTGGACCCGGCCAAGACGCGCGTGCTCAACCGCATGACGCTGCGCCGCAACCCCGACGTGGCCGCGCAGCCGCTTAAGCTCGACGGTGACGACCTGAACCTGGCGCGCGTGCTGGTCAACGGCCAGGGCACATCGTTCAAGATGGAAGGCTCCCGCCTGGTGCTGGAGAACCTGCCTGAAGGCTCCGAGCCTTTCGCGCTGGAGATCTTCACCACCTGCTGCCCCGCCAAGAACACGCAGCTCATGGGCCTGTACGTGAGCCAGGGCACCTTCTTCACGCAGTGCGAGGCCGAGGGCTTTCGCCGCATCACCTACTTCCTGGACCGGCCCGATGTGATGGCCAGCTACACCGTCACACTGCGCGCCGACAAGGCCCAGTACCCGGTGCTGCTGAGCAACGGCAATCTGGTGGACAGCGGGGACCTGGAAGACGGCCGCCACTTTGCGAAGTGGGTCGACCCGCACAAGAAGCCCTGCTACCTGTTCGCCCTGGTAGCGGGCAAGCTGGTGGCCCGCGAGCAGAAGATCAAGAGCCGCTCGGGCACCGACCACCTGCTGCAGGTCTACGTGCGTCCGGGCGACCTGGGCAAGACCGAACATGCCATGAACTCGCTGATGTACAGCGTGGCCTGGGACGAAGCCCGCTTCGGCCTGCCGCTGGACCTGGAGCGCTTCATGATCGTCGCCACCAGCGACTTCAACATGGGCGCCATGGAGAACAAGGGCCTGAACATCTTCAACACGAAGTACGTTCTGGCCAGCGAATCCACCGCCACCGACACCGACTTTGCCAACATCGAAAGCGTGGTCGGCCACGAGTACTTCCACAACTGGACCGGCAACCGCGTCACCTGCCGTGACTGGTTCCAGCTGAGCCTGAAGGAAGGCCTCACCGTCTTCCGCGACCAGGAATTCAGCATGGACCTCGCGGGCAGCCCGTCCGCCCGCGCCGTCAAGCGCATCGAGGACGTGCGCGTGCTGCGCACCGCCCAGTTCCCCGAAGACGCGGGCCCCATGGCCCACCCGGTGCGGCCCGACAGCTACGTCGAGATCAACAACTTCTACACCGTCACCATCTACGAAAAGGGTGCCGAGGTCGTGCGCATGCAGCACAACCTGGTGGGCCGCGAGGGCTTTGCCAAGGGCATGAAGCTGTATTTCGAGCGCCACGACGGCCAGGCCGTGACCTGCGACGACTTTGTGCAGGCCATTGCCGATGCCAACCCGGGCAGCCCGCTCACGCAGCACCTTGGGCAATTCAAGCGCTGGTACAGCCAGGCCGGCACGCCCCGCGTGCGCGCCACGGGCCGCTACGACGCCGCCACACGCTGCTATGCACTCACCCTGTCGCAAAGCTGCGCGGCCACGCCAGGCCAAAGCGAGAAGCTGCCCTTCGTCATCCCAGTGGAGCTGGGCCTGATCGACGCCACCACCGGTGCCGCCCTGCCCTTGCACCTTGCGGGCGAAGGCGCTGCAGACGGTGCTACCCACGCCACCTCGCGCGTGGTGGTGCTCACCGAAGCATCGCAGACCCTGACCTTCACCAACTTGGATGCCGAACCCGTGCCCTCGCTGCTGCGCGGCTTCAGCGCGCCCGTGGTGCTGGACATCGACTACACCGATGCGCAGTTGCTCACCCTGCTGGCGCACGACGCCGACGCCTTCAACCGCTGGGAAGCAGGCCAGCGCCTGGCACTGCGAATCGCTATTAATACAATAGCTAACGAGGCATATAAAACTAGCGCTAACGGCCGATTTGACCAAGCCATCCTTTCGGTAGAGTTTGTGGAAGCCATGCGCAGCGTGCTGCGCAACCCGGCCCTGGATGCAGCGTTCAAGGAGCTGGTGCTCACGCTGCCCTCCGAAACCTACATCGCCGAGCAGCTGGACGTGGTGGACCCGCAGCGCATCCACGCGGTGCGCGAAGCCATGCGCGAAGAGCTGGCGCTAGCACTGCAGGGCGACTGGGAAACCGTCTGGGAACAGAACCAGGACACCGGCGGCTACTGCCCCGACCCCGTCTCCTCCGGCCGCCGCGCGCTCAGCGGCCTGGCGCTCCACATGCTGTGCATTGCCGCGCAGAAGACAGGCGATGTGGTGTGGCCTGGCAAGGCCTACCAGCGCTTCAAGGTGGCAGGCAACATGACGGACCGCTTCAACGCCCTGACCGCCCTGGTAGCCAGCGGCAGCGAGCTGGCCGCCCCTGCCCTGGCACGCTTTCACGCCATGTTCAAGGACGAGCCGCTGGTCATCGACAAGTGGTTTGCATTGCAAGCCGGCGCCCCGGACCGTGGCGGCAATGTGTTGCCCGCCGTGCGCCAGCTCATGTCGCACCCGGACTTCAGCCTCAAGAACCCGAACCGCGCACGCAGTGTGATCTTCAGCTACTGCAGTGCCAACCCCGGCGCGTTCCACCGGTCGGACGCAGCGGGCTACGTGTTCTGGAGCGACCGCGTGATCGAGCTGGACGCCATCAACCCACAGGTTGCCGCGCGCCTTGCGCGTGCGCTCGACCGCTGGAAGAAGCTGGCAGACCCGTGGCGCAGCGCTGCCCGCGAGGCCATCGCCCGCGTCGCCGCCAAGCCCGACCTGTCCAACGACGTGCGCGAGGTGGTGACCCGCGCGCTTGCCGAATAAACCACGACCGAGAAGAGACTGACATGGCAAAAAGCATCAGCCTGACCCGCTACCTCGTTGAGCAGCAACGGGTGGACGGACTCATCCCCTCGCAGCTGCGCCTGCTGCTTGAAGTGGTGGCCCGCGCCTGCAAGAGCATCAGCCACGCCGTGAACAAAGGTGCGCTGGGCGGCGTGCTGGGTACGGCCAGCAGCGAAAACGTGCAGGGCGAGATCCAGAAAAAGCTCGACATCATCGCCAACGAGGTGCTGATCGAAGCCAACGAATGGGGCGGTCACCTGGCGGCCATGGCGTCCGAAGAAATGGACGGCATCTACCTGGTGCCCAACCGATACCCACAGGGTGAATACCTGCTGCTGTTCGACCCCCTGGACGGCTCCAGCAACATCGATGTGAACGTGAGCATCGGCACCATCTTCAGCGTGCTGAAGAAGCCCGATGGCGACCGGGGCGTAGAGGAAGGCGACTTCCTCCAGCCCGGCACGCAGCAAGTGGCCGCAGGCTACTGCATCTACGGCCCGCAGACCACGCTGGTGCTCACTGTGGGCGACGGCGTGGCGATGTTCACGCTGGACCGCGAACAAGGCTCCTTCGTGCTGACCGAAGAGAACATCCGCATTCCCGAAGACACCAAGGAATTCGCGATCAACATGAGCAACATGCGCCACTGGGACGAGCCCGTGAAGCGCTACATCGACGAATGCCTGCAGGGCAAGGAAGGCCCGCGCGGCAAGGACTTCAACATGCGCTGGATCGCCAGCATGGTGGCCGACGTGCACCGCATCCTGACCCGTGGCGGTGTCTTCATGTACCCCTGGGACAAGCGCGAACCCAACAAGCCCGGCAAGCTGCGCCTGATGTACGAGGCCAACCCCATGGGCTGGCTGGTCGAACAAGCCGGTGGCGCTGCCACCAACGGCAAGCAACGCATCCTCGACATCCAGCCCACCCAGTTGCACGAGCGTGTCAGCGTGATCCTCGGCTCAAAAAATGAAGTCGAACGCGTGACCAGCTACCATTCCACGCTATAATGCAAGGCTAAGCCGGTGTAGCTCAGTCGGTAGAGCAGCTCATTCGTAATGAGAAGGTCGGGTGTTCGATTCATCTCTCCGGCACCAAATGAAAAGCCCTGATTCGCAAGAGTCAGGGCTTTTTTCTTGGCGGCCTCGAAAGGTCAAGAAATCGACCCACTGCATTGCAGGCTCGCCGACCATAGGATGGCGGCCGACGCCCTCCAAAACGGCCATTTCGGCGGCAAGGCGTCGACCAACAACAAGTACCACCCCACCACGATAGGCACCCGCCTTCGTCAACAATCGTTTCTTGCGCCACGTGCAGAGCGAGGATGGCACCTTGGATGTTTGCAAATGCCAGCAACTGATGCAGACTGTGTGCCTCAGTCGACGCCCAAAGATGACCCATCCATTGGCGGCCGGCTGTGTACGTAACCCACCTCACTCCATCCACCACCACCAGCAGCATCATGAGTGTCGAACGCAGAGGCAGCATGGACCGCCGCAGCGGCAAGGATCGCCGCCAGGAAGAAAAAGGTCCACCCACCAATTTCGAACGGCGGCGAGCCATTGAGGCGCGCCAGCCCGAATTGACCGAACTGCACATGAGCGAGGATGAGCTCAAAGCCTTGGGTTTTGCCCCCAATCCTTCGGGCAATGCCCGAAAGACCGGCTAAGCCTCGAGCCTGCCGCCCGTGCAGGCATTCATCCCGCCCAAAAGTCACCACACTTCGCCGGCGGAGCGCGGCTTCCTTATTGCTCAGCGTCGGAAATCGGCATGCTGATCAGGCGGTGCGCCACCATATCCAGTGCGGGCCTTGCATTGCCCTGCTTGTCTGTCCACACACGGGGATTCAAGCTGCCAGAAAGCGCCACGGAATCACCATCGCGCAATCGATGCAGGGACGCGCACAGATCGTCATCAAAGGCGATGACGTTGACGAACAGCACTTCGCCTTCTGCAGTACTGGCCCTGACCTTCGCCAGGCTGTAAGCCTTGCCCGCCTTGTCCGTGCGGCGCTCCGCCTCACCATATAGCCGTCCGGCTACCAAGCCATCAATCATGAGGTCTCCTTGCCCATCACGGGGCGCTGGGCTGTTATGCCTTAGTAGCCATCCTTCGCCGCCGTCCGGCTGGCATAGCCACCACGGGCTCTTGATTTCGCCGCCTTCAGAACACAGAGGCGCCAGTGTGAATCCGGAGGGCCGACCTTCCAGCGCCAGCGGTGATGCAAAGAAAGCCCGAAGCGACAAAAGCAAAAAAGCCCAGAACCTTTCGGTTCTGGGCTTTTGCTAACAATGGTCGGCGTGGCGGGATTCGAACTCGCGACCCCTTGCACCCCATGCAAGTGCGCTACCAGGCTGCGCTACACGCCGACAAGACTTAGATTATATGCAGAAAAAAGCTCAGTTCAGAGAAAGTAGCGCACGAATTTCAAATAATTCTTGGCGCACTGCGTTGGAGTCCAGAGAAAAGCCTGCAGCAACGATGGAAAGGTCGCGCGTGCTGTCCACCAGCATGCTGGGCAGCTCGGTATCTTGCGCCACGGAAACCTCGTCGCCCCCCCCTCCATCCCGCACCGGATGGGCAAGCTCTTGCAGGCGATTGCGCGCCCCACTGATGGTGAAGCCCTGGTCGTACAGCAGATCACGAATCCGGCGAATCATCAGTACCTCATGGTGCTGGTAGTAGCGGCGGTTGCCGCGCCGCTTCATCGGGCGCAACTGCGTGAACTCCTGCTCCCAGTAGCGCAACACATGCGGCTTGACGCCGCACAGCTCCGCGACCTCACCAATCGTGAAGTATCGCTTGGCGGGAATGGAAGGGAGGGTGGTGCCCATGAGATGCAGGTTCAAACGGGAAAGCTTTCAAGCGTACTGCAGACCAGCCTGCACCGCCAGCCACCAAGAACATCTTGGCAACAAAAACAGCACAAATTCACGCAGCAGCCGCCGTCTGGATCTGCTCCTTGAGCTTGCTGCTGGCGTGGAAGGTCACCACACGGCGCGCCTTGATGGGAATGGCCTCTCCCGTGCGCGGATTGCGTCCGGGACGGGGCGCCTTGGTCCGGATCTGAAAGTTGCCAAAGCCCGAGAGCTTGACGTCCTTGCCCTCGACCAGGCTTTGGGCGATCAGGTCGAAGAAGGCGTCAATCATGTCCTTGGACTCGCGCTTGTTCAGGCCGATCTGATCGAACAACAGATCTGCCAACTGCGCCTTGGTCAGTGCCGGTGTCTCCAGGCTTTCGACTGCAAATTCGATCATGGTTGGTCACTCCCCTTGGACATCGTCACACCCGCAGACGAGCGCCTGTGCGCTGCGTCAGCTGCGTTATCACGGACTGCACTGCGGCGTCGATTTCCGCCTCGGTGAGCGTGGCTTCATCGCGGCCGAGGGTGAGGCGCACAGCCAGGCTTTTTTCACCGGGTGCCAAACCCCCTGCGGGTGCATCTTCGCCAGCACGCAGCGCCTTGGGTCGGTACACGTCGAACAGCACCGCAGAGCGCAACATGCCGCCGGGAACAGCCTGCTCGACCGCGCCCATGATGTCGGCGTGGGTCACACGCTCGGCCACCACCACGGCCAGATCGCGCTCGACCGCTTGGTGTTTAGTCACGGGCTTGAACTGTGGCACCACACGCTGCAACACAGCGTCCAGCTCCAGCTCGAACATCACAGGCGCCTGGGGCAGATCCCACGACTGACGCCATTGCGGATGCAGTTCGCCCACAAAACCAATCGCGCGACCACCGACCAGAACGCGCGCGCAGCGGCCGGGGTGCATGGCTGGGTGGTTGCCGGGTTCGAACGTTGCGCGCAGAGGGGCCAGCAGGGCCTCCACGTCGCCCTTCACATCAAAGAAATCGATGGCCTGCTCCTTACGCCCCCACTGCAGCATGTCGTTCGGGCCGTAGGCCAGACCCGACACGCGCATGGGCTGGTGGAAACCTTCCACCGTGGTGTCGGTATTGCGCACACTGCCCTCCCGCAGGAACACGCGGCCCAGCTCAAAGACACGTACTCGCTCGGCCTTGCGGTCGAGGTTGAACTTCAAAACTTGTAGCAAAGAACCCAATAGAGTCGAGCGCATCACGCTCATCTGGCTGGCAATCGGGTTCAGAAGCTTGATGGGCTGCGGATTGGCAGCCAGCTCGTGCTCCCACCGCTCTTCCACAAAGCTGAAGTTGATCGTTTCCTGATAGCCCAGCGCTGCCAGCGATCGGCGCACCGCAAACGGGCTGCGAGTAGCCTCTAGCGCCAGCTTGGGCGTGATGGGGGCCAAAGGCGGAGTGGTCGGCAGGTTGTTGTAACCCACCATGCGGGCGACCTCTTCGATCAGGTCTTCCTCGATGGTGATGTCGAAACGGAACGATGGGGGCGTGACCGTCAGCGTGCCGTCGCCCTGCACCACCGGCAGGCCCAGGCGCTGCAAGGCGTCTGCACACTGCGCCTGCGTCAGCGGCATACCGATGACCTTGGCGGCACGAGCCACGCGCAGCGTGACAGGCTGCGGCGCAGGCAGGTTCACGGCCTGATCATCCATGGGACCGCAGGCGGTGTCGGGCGTGCCGCAAATGTCGATGACCAGCTGGGTGATGCGCTCGATGTGCTCCACCGTGAGGCTCGGGTCCACGCCACGCTCGAAGCGGTGACCGGCATCCGTCGAAAAGTTGAAGCGGCGCGAGCGGCCCGCCACCGCCTTGGGCCACCAGAAAGCGGCCTCGATGTAGATGTGCCTGGTGTCATCCGACACAGCCGTGGCGTCACCGCCCATGATGCCTGCCAGCGACTCCACCTGGCTGTCATCCGCGATCACCCCCACCTTGTCGTCCACCATGATGGTGTTGCCATTGAGCAGCTTGAGCTGCTCGCCCGGCTTGCCCCAGCGCACATCCAGGCCACCATGGATCTTGTCCAGATCAAAAATGTGCGAAGGGCGGCCCAGTTCGAACATCACGTAGTTGGAGATGTCCACCAGCGGCGACACGCCACGCTGACCGCAACGGGCCAGACGGTCCAGCATCCACTGGGGCGTGGCGGCGCGCGTGTTCACATTGCGCACTATGCGGCCCGAGAAGCGGCCGCACAGATCAGGAGCGCTCACCTTCACCGGCAGCGTGTCCGCCAGCTTGGCAGCCACCGCAGGGAACGCGGGGCTTTGCAGCGGTGCACCCGTCAGTGCAGACACCTCGCGAGCAATGCCATAGACGCTCAGGCAATGCGCCAGATTAGGCGTGAGCTTGAGCGTGAACAGCGTGTCGTCCAGATTCAGGTACGCACGGATGTCCTGACCCACCGGCGCTGCGGCATCCAGCTCCAAGAGGCCGCCGTGGTCTTCCGACAGCTTGAGCTCGCGCGCCGAGCACAACATGCCCTGGCTTTCCACGCCGCGCAGCTTGCCCACCTTGATGAGAAACGGCTTGCCGTCATCACCCGGCGGCAGTTCGGCACCCACCAGGGCGCATGGCACCTTGATGCCCACGCGGGCATTGGGTGCGCCACACACGATGTTCAGCAGGGCGCCCTGCCCCACATCCACCTGGCACACGCGCAGGCGGTCGGCATCAGGGTGCTGGACGGCTTCTTTGATCTCGCCCACAACGATTTTGGTGAACGGTGGGGCCACGGGACGCAGCTCCTCTACTTCGAGGCCCGCCATGGTCAGCGTTTCAGCCAGTTCGGCCGTCGTCAAGGGGGGGTTGCAGAACTCGCGCAACCAGGATTCAGGAAATTGCATAGTCGGACACTCTTGTACGGAAGGTGCGCGGCGCTGGGCTGGCCCTGCGCGCTGCGTGAAGTCGGCGGGCTTTACTGGAACTGCGACAGGAAACGGATGTCGCCGTCAAAGAACAGGCGCAGATCGTTCACGCCGTAGCGCAGCATGGTCAGGCGGTCTGGCCCCATGCCGAACGCAAAGCCAATGTACTTCTCTGGGTCGAGGCCCATGTTGCGCACCACGTTGGGATGCACCTGGCCAGAACCCGCCACCTCCAGCCAACGACCCGCCAGCGGGCCCGTCTGGAACTGGATATCGATCTCGGCGCTGGGCTCCGTGAACGGGAAGAAGCTGGGACGGAAGCGCAACACGAGGTCGTCGCTTTCGAAGAACGTGCGGCAGAAATCCGTGAAGATGACCTTCAGGTCCTTGAAGCTCACGTTCTCGCCGATCCAGAGGCCTTCGCACTGGTGGAACATGGGCGAGTGCGTGGCGTCACTGTCCACACGGTAGGTGCGGCCCGGGGCGATCACGCGGATTTCGGGCATAGCCTGGCCGGCATCCAGCGCGGCGCGGTGCTTCTTCACGTGCTGCACCGCATGGCGGATCTGCATGGGGCTGGTGTGGGTGCGCAGCAGGTTGGGTGCGGTAGCGGTGCCGCCTTCCACGTAGAACGTGTCGTGCATGGAGCGCGCGGGGTGGTCTTCCGGCGTGTTCAATGCAGTGAAATTGAACCAGTCGGTTTCAATCTCGGGGCCTTCGGCCACGTCAAAACCCATGGAACCGAAAATGCCCTGGATACGTTCGAGGGTCAGCGAAACGGGGTGCAGCCCCCCCTGCCCGCGCTGGCGACCTGGCAGGCTCACGTCCAGCGCTTCGGCCTTGAGCTGCAGTTGCAGTTCCGCGTCGGCCAACGCCTGGCGACGCGCAGTGAGCGCCGCTTCGATGGCCTGCTTGGCCACATTGATGGCCGCACCACGGGATTTCTTTTCCTCGACGGACAGCTGAGCCATGCCCTTCATGAGCTCCGTCACGCGACCCGACTTACCCAAAAACTGCGCCTTGGCGTTTTCGAGGTCAGCGGGGGTGGCGCTTTGGGCAAACAGTTGCGTCGCGCTCTCAACCAGGGAATCCAACTCGTTCATAACGACTCTTTCATGACTTACGCAAACAAGGATGCACAAGTGCCATTGGCATATGCCATATGGCATATGGCAAGCGTCTTGCCTCAGCAGCCTGTTTTGCGTAAGTCGTTTTTATCGACCCGTGAAAATGAACAAGGGCTAGTGCCTTTACAAGCCCTAGCCCTTGCTGTTATTGCGCAAGCAGCTATCAAAAAGATAGCCGCTCATCGTGAACTCAAGCAGCCAGCTTGGCCTTGACTTGCTCCACGATGCTGCCAAAGGCAGCCTTGTCGTGCACTGCGAGGTCGGCCAGCATCTTGCGGTCGATCTCGATGGAAGCCTTCTTCAGGCCGTTGGCGAACTGGCTGTAAGTCAGGCCCAGTTCACGGGCAGCGGCGTTGATACGGGCAATCCACAACTGGCGGAACACGCGCTTCTTGGTGCGGCGGTCACGGTAGGCATATTGCCCAGCCTTCATTACCGCCTGTTTGGCGATACGGAAGACATTACCGCGGCGACCACGGAAACCCTTGGCAAGGGCGAGAACTTTCTTGTGACGGGCACGGGCCGTTACACCACGTTTGACGCGAGGCATGTATGTACTCCTTGTTCGTCAGTTATTAAAGGCCAGCGCTGGGCAGCATTTGTGCGATCGAGCCCATGTTGGTCTCATGCACATTCACTGCACCACGCAGGTGGCGCTTGTTCTTGGTGGTCTTCTTGGTCAAGATGTGACGCTTGAAGGCTTGACCGCGCTTGACGGTGCCACCGGGACGAACGCGGAAACGTTTTTTCGCGCTGCTCTTGGTCTTCATTTTGGGCATGTGAATGCTCCTTTTTCATTGTGCTCGTGAGGCGTTTGCAAACCGATCTGCAAACTTGTTGGCCCCGAGCCACTTTTATCGAAAGGCTTTCGCCTTCCGCTCGGCAATGCCCGAAAGCACCGCCTTTCCGAGCACTCCGCCTGTTGAATGGCGCAGTGCTCAAAACTTCATACCGATCCGCAGCTTTATGCCGCCTGGCCCGCCGCTGGTGCAGCGCCTTCAGACGCTGGCTTGGCCGCAGGCTTTTTCTTGCCGGGGGCAATCATCATGATCATCTGGCGGCCTTCCAGCTTGGGAAACTGCTCGATGATGATGCTGTCAGCCAACTCGTCACGAATCCGGTTCAGCAAAGCCAGACCAAGTTCCTGGTGCGTGATTTCGCGACCGCGGAACCGCAGCGTGATCTTGCATTTGTCACCATCCGCCAAAAAGCGGCGGATGTTGCGCATCTTGATGTTGTAGTCGCCGTCGTCCGTACCGGGACGGAACTTAACTTCCTTGATCTCAATGACCGTCTGCTTGGCTTTGGCTTCTGCCGCACGCTTTTGCTCTTGGTACTTGAACTTGCCGTAGTCCATGAGACGGCACACCGGTGGGTTCGCCGTGGCAGCGATTTCCACCAGATCCACGTCCAGCTCACCGGCCATCCGCAAGGCCTCCATGAGACTGACAACACCCAAGGGCTCGTTGTCAGGCCCGGACAGACGAACTTCCGGGGCCATGATTTCACGGTTCAGGCGGTGCTTGCGCTCTTCCCGCTGGCGACGATCACGAAATTCAGTAGCGATGGCTATCTTCCTTGAATCAAAATGCTACAAATAAAGTAGCTACTTCCGCACAGTCCACGAGCGGCAAAGCAGTTTTTTGTACAAAATCAGGCTTTGGTGGCGATGTCGTTGGCGATCAATTCAATGAACGCATCAACCGACATCACGCCGAGATCACGATTACCTCGGGCTCGCACTGCAACGGCTCCCGCCGCCTTTTCCTTGTCGCCTGCGACGAGGATGTAGGGCAGCTTTTGCATCGAATGCTCCCGTATTTTATACGTAATCTTCTCGTTACGCAGATCCAGGGCCACCCTAAGGCCTTGATTGGGCAGCGCTTTTTGCAGTTTTGCTGCGATTTCACGACAGTAATCGGACTGCGCATCCGTGATGTTGAGCACCGAAACCTGCACGGGAGCGAGCCAGGTGGGCAAGGCGCCTGCATGCTGCTCGATCAGAATCCCGATGAAGCGCTCCAGGCTTCCCACGATGGCACGGTGCAGCATGATGGGCCGATGGCGGCCGCCATCCTCGCCCACGAACTCTGCATCCAGGCGCTCGGGCATGTTGGGATCGACCTGGATCGTGCCGCATTGCCACGGGCGCCCCAGCGCGTCCTTGAGCGTGTACTCGATCTTGGGGCCGTAGAACGCGCCTTCGCCAGGCAGGTACTCAAACTCGCAACCGGACGCGCGCAAGCCCTCTGCCAAGGCATTTTCAGCACGGTCCCAGCTTTCCTCACTGCCGATGCGCTTTTCGGGGCGTGTGGACAGCTTGTAGATGATGTCCGTGAAACCAAAGTCCTTGTAGACCTTTTGCAGCAGGGTGGTGAACGCCACCACCTCTGACTGGATCTGGTCTTCGGTACAGAAGATATGGCCGTCATCCTGGGTGAAAGCACGCACGCGCATGATGCCATGCAGCCCCCCTGTGGGTTCATTGCGGTGGCACTGGCCGAACTCGCCAAACCGCAGCGGCAGGTCGCGGTAGCTCTTGATACCTTGCTTGAAGATGATGATGTGCCCGGGGCAGTTCATCGGCTTGAGCGCGTAGTCGCGCTTTTCCGACTCCGTCACAAACATGTTCTCGCGGTACTTGTCCCAGTGGCCCGTTTTCTCCCACAGACCCTGGTCCAAAATTTGTGGCCCCTTCACCTCTTGGTAGCCGTTCTCGCGGTACACGCGGCGCATGTATTGCTCGACCTCCTGCCACACCGTCCAGCCCTTGGGGTGCCAGAACACCGTACCGGGCGAATGCTCGTCAATATGGAACAGGTCCAGCTCACGGCCCAGCTTGCGGTGGTCGCGCTTCTCAGCCTCCTCCAGCATCGTCAAATACTGCTGCAACTCGTCTTTGGTGGCCCAGGCCGTGCCGTAGACACGCTGCAGCATTTCGTTGCGGTGGTCACCGCGCCAGTAGGCACCCGCCACCTTCATCAGCTTGAAGAACTTGAGCTTGCCGGTGCTGGGCACGTGCGGGCCTCGGCACAGGTCTTCAAAATTGCCTTCGCGGTACAAACTGACGTCTTCGTTGCTGGGGATGCTGGCAATAATTTCGGCCTTGTAGTGCTCCCCCAAGCCCTTGAAATACGCCACGGCCTCGTCGCGCGGCAACACGCGGCGCACCACGGGCTCATCTTTGGCTGCCAGCTCGGCCATGCGCTTTTCGATGGCCACCAAGTCCTCGGGCGTGAAGGGGCGCTTGTAGGCAAAGTCGTAATAGAAGCCGTTTTCGATCACTGGACCGATGGTGACCTGGGCATCAGGAAACAGCTCCTTGACCGCGTAGGCCAGCAAGTGGGCGGTGGAGTGGCGGATCACCTCCAGGCCATCCGCATCCTTGGCCGTCACGATGGACAGCGGGCTATCAGCCGTGATCTGGTAGCTGGTGTCCACCACCTTGTCTCCGATCTTGCCCGCCAAAGCGGCTTTGGCCAGACCAGCGCCAATGGAGGCGGCCACCTCGGCCACCGTGACGGGGCCTGGAAACTCGCGCTGCGAACCGTCAGGAAGCGTAATGTGAATCATGGGAGCAACTCTTTCTCTGTGATCAGTGCAATGGATGCGGGCACGCGCCAGGCCCGTAAAACAAAAAAGCGCGGAACAGGTCCGCGCTTTTTGGAGGTGTGTGCAATCTCGTGCAGGCGCGAACAGCCAGCCTCAAAGGCCGGTCAACATCTCCGATGTAGTTCGCGGTGTCATAACCAGATTGCCTTTCTCGCTCTTGTGCAGTGAATTTCTACGGATTTTAACCCCAGCACCCAGAAAAAAAGCCCGAAGCAGATGCTTCGGGCTTTTGTCGAGTGCATTTGGCGCCACAACAAAGTGGCGCCAAGCCTCGCAGATCAGTGGAACTGCTCTTCTTCGGTCGAACCCGTCAGGGCCTTCACTGAGGACGAGCCGCCCTGGATCACGGTGGTCACGTCGTCGAAGTAGCCTGCGCCCACTTCCTGCTGGTGCGACACAAAGGTGTAACCCTTTTCGCGTGCTGCGAATTCGGGTTCTTGCACCATCTCGGTGTAGTGCTTCATGCCTTCGCCTTGGGCGTATGCATGGGCGAACTGGAAGGTGTTGAACCAGTTGATGTGGATACCAGCCAGGGTGATGAACTGGTACTTGTAGCCCAGAGCCGACAGGTCTTCCTGGAACGAAGCGATCTGCTTGTCGTTGAGGTTCTTCTTCCAGTTGAACGATGGCGAGCAGTTGTACGACAGCAGCTTGCCGGGGCAGGCAGCGTGCACGGCTTGCGCAAACTCACGGGCAAAGCCGATGTCTGGCACGCCGGTTTCGCACCACACCAGGTCCGCGTAGGGGGCGTAGGCCACGCCACGGCTGATGGCTTGTTCCAGACCGTTCTTCACGCGGTAGAAGCCTTCTTGCGTACGCTCGCCGGTCAGGAAAGGCTTGTCGTTGGCGTCGTGGTCGGAAGTGATCAGGTTGGCGGCTTCGGCATCGGTACGAGCCAGCACGATGGTGGACACGCCCATCACGTCAGCGGCAAAGCGTGCAGCGATCAGCTTTTCGCAGGCTTCTTGTGTGGGCACCAGCACCTTGCCACCCATGTGGCCGCACTTCTTCACGGCAGCCAGTTGGTCTTCAAAGTGCACGCCGGCTGCGCCTGCAGCGATCATGTTCTTCATCAGCTCGAAGGCGTTCAGCACGCCGCCAAAGCCAGCTTCAGCGTCGGCCACGATGGGCAGGAAGTAGTCGATGAATTCCTTGTCGCCGGGGTTGATGCCACGGCCCCACTGGATTTCGTCAGCGCGCTTGAAGGTGTTGTTGATGCGGCGAACCATGGTGGGCACCGAGTCATACGCGTACAGCGACTGGTCGGGGTACATGGTTTCGCTGGTGTTGCCGTCGGCAGCCACTTGCCAGCCCGACAGGTACACGGCTTCGAGGCCGGCCTTGGCTTGCTGCATGGCTTGACCGGCAGAAATGGCGCCGAAAGCGTTCACGTAGCCCTTCTTGGCGCCGCCGTTGATCTTGTCCCAGAGCTTTTCAGCGCCGCGCTTGGCCAGCGTGTGCTCGATAGGCAGCGAGCCACGCAGGCGCACCACGTCGGCTGCGGAGTAACCACGCTTCACGCCCTTCCAGCGGGGGTTGGTCGCCCAGTCTTTTTCCAGGGCGGCAATTTGCTGTTCGCGGCTCAGTTGTTCGTTGAGGGATTGGGGCATGAGATCACTCCAGGGGTTGGTTGAAAACGCCGGGCTGCTGTGTGCCGCCCTTGAAGACAACTTTAAGTCTTCTATAAGACTTGCGCAAGCTCTTATGTCTTATAGAAGAGATAAATTTTCTTCTTTCAAAACAACCACTTAACCACGTGATTTCTCAATACAGAAATTGATTTCTCATATCGAGAAAAATTGCGGCAATGCAACATCTATCGCATTCCACATCAAGAAATTTAGCTTTCGTATTGTGATAATTCAAGCGGGCGCAGTGCCAACTGCCCTGAGCCAGTCGCCATGCTCGATCCGGCGTACGCCCTCTGCGTATCGGGGATGGATCTCGTACACCAGACAAGACAGCCGTTGGCCCTCAACTGTCACCACGATCTCGCGCTTGAGGTATTCGTCGGTGGGGTGATCTCCGGTCAACCCTTCAATGGCATCCAGAACCTCCTCCAGCGCAGGCTCGATGGCGTACACCTCGCCATGCACCGGCTGATCGCCACCCAGCGTCATGCCCGGATAAGCCCCCAGGTGAAACAACACTCCCGGCACCTGCGCAAAACCCACCCAGTGCGGCGCAGGCAACAAGCGCGTGATGTCATTCGACCCACCGCGGCGCAAGGTGCCGTATACAAACACATGGCGTGGGGTGCCAGCAGGCAAAGAAGGCTCGGGCATGATGCGCAGTCTTTTTTGATTGAACAGCGCCCCAGTCTAGTGAATACGCCCGCTCCCAGCCGCCCTTTCGCCTATTTGTGCCTGGCTCTCAGCATGTCGCTGGTGGGCAGTTATGTGGCACTCTCCAAACCCCTGGCAGCCGTGCTGCCCGTGCTCTTGCTGGCCTGGATGCGCTTTGGCATCGGGGGCGTCGCCATGCTGCACTGGCTCAAAAAGCCCGCCAACGAGCCGCCACTGACGCCGCAGACCAAACGGCTGCTGTTCCTGGAGTCCTTTCTGGGCAACTTTCTATTCACCATCTGCATGATCTATGGCGTGAGCCTGACCGACGCTGTCTCAGCAGGGGTGACCATGGCAGCCATTCCTGCAGCCGTGGCATTGATGGGATGGGCATTTCTGGGTGAACGGGTGGCGCCTCGCACCTGGATGGCGGTGCTCTGTGCGGTGATTGGCATTGCCCTGTTCTCACTATCAAAACCAGAGCACGCAGCGCATATGGAACCTGCGCTTGGAGCCAAAAACACTGCAAACCATGCCTTGTGGGGCCAAATGCTGCTGCTGGGGGCAGTGATTTGCGAGGCCGCCTACACGGTGATCGGCAAGAAGCTCACCGGCAGCCTGGGGCCCAAGCGCATCACCTCGCTCATCAACCTGTGGGGCTTTGTGCTGACGACACCGTTTGGCCTGTACCTGGCGCTGGACTTCCCGTTTGCCTCGGTGGGATGGGGCACCTGGCTATTGCTGCTGTTTTATGCGCTGGCCGCCTGCATGTGGACGGTGTGGCTGTGGATGACCGGGCTCAAGGCCGTGCCCGCTGCGCAAGGCGGCGTGTTCTCGGTCATGCTGCCGGTGAGTGCTGCGCTGGTGGGCGTGCTGTTTTTGGGCGAGGTATTGACGCGCCTGCAACTGGTCGCCTTTGTCATTGCCCTGGCCAGCGTGTTGCTGGCCACCCTGCCCTCGCGCGCGGCGCTGCGCGTAGGGCGGCGGGGCGGCAGCGCCGACTGACGGGCCCTTCGGCAACCGTCTTCACCATCCTGCCACGGGGACTGGACAGACCGGGCAGAACCAGAGAAGGCCGGACTCAGCCGTGCAAGGGCTGCGCACTGACCACGATGCCATCGGCATCGGCATACAGCCAGTCGCCGGGGCGCACGGGCACGCCCTGGATCGACACAGCCACATCGCGTTGCCCCTCGCCACGCCGCTCGGTGGGCAGCGGCATCAGCGCCAGCGCGCGGATGCCGACGGCTTCCGCGTTCAGCTCGGCCACGTCACGCACACAGCCGTCCACCACGATGCCGGCCCAGCCATTGCGGGCGGCGGCTGCCGCCAGGTTGCCGCCCACCAGGGCCCGGCGCAGAGAACCGCCGCCATCCACCACCAGCACCCGGCCCTCGCCTGCTGACTCGACAGCCGCCTTGACTTGGGTGTTGTCCTCGTGGCACTTGACGGTGGTGACGGGGCCCGCGAACGCGGCAACGCCCCCAAAGCTCTGGAACACCGGGGGCAGCACGCGGAACGCACCGCTGGTGTCGCCCTTGTGGACGTCACAAAAGTCGCAGGTGGCAAACGGCGTGAGGGGAAGAGGCGAAGCTGCAGCCATTCCAAGATCCTTTCAGTCAATCAAACGGTTCCAACAATCAAACCCGCCCCAACGGCAGCGGCGAGCACGAACCCCATACTGAACGCCCCCTCGCTGCGGCACACGCCTGCGGGCGAGCCGCGTTCGTTGAGCGGCAAATCTGTTGTGCAAGATTGTGCAGCAGCAGCAGCAGCCACCCCAGATGCGGTGCCCAACGCCGCACTCAGAAGATGCCCCCGGGGAACCGCACTTGAAACCCGCCCTCTGCCGCGTCTTTGTCAAGCCTGGCGCGCCTTGGCGGCCTATTGCTGCGGGGTGCGCGGCGCCACCGCTACAAATCGAGGCAAAAAAAGCCGTTTCTCCCTTGGAAACGCGTTTTTTTCCCATTAGCATCGGCCTGCCAGTGGGAAAGCGTCGTTTTCGCTGGTAAAAATTTATTCCCAACAAGGACAACCCAACATGGCAACTGCAAAAAAAGCTCCGGCAACCACAGCCCCAGCAGCCAAGAAGGCCGCTGCACCCGCCAAGAAGCGGACCCCCAACGCCGCATTCATGAAGGCGCTCACGCCCAGCCCCGCGCTGGCCGCTGTGGTGGGCTCGGCACCTCTGCCGCGCACGGAGATCATCAGCAAGCTGTGGGTCTACATCAAGGCCAACAACCTGCAGGACGCCACCAACAAGCGCAACATCAACGCCGACGCCAAGCTCAAGGAGCTGTTCGGCAAGCCCCAGGTCTCCATGTTTGAACTGGCTGGCCTGATCGGCAAGCACGTCAAGTAAGCCCTGGCGCTTTGCGACCCGCGTCGCACCCGTAAAAGAACCGGCTCTGCCGGTTTTTTTACGCCCCTACCCGGTCGAAGTGTGGCGCGCTCGCATCAATGCAAATGAGAATGACCCGCATTTGATGTAACATAAAGCTGCACGACGACGCACAGCCATGTTGATCTAGCCACTGCCTCTCGCCTGCTCTTGGTGCCTCTGCGCGCCACCTGCACACCCCTATTGACGGAGGCCCTCTTGGCTAAATCTCGCGCCCAGCGCCGCAGCGGCATGCTGCGTTCTTCTCCCGCATTTGTTGTTTCTCACGCTGCTGTGCCCCCGCAAGCCGCATCGTCTGACAAGGCCTTGCTGCCACTGGGCGCGCTGATGCTGGCCGCCTCGATGGGCGCCATGGCGCAGACCAACACGCCAGAAACCACCTTGTCCACCGTGACGGTGAAGGAAACCGCCGAAGTCCAGGGCAAGGACACCCTGCTCATCAAGAAGACCACCGTGGGCAAGGGTAAGCAGGACATCAAGGACATTCCCCAGTCCGTGACGGTGTTCACCGAAAAGCTGATGAACGACCGCAACCAGGACGACTTCCGCGAAGTGCTGCGCACCACCGCGGGCGTGACCTTCCAGTCCGGCGAGACCGGTGAAGAAGATGTGCGCCTGCGCGGCTTCTCGCTGGGCCTGGCGGGCGACATCTATGTGGACGGCATGAAGGACGCCCCGCTGATCGAGCGCGACACCTTCAACAATGACCGCATCGAAGTGCTCAAGGGTTCGGCCTCCATGCTGTTTGGCAAGGGCTCGACCGGCGGTGTAGTCAACCAGGTCAACAAGTACCCGCTGCTGATCGACCAGCACGAAGCCGGCTACACGCTGGGCACCGGCATGTACCACCGCGCCACGGGCGACTTCAACTGGGTGACGGGCGAGAACGCGGCCTTCCGCCTGAACGCCATGGTGCAGGAGTATGACAACTACGGCGCCAAGCAGGACAAGCGCGGCATTGCACCCACGTTTGCCTGGGGCATCGGCACGCGCGATGAGTTCTCCATCGGCCTGTACTACCTCGAATCCAAGGGCCGTCCCCTCTACAACCACCCCTGGCGCCTCTCGGCCGACGGCAAGATCAACATGCCGCTGGAAGCCGGCAAGTACTACGGCCTGGCCAGCGACCACAACGACACGACCTCGCAATACGTCACGCTGGGCCACATCCACCGCTTTGACGACAACGGCGAGCTGACCACGCGCCTGCGCTACGGCAAGTACGAGCGCGACCTGTTGGCCAGCACCATCGGCTTCCAGAACAGCGCCATCACGCTCGACCAGATCAACAGCAGCACCGTGCTGACCCGTGGCTCCAAAGGCCGCGTGGGCGAAAGCAACGTGCTGCAGGTGCAAAGCGACTACAACAACACCTACACCTGGGGTGGCAAGAAGCACGCGGTGCTGACCGGCGTGGACTACTACGACGACGACGCCAAGCGCAACCAGAACTACGCCAACACCACCACACGCCCCACCACCACCGTGGGCACGCCCAACGATGGCGCCTGGGTGGCCGACGGCCGTGCGCCGGTGCAGTGGAACACCTTCACATCGCGCAACCTGGGCCTGTACTTCCAGGACACGGTCTCGCTGACCGACACACTCAAGCTTGTAGGCGGCCTGCGCTACGACAACTTCCGCGCCTCGTACCGCAATGCCGCAGGCAACCTGAGCAACTCGCGCTCCGACAGCCTGTTCAGCCCCCGCATGGGCTTGATCTTCCAACCTGACGAGCTGACCTCGTACTACGTGTCGTACGGCACTTCGTACAACACCTCGGGCGACACCTACCAGTTTGGTAACCCTGGTGCCACCACGGCGCGCACGGCCAACACCGACCCGGAAAAGAGCCGCAACATCGAAGTCGGCGGCAAGTTCGAGCTGTTCGAGCGCCGCGCCCTGCTGGGTGTGGCCGCCTTCTACAGCCAGAAGTACAACGAGCGCAACACCGACCCCGACACCGCTGCCGCGCAGGAACTGCTGTCGGGCAAGCGCCACGCCACCGGCATGGAGTTCAACCTGGCCGGCCGCCTGACACCGAAGTGGGAGCTGTTCTTCAACCACACCTGGATCCCATCGGCCAAGATCGACAAGAGCAACGTGGTGCTGGCCTCCAACGGCGGCGGCGCGCAGGTGCAGGGCGACCGCCCCGGCCTCACGCCCAAGCACAGCGGCAGCGTGTGGAGCACCTATGCCGTCACGTCCAAGCTGCGTGTGGGCGCCGGCCTGACGTACCGCGCCAAGCAGAACCCCGAGGGCTCGCGCGCCGTGTACGCCAGCGGCTTTGCGGTGGTGGACGCCATGGCCGAGTACGCGTTTGACGACAAGACCTCGCTGAAGCTGAACGTGAGCAACCTGTTCGACCGTACGTATGCCGAAGGCCTGTACCGCGGCTTCTACACGCCCGGCGCACCCCGCGCCGTGCAACTGACGCTGAAGACACGCTTCTGACGCACCTCTGAAGTCCCTCGAATGAACCGGCCTCGGCACTGCCCGGGGCCAGTTCACAATGGCTCCATGTTCCTGCACATCCAAGACGTTCTCACCGCCGACGAGGTCGCGTTCTTCCGGCAAAAGCTCTGGGCGGCCGACGCCCCCTGGGTGGACGGTGCTCGCAGCGCGGGCGGCCAGGCGGTGCACCAGAAAAACAACCTGCAGCTCGCGCAAGCCAGCGAGCTGTCCGCGCAGCTTCAGGGCCTGGTCAAAGCCGCGTTGAATCGCAACGCCCTCTTCTTTTCGGCGGCTCTGCCGCGCCGCATCTACAACCCGCTGTTCAACAAGTACGGTGATGGCGCCAACTACTATGGCAACCACGTGGACAGCGCCGTCATGCACTCGCGCGCCGACAACTGCTGGGTGCGCAGCGACCTGTCGTGCACGCTGTTCCTCACCCCGCCTGAGGACTATGAGGGTGGCGAGTTGGTGATTGCCGAGGCGCTGGGCGAGAAGCGCATCAAGCTGCCTGCGGGCGACATGATCGTGTACCCCAGTAGCACCGTGCACCAGGTCGCGCCGGTCACGCGCGGCCACCGCGTGAGCAGCTTCTTTTGGGTGGAGAGCATGGTGCGCGGGCTGGAGCAACGGCAGTTGCTGTTCGACATGGACATGGCCCTGCTCAAGCTGCGCCAGACCCACGGTGACACCGACCCATCGGCCATCGCGCTGTCGGGCACGTACCACAACCTGCTGCGCATGTGGGCCGATGTGTGAGACACCTCAAACGCCCAATCCCACTGCAGCTACTGGGGGTATGAGACACCCCAAAAACTATTATTTTGATAGCACCCAGCGCATGATCCACTAGCGCTTGGTGCTATTTTTGTTTGTATGACCCCACTTCCTGCACGCCACACCATCCCCCCGGGCCTGGTCACCCTGGCCGACCACGAGCTGCACGCCCGCACGCAGCTGGACGACAACGCCTGGGCCTACTTCAGCGGCGGCGCGGCCGACGAGATCAGCCTGCGCGCCAACCGCAGCGCCTGGGACGCCCTGCCCCTGTGGCCCCGCGTGCTGCGGCCGCTGGCGGGTGGGCACACCCGCGTGCCCCTGCTGGGCCGCACGCTGGCGCACCCCATCCTGCTCGCACCCGTGGCCTTCCAGCGCATGGCGCACCCCGATGGCGAACTGGCCATGGCCTATGCCGCAGCAGCGCTGGGCGCGGGCGTGGTGCTCAGCACCCAGGCCAGCGTGTCGCTGCAGAGCGTGGCCCAGGCCGTACTGCCCGACCCGGGGCGCGGCCCGCTGTGGTTTCAGCTCTACCTGCAGCCGGACCGAGGCTTCACCCAGGCGCTGGTGCAGCGTGCCGAAGCCGCCGGCTACGAAGCCCTGGTGCTCACGGTGGACGCCCCCACCAGCGGCGTGCGCGACCGGGAGCGGCGCGCGGGCTTTCGGCTGCCGCCCGGCGTGAGCCCGGTCAACCTGACGGGCCCACAGGTCCCCGCCCCTTCCGCATTGAGCCCCGGCCAGAGCGCCTTGTTCGACGGCCTGCTCCACCATGCGCCCACGTGGGACGACATCGCGTGGCTGCAGTCCATCACCCGGCTGCCCGTACTGCTCAAGGGCGTGCTGCACCCCGCCGACGCGCGCCAGGCCGTGTCGGTGGGCGCGGCGGGCCTCATCGTGTCCAACCACGGCGGGCGCACGCTCGACACGGCCCCCGCCACCGCCACCGCCCTGCCCCGTGTGGTGCAGGCCGTGGGCGGCGCGGTGCCGGTGCTGGTGGACGGCGGCATCCGGCGCGGCACCGACGTGCTCAAGGCCATGGCACTGGGCGCATCGGCCGTGCTGGTGGGCCGTCCTGCCGTTTGGGGCCTGGCCAATGCGGGGGCGGCGGGCGTGGCCCATGTGCTGCGCCTGTTGCGCGACGAGCTGGAGGTCGCCATGGCACTGACCGGCTGCGCCACCCTGGCAGAGGCCACGCCTGCACTGCTGGAGGGGCAGGACGGAGCCCCATCGGGCAGAGACTGAGCCCGGGGTATCAGCAACCTGCCAGAGGCAGGTGTCACCTTCCCCCTGTCGGCAGGAATGATTTATTGCAAATGCGATAGATTCGTATTTATAATCTCAATCATCCTTTCAACAGCCAGCCACACTGCCTGCCGCCATGATCGTCTGTGTTTGCCGCCGGGTTTCGGACCGTGAGATTGCCCGCCATGCCCGTGCCGGCATGAGCTTCGATGAGATCCAGTTCGAGCTGGGCGTGGCCACCCAATGCGGATGCTGCGAAAGCTGCGCCCGCGACGTGGTGGCGCAGTGCAGTGCTTCGCAACCGGTAGCCGCCTTGCGCAACGACGCGGCGCCGCAGGCGATCCAGCTTGCCAGCTCCATCCTGGAAAGCAAGTCATGGAACTCCTCTCAACCCTCGCAGGCAGCCTGATCCTGGTCGCAGGATCGGCCTGGTGGATCTTTCGCAAATAATCCGGGTTTACCCGGCAACGTCGGCTCTATGCTCTGGGTCGGCGCTGCCTTTCCTTTCGTTTTATGTCTCACCCTGATCGTTTTGCCTCCCCCGGTGGTGTGAGCCGCAACACCGTGATCGTCGGGTCCGTTTTGGCGCTGCACGTGGCCGGCATCTGGGCCCTGCAATCCGGCCTGGTGCGCAAGGCGGCCGAAGTGATCGTGCCGGCCGAGCTGCTCAGCGAATTCATCGCACCGCCCGCCCCGCCCAAGGTCACCCCACCGCCACCGGCCCCTCCTCCACCGCCCAAGCCCGCCCCCAAGGCCGCGCCCCGCCCGGCCCCGATGCCGGTGGCGATTGCCGACCCCACGCCAGCGCCCAATGCCCCCACCGGCATCACCACGCCCCAGCCACCCGCGCCGCCCATCGAGGCCCCTGTGGCGCCCCCGGCCCCCACGCCTGCGCCACCGGCACCACCCGCACCACCTGCACCGCCCAAGATCGAGCTGCCGTCCAGCGACGCGGCCTACCTCAACAACCCCAAGCCCAGCTACCCCGCCATCAGCAAACGCATGGGCGAGCAAGGCAAGGTGGTGCTGCGGGTGCTCATCGGCACCGACGGCGTGCCGCAGAAGGTCGAGGTCAACAAATCCAGCGGCTTTGACCGGCTGGACCGCCAGGCCCAGGACGCCGTGATGCGCTGGCGCTTTGTGCCCGGCAAACGCAACGGCGTGCCCGAGGCCATGTGGAACCTCGTCCCCGTCAACTTTGTTCTCGAATAAACCAATCACCGCTCAGGGAGTTTTCATGGAATCGCAATTCGGCATCGCCAACGTCTGGATCCAGGGTGACTTTGTCACCCGCGCCGTCGCCATCCTGCTGCTGGCCATGTCGCTGGCCTCGTGGATCGTCATCCTCATCAAGGCGCTGGACATCATCAAGTTCAAGAAACACGCCCGCGCCGCCCAGGACTTCTGGCACAGCGAAGACTTTGCCGCTGGCCTGACCAAGCTGGGCGCCGACCCGACCAACCCCTTCCGCCACCTGGCGCTGGAGGGCCGCGAAGCCACCGCCCACCACCGCAACACCAAGGCCCATCTGCACGACAGCCTGGACGTGAGCGACTGGGTGACCCGCTGCCTGCGCAACTGCATCGACGAGTTCACTGCCCGCCTGTCCTCGGGCCTGGCCATCCTGGCGTCGGTGGGCTCCACTGCCCCGTTCATTGGCCTGTTCGGCACCGTGTGGGGCATCTACCACGCGCTGCTGGCCATCGGCACATCGGGCCAGTCCACCATCGACAAGGTGGCCGGCCCCATCGGCGAGGCGCTGATCATGACCGCCCTGGGCCTGGCCGTGGCCATCCCGGCGGTGCTGGGCTACAACGCGCTGGTGCGCGGCAACAAGTCCATCCTGAACGGCCTGAACAGCTTTGCCCATGACCTGCACGCCTACTTTGTGACCGGCGCCCGCGTGAACGCTGGCGAGCCCGGCAAGGTGCTGCCCATGAAGAAAGGCAGCTAAGCCATGGCCTTTGGAACCCAAGACGACACCGATGACGTGATGAACGAGATCAACATGACGCCCTTGGTGGACGTCATGCTGGTGCTGCTCATCATCTTCATCATCACCGTGCCGGTAATGAAACACGCGGTGAACGTGGACCTGCCCCGCGCCACCAACCAGCCCGAGAACGTCAAGCCCGAGACCGTGCGCCTGTCGGTGTCGGCCGATGGCAAGTTCTTCTGGAACGAATCGCAGGTGTCCGAAGAAGAACTCTTCCCCCGCCTGCAGGCCGAGGCCGCCAAGGAGCCCCAGCCGGACCTGCACATCCGTGGCGACAAGAACGTGCGCTACGAATTCGTGGCCCAGGCCATGGCGGCCGCGCAACGCGCTGGCGTGCGCAAGATCGGGTTTGTGACGGACCCACAGGGGCATTAACGGCACGGCGACAGCTACCTGCAGCCCCCGCGCATCCTGCCAGCCTACCCACGGGGGACGCGCTGGCGGGCGGCAAAGAGGTTGGGCTTTTGCAGCGGGCTCATGGCCTGCTTACCCGGCGCCCGCAGCGCACAAAGCCCCCGGCCTTGCGCCTGATGCAGGTCGGGCGCAGGAACAAAAAGAAACACACTCTTCGCTTGACTTGTAATTGCGAATCGTTATCATTAACAAAACGCACTGCAATGACCCAGGAAACCTCCATGCAAGCCTCCCTGACCTCCGCCCCGCTCCGCCGCACTGCGTCTGCCGACACGGCGGGCGCCCCGGTATCTGGCGAGGCATCGTCCTCCGGCGCGCAGGGCGCCACCGCCGCGCTGGACAGCAGCGTGCTGCTGCAAGGCCACAAGACCGTCGCCATCAGCCACAACGGCTCGGTCTACCGCCTGCAGGCCACCAAGCTGGGCAAGCTCATCCTGACCAAATAGTTTCATCGTGGGGCGACTCCCGGGCTTGCAACAAGCTCGAAAGGGTCGTTTTTGCCAGCCAACGGGTTTGCGCCCGCGTAGCCAGGCTTTTTTTGCTGCCCCCGACCCCGCCAACGAAAAACCGGCCCACAGGCCGGTTTTTTTATGCTCCCACAGGTTTTGAAGCCTTTTCGGCGCCATGCGCTAGTGGAATATGCGCTTGAAGCTATCAAAATGAGAGCGAATGCAATCCCTGCTGGGAGTGCTCCCGAATCACAGCCCCAGGGCTGCGATGCCCGCGCGGGCGATCTGCGCATCTTCGGTGGACTTCACGCCGCTCACACCCACGGCGCCCAGGCACTGGCCGTCCTTCATGATTGGCACGCCGCCTTCGAGCAGGCCATCAATGGTGGGTGCGCTCAGGAACGAGGTGCGGCCGCCGTTGATCACGTCCTCATACACCTTGCTTTCGCGGCGGCCCAGCGCGGCCGTGCGGGCCTTGGAAGGGGCGATGTGCGACGACACAGCCGCTGCGCCGTCCAGACGCTGCAGCCACAGCAAATGGCCGCCATCGTCCACGATGGCAATGGTCACGGCCCAGTTGTTCTTGAGGGCTTCGGCTTCAGCGGCGGCGGCCACGGCCTTGACGTCGGCCAGTTCGAGTTCGTGCTTGGTTTTCATGAAAGGATCCGAAGGTGGGAGAGGAAACCGGGCCGCACAGGCCGCCCCGGCACGCAAAGAGAACCGAGCATACCGGCATCCCCGGCGCCGTTGCCCTCAGCCAGGGTGAAAGTATCCTTACCAAAAGTAGGTAACCGGGTGCGGTCATTGCAAAGCAAAAAAGCATCACCACCTAGAATTTGTGATGTCTGCGTCGTGCAGGCCAACAAGGAGAGACACAAGATGAATGACCAAGTCACCACCCTGGGCCACTCTGCGGGCTATGGCATCTCGCAGGAAGAGCGCCATACGGTGCTTCGCAATACGTACTGGCTGCTGGCCCTGAGCATGATCCCCACGGTGCTGGGCGCCTGGATCGGCGTGGCCACCGGCATCACCCGCTCGCTGACCGGCGGCCTGGGCCTGATCGTGTTCCTGGGCGGCGCGTTCGGGTTCATGTTCGCCATCGAAAAGACCAAGCGCTCGGCCGCTGGCGTGCCGGTGCTGCTGGCCTTCACGTTCTTCATGGGCCTGATGCTGTCGCGCATGATCGGCATGGTGCTGGGCTTCAAGAACGGCACCGACCTCATCATGACGGCCTTCGCCGGCACGGCCGGTGTGTTCTTCGTGATGGCCAGCCTGGCCAGCGTCATCAAGCGTGACCTGTCGGGCATGGGCAAGTGGCTGATGGTGGGCGCGCTGGTGCTCATGGTCGGCGGCATCATCAACGTGTTCGTCGGCTCCGGCGTGGGCATGATGGTGATCTCGATGCTGGCCATCGGCATCTTCAGCGCCTACATGCTGTATGACCTGAAGCAGATCCTGGACGGCGGCGAAACCAACTACATCAGCGCCACGCTGGCCCTGTACCTGGACATCTTCAACGTGTTCCAGAGCCTGCTGGCCCTGCTGGGCATCATGGGCGGCGAGCGCGACTGAGCCCTGCCAGTCCCTTGACCTCCATCAAAAGGCTCCCTCGGGAGCCTTTTTTGTGGGTCGCGCCCCAGGATCAAGCCTCAATAGCGCGGCCAGTGTGCCGATAATGCAAGTACATGTGTCCACAAAGCCCCTCCACCGCATTGCGCCTGATGGTTCTGGCGGGCCTGTTGCTGCTTGCCGGCTGCGACAAGATCCCGGGCCTGGGCCCTGATCCGCGCGTGGCGCAACGCGATGCCGAGGCCAAGGCCATCGGGGGTGCCTGCCGCCACGCACTGCGGGGGCTGGAAGACTGCTACACCCTCAACCCCAAGGCGTCCAAGGCCTCGGTGTTTGCAGGCTGGAAGGACATGGACGCCTACATGCGGGAGAACAAGATCGAGGGCACGCCCTCGGTGCTGGGCAAGGTGGAAAAGCCAGAACGCAGCGAACGCGCACCCGACATCGAAACCGAACCCCGGGACCCCGCCGCCAGTCGCAACCGCAGCTGACGTGGCGCCCGGGTGGCGATGGCACGGGATGGAGGGCTGAACCCTCCGCGCACCCTCTTTCTCACGGACTCTCAGACCCGCTCGAACACCGCCATGCTCTCCACATGGGCCGTGTGCGGAAACATGTTGACCATGCCCGCCGCCGTGCACCGGTAGCCGGCCAGATGCACCAGCAACCCCGCGTCGCGCGCCAAGGTGGCCGGGTTGCAGCTCACGTACACAATGCGCTTCGGAGGCGTCCAGCCTTCGGCCCCTGCGGGCAACGGGCCAGCGCCCTCGGCGCCAATGCGGGCCTGCTCAATGTCCGCCAACGCCTTGGCCAGAGCAAACGCCCCTTCGCGGGGTGGGTCCACCAGCCACTTGTCGGCAGCGCCGTCGGCCACCAGCATCTCCGGTGTCATCTCGAACAGGTTGCGCGCTACAAAATTCGTAGCTGCCAGCGCTTTATGGTCGGGCGCCTGGGCCTGATTCAGTGCATAGTTCTCACGCGAGCGGGCCACCAAGGCCTCACTGCCTTCAATGCCCAGCACCTCGCGCGCCTGCGTGGCCAGCGGCAGCGTGAAGTTGCCCAGGCCGCAGAACCAGTCGATCACGCGCTCGTGCGGCTGCACGTCCAGCAGGCGCAGCGCGCGGCTCACCAGCACGCGGTTGATGTGCGGGTTCACCTGGGTGAAGTCCGTGGGCTTGAAAGGCATGGTGATGCCAAAGTCAGGCAGCGCGTACGACAGGGGCTCGCCGCCCTCGTCCAGCAGCTTCACCGTGTCAGGGCCCTTGGGCTGCAACCACCATTGCACGTGGTGCTCTGCGCCAAAGGCACGCAGCCGGGCGATGTCCTCGGCGGAGAGCGGCTCCAGGTGGCGCAATACCAGCGCGGTCACGGTGTCGCCACAGGCCAGTTCGATCTGCGGGCAGGTGTCGCGGGCGTCCAGGCTGGCAATCAGGGCGCGCAGGGGCATCAGCATCGCATCGACATGCGGCGGCAGGATCTTGCAGGTCTGCATGTCGGCGATATAGCGGCTCTTGCGCTCATGAAAGCCCACCAGCACCTGCCCCTTCTTGATCACGTGGCGCACGGCAAGGCGGGCACGGTAGCGGTAGCCCCAGGCCGGCCCTTCGATGGGACGCAGCATGGTCTCGGCCTTCACCTTGCCCAGGTGCCAGAGGTTGTCCTCCAGCACCCGCTGCTTGACGGCCACCTGGGCACCGACGTGCAAATGCTGCATCTTGCAGCCGCCGCAGGCGCCTGCGTGCAGGCCAAAGTGCGGGCAATCCGGCCGTACGCGCTGGGACGATTCGCGGTGGATCGCCACCAGGCTGGCCTGCTCCCAGTTGTTCTTTTTGCGGTGGGTGTTGGCGGTGACCAGCTCGAATGGCAGGGCGCCATCGATGAAGACCACCTTGCCGTCGGGCTTGCGGGCCACGCCCTGGGCGTCGAGGTCCATGGACTGCACATGCAGCCAGCCTTCAGGCAGGTTGTCTTGAGCGTTCTGCTCGGTGGGTTCAAACGAGGGGGATAGTTCTTTCGGTGCGCTCATCCCCCGATTGTCTCAGGCGCGGCATGCCCGCTGGCAGCACCCGGGCGAACTGCCCATGTCAGCCCCGATCAGCCCCGGTCAGCGCGCGCAGGCCGCATGCCACCGGGCGCGGACACAGCCGTCAGCGGCAGCTTGTTGATGGTGAGCTCGCAGCCAAAGTTGTCGGGAGAAAACACCAGGGTCGAGCCTGGCGCCACCAGCGGCAGGGTTTCGTGGATCTGCCGCGACATGTCCACTGGCGGCTCCGGGGCGCGGTACACGATGTCCTTGTCGGGGCCATAGACGACGTAGCAGGATGCAGCGGCCGTCTGGCTGAACAGGGCAGCCACCAGGGCTGCGGCGGCATAGGGAAAAGCGGTCGTCATGGTGTGGCTCCTCATGCAAGCAAATCTGCAGGGAATTATGCGGGCTTCTGCCAGCACCGCCAATCCGGTGGGTGTACGCGCACCGTGCGCGGTCAGCGCAGGTACAGATGGTTGGTGTGCTTGACCTCTTCCATCACCGCATAGGTCCGCGTCTCGCGCACTCCTGGCAGCTGCCACAGCACATTGCCCGCAAACACGCGGTAGGCGTTCATGTCGGCGGACCGGGTTTTCAGCAGGTAGTCGAACCCGCCCGCCACCATGTGGCATTCCATGATCTCGGGGTGCACCTGCACCGCCGCCTTGAACTGGTCGAACACGTTGGGCGTGGTGCGGTCCAGCAGCACCTCCACAAACACCAGCATGCCCGCGCCCAGCTTGAGCGGGTTGAGCCGCGCCTCGTAGCCCAGGATGAAGCCATCGCGCGTGAGGCGCTGCACCCGTGCCAGCACGGCCGTGGGCGACAGGGCCACGGCCTCGGCCAGCTTGAGGTTGGCAATGCGTCCGTCCTCCTGCAGGATTGACAGGATCTTGCGGTCGATGCGGTCCAGATCGGGTTCTGTTTGCATTTGTATTAGCGATTTATTCTGCCTGAACCGCCATTTTCGAACATTTATTCACCAGCAACCCAAGGATCATCGCCAGTAACACGCCCAACGCCTTGTTTGGCCCTCCAAACCACCGAAAGACATCGCCATGACGCAGCCCTCCGCCCCGTTTGCAGACTTCGCGCCCCGCACACCGCTGAACAACCCGCTGCGCGCCGCCATCACCGCCGCCTATCGCCGCCCCGAGCCCGAGGCCCTGGCCCCACTGCTGGCCCAGGCCCGCCTGCCGGCCGATCAAGCCGCAGCGGCCGAGCAACTGGCCCTGCGAATCGCCAAGGCGCTGCGTGAACGCAATGCCAGCGCCGGGCGCGCGGGCATCGTGCAAGGGTTGCTGCAGGAGTTCTCGCTGTCGTCACAAGAAGGCGTGGCGCTGATGTGCCTAGCCGAGGCGCTGCTGCGCATTCCCGACAAAGCCACACGCGACGCGCTCATCCGCGACAAGATCAGCCACGGCCAGTGGGATGCCCACCTGGGCAAGAGCCCATCGCTCTTCGTCAACGCCGCCACCTGGGGCCTGCTGATTACCGGCAAGCTGGTGGCTACGCACAGCGAAAGCAGCCTGGGTAGCTCGCTCAGCCGCCTGATCGGCAAGGGCGGCGAACCCCTGATCCGCAAGGGCGTGGACATGGCCATGCGAATGATGGGCGAGCAGTTTGTGACCGGCGAGACCATTGACGAAGCCCTGCGCAACGCCCGCACGATGGAGGCCGAGGGCTTCCGCTATTCGTACGACATGCTAGGCGAAGCCGCACTGACCAGCGAAGATGCCAAGCGCTACTACGCGTCGTACGAGCAAGCCATCCACGCGATTGGCAAAGCTTCTGCCGGGCGCGGCATCTACGAAGGCCCCGGCATCTCCATCAAGCTCTCGGCCCTGCACCCGCGCTATAGCCGCGCACAGTTCGACCGCGTGATGGACGAGCTGTACCCGCTGGTGTTGCGCCTGACGGTGCTGGCCAAGCAGTACGACATTGGCCTGAACATCGACGCCGAAGAAACCGACCGGCTGGAGCTGTCGCTGGACCTGCTGGAACGCCTGTGCCACGAGCCCACGCTGGCAGGCTGGAACGGCATCGGCTTCGTCATCCAGGCCTACCAAAAGCGCTGCCCTTTCGTCATCGACTACGTGGTGGACTTGGCCCGCCGCACCCAGCGCCGCCTGATGGTGCGCCTGGTGAAGGGCGCGTACTGGGACAGCGAAATCAAGCGCGCCCAGGTCGATGGCCTCACGGACTACCCCGTCTACACCCGCAAGGTGCACACCGATATTTCGTACATCGCCTGCGCCAAGAAGCTGCTGGCCGCGCCCGAGGCTGTGTACCCCCAATTCGCCACGCACAACGCGGAAACGCTGGCCACCATCTATCACCTGGCGGGCAGCAACTACTACGCCGGGCAGTACGAGTTCCAGTGCCTGCACGGCATGGGTGAGCCGCTGTACGAGCAAGTGGTAGGCGCCATCACGGCTGGCAAGCTGGGCCGCCCCTGCCGCATCTACGCCCCCGTGGGCACGCACGAAACCCTGCTGGCCTACCTGGTGCGCCGCCTGCTCGAAAACGGCGCCAACACCTCGTTCGTGAACTGCATTGCCGACGAAACCATTGCGCTCGACGAGCTGGTGAAAAGCCCCGTGCAAGTAGTGGATCAACAAGCCGCCACCGAAGGCACTGCCGGCCTGCCCCACCCTCGCATTCCGCTGCCAGCGGCGCTGTACGGAGCCCACCGCAGCAATTCGCGCGGGCTGGATTTGTCGAACGAAAACACGCTGACCGAGCTGGCCACCACTCTGCAAGCCACGGCAAGCCACACCTGGACGGCAGCGCCCCTGCTGGCCGCTGATGTGCCCGCAGGCACCACCCAGCCCGTGCGCAACCCCGCTGACCACAACGACGTGGTGGGCCAGGTGCAAGAAGCCACCACCGCCGACGTAGACCAGGCCCTGGCCCACGCCCAGGCCGCCGCAGCCCCCTGGGCCGCCACACCGCCGGCTGAGCGCGCCGCCGCCCTGCTGCGCACCGCCGACCTGCTGGAAGAGCGCATGCAGCCCCTGCTGGGCCTGCTGATGCGTGAAGCGGGCAAGAGCGCCAGCAACGCCGTGGCCGAGGTGCGCGAGGCGGTGGACTTCCTTCGCTACTACGCGGCCCAGGTGCAAAGCACCTTCGACAACGCCACCCACATCCCGCTCGGCCCCGTGGCCTGCATCAGCCCCTGGAACTTCCCGCTCGCCATCTTCATGGGCCAGGTGGCGGCAGCGCTGGCCGCAGGCAACCCCGTGCTGGCCAAGCCGGCAGAGCAAACCCCGCTGGTCGCCGCCGAAGCCGTGCGCCTGCTGTGGCAGGCCGGTGTACCTCGCGCCGCCGTGCAGTTGCTGCCCGGCCAGGGCGAAACGGTCGGTGCCCGCCTGATTGGCGACGCCCGCGTGATGGGTGTGATGTTCACCGGCTCCACCGAAGTCGCCCGCATCCTGCAGCGCACGGTGGCCGGCCGCCTCGATGCCGCAGGCCGCCCCATCCCGCTGATTGCCGAAACGGGTGGGCAGAATGCGATGATCGTGGATTCGTCCGCGCTGGTGGAACAGGTGGTGGGCGATGCGGTGTCGTCCGCCTTTGACAGCGCTGGCCAGCGCTGCTCCGCCCTGCGCGTGCTGTGCGTGCAAGAAGAAGCTGCCGACCGCGTGGTCGAGATGCTGCAGGGCGCCATGGGCGAACTGCGCGTGGGCAACCCCGCCGAGTTGCGCGTGGACGTGGGCCCCGTCATTGATGCCGAGGCGCAAGCAGGCATCACCCAGCACATCGAAAAATTCAAGGCCCAAGGCCACCGTGTGTTCCAGCACCCGAATCACGTTTCTGCCGTCAGCGCACCGGGCACTTTTGTACCCCCTACCCTGATCGAACTGAACCACATCGGCGAGTTGCAGCGAGAAGTCTTCGGCCCCGTGCTGCACCTGGTGCGCTACGCGCGCAACGACCTGGACCAGTTGCTCGACCAGATCAACGCCACCGGCTACGGCCTCACACAAGGCGTGCACACCCGTATCGACGAAACCATTGCCCGCGTGGTCAACCGCGCCCATGCCGGCAACGTGTACGTGAACCGCAACATGGTCGGCGCCGTCGTGGGCGTGCAGCCCTTTGGTGGCGAAGGCCTGTCAGGCACGGGCCCCAAGGCGGGCGGGCCGCTGTACCTGCTGCGCCTGCTGTCGCAGCGTCCGGCGGATGCGCTGGCCCGCACTTTTGCAGACGCTGACCGCGCCACGCCACCGGAGGATGCTGTACGCGAGCGTCTGCTGGCGCCCCTGGCCACCCTGCAGCAATGGGCCCGGCAACAAGGCAATGCGGCCCTGGCCAGCACCTGCCAGCGCTTTGCCCAGCAAACCCAAAGCGGCACAGCCCGCACCCTGCCCGGCCCCACCGGCGAGCGCAACGTCTACACCTTGGCGCCCCGCGCCCGCGTGCTGTGCATGGCGCAAAGCGCGGACGACCTGCTGGTGCAGACGGCAGCCGTGCTCGCCAGCGGGGGCACCGCCCTGTGGCCCAGCCCCCACGCCGGGCTGCGCGCAAAGCTGCCCACCCACGTGCAGGTCCAGGTCATGCAGCAAGACAACGCCCTGAGCGATGGCGCCGTGGCATTGGACGCCGTGCTGCACCATGGCGACGCCGCATCGCTGCAAGCCGTATGCACCAGCCTCGCCCACCGCCCTGGGCCCATCGTGGGCGTGACCGCGCTGCAGCCCGGTGCTACCAACATCCCGCTGGAGCGCCTGTTGATCGAGCGGGCGCTGAGCGTGAACACCGCAGCAGCTGGCGGAAACGCAAGCCTAATGACGATTGGATGAGGGCCACTTGCCGGGCTACCAACCGAGGAAAGCATTTTTGAATCAAATGGGCTGCTAGCGCCTTTTAATCATGCGCTAGCAGCTATAGATTCAATAGCAATCAAGATGCCGATGCCAACGGCAGATTGAGCAACAGGTTCTGCGGCTTGATGCGCACCACGCCCTCGGCGTTGGTCGCCAGCCCCAAGTACACCGGCTTGCCCGCCACGTCGGCCCGCATCTCGGCCGGGTTGGCGAAGGTCAGCGTGAACAGGCTCACCAGGCGCTGCATGCGCTCGGCCTCCACCGGGCGGTCCTGGTACAGGTCGTTGAGGATGGCAGTGGACTCCACATCCAGCCCCACATGCCAGCGCCACGCGCTGTCGGTGACCTGGTGCACTGGCTCGACATGCACCTGCACACCCAGCAGATGCGCCACCCAGCGCTCCAGCACACGGGCCAGCGCTTTCAGGCCCGAGCGCGCACGGGTCATCTTGAAGGTCAGGCCATGGCTCAGGTCCTGCGTCAGCTCGTGGGTCAGGTCGAGCAGAAAGTGGTGGCGATCGCTCTCCAGCCAATATTGCGCCGCATTGTCGGCAGACAACACCTTGACCTGCGCTGTGGGCTGCAGCGCGCCACTTTGCAGCAGCAGACGCCCCACCTCGCCCAGACCCACAGTCTCGTTGAGCATGTCGAGCGTATCCCGGTCGCCTGCCAGCATTTGCCCGTCTTGCAATGTGATGCGCTGGGGCCGAAACAGCATCTCCGCGGCGCGGGCTTCAAAGGCATCATTGCAGTCATCCAGCACATTGCGCAACAGGGCCTGCACCACGGCGTCGATGAATACGGCGGGCACGTTCACCGCCCCACTGCGCATGAGTTGCAGGTAATAAGCCTCCAGCGTGCCGGCGGCCAGCAGGCCATCGCGGAAGCGCAGGAACACGGTGTAGTTCTCGCGGGCGTCGTCGTCCTGCAAAGCAGCCAGCTCCGCCGAGGCGACCGCCCGCGCGGGTGACTCCTTCAGCGATTCATGCAGTGCGATCTCAGCAGCGCATGACTCTGGCACCAGCGCCAGCTCTGGTCGGGCCAGCAGCCAACGCAGGTATCCGTCGGTGGGGGGCAGCCAGCCACGGGCATCTCGATCCAGCGTTTGGAAACCACAACCTGACCAGAAATCGTGAAATGTCGTCATGAAGAAATGAGAGAGCCAATGACCTCAGAGGATGGTAGCTGCGGAAGCTTCCGCACCACGATGCAGCACAGCAAGTCCACATGGGTATCCGCTTGCTTCGCAAGGTCACCAGTCAAGAAAGACCTGTTGCCGTGCCTTCAAGGTCCAGCGCGAGCACATCATGCCTGCCCAGGCCGTAGAGGCTGTCTACCAAGGCAAACTGTGTCACGGTCCACGCTACGGGAGCGACCACCATCCGGTCAATGCGTTCGTGCTTGTAGTGCAAAGTCATGTGCGGGTTGAAATGGCTGCGGATCTGAGTCTCTGCAAACCCCATGCGGCGCATCGTGTTGCCAAGCGCATGTTGAAATCCTCGCAATTCACGCGCAGCGCCCGCTTGTGGCGCCAGCTCGACAGTGCCGAAAGTCCCCTTTTCAAAGCCGCCCCGGGACTGCAGCACGTCGAGGCGGACCCCAAACGGTTCGTTGTCCATGGCGCTACCCGCCGCCAGCGCCAAGTCGATTACCTCTCGGGGGATGCTGTTCAGGAAGCGCCCCAGGTAATGGAGCGTGATGTGCAGCCGATCCAAGGACATGGGCTCGCCTCTGCCCGCACAACGGGGGCCTTGGAGGCGCCGCAGCAACTCCTTGGCCGTCTCGGCGGCAAGCGGCGTAGGGAAGAGAAAATAGTAGAGATCGTGAAGCTGGGACATGGCACACGAATCTCCGGAAGATCCGTTGCATTGTGTGTCAATACTGTTTAAATAAACAGTATTTTGATTTACCCTTACTCACTCCCACTCGATCGTCGCTGGTGGCTTGCTGCTCACGTCGTACGTCACGCGGTTGATACCGCGCACTTCATTGATGATGCGGCCCGACACCTTTTTGAGCAGCGCGTAAGGCAGCTCGGCCCAGTCGGCGGTCATGAAGTCGCTGGTCTGCACGGCGCGCAGGGCCACCACGTAGTCATAAGTACGGCCGTCGCCCATCACGCCCACGCTCTTGACGGGCAGGAACACGGTAAAGGCCTGGCTGGTGAGGTCGTACCAGGTCTTGCCGGTGGCGTCGTCCTTAAAGTTGCGCAGCTCTTCGATGAAGATCGCGTCGGCACGGCGCAGCAGGTCGGCGTATTCCTTCTTCACCTCACCCAGGATGCGCACGCCCAGGCCGGGGCCGGGGAACGGGTGGCGGTAGACCATGTCGGGCGGCAGGCCCAGAGCCACGCCCAGTTCGCGCACTTCGTCCTTGAACAAATCACGCAGCGGTTCCAGCAGCTTCAGGCCCAGCTGCTCGGGCAGGCCACCCACGTTGTGGTGGCTCTTGATGGTGACGGCCTTCTTGCTCTTGGCACCACCGGATTCGATCACGTCGGGGTAGATGGTGCCCTGGGCCAGGAAGGTGGCGCCCTTGTGGCCGCCGGTGCCGGCCTTGAGCTTTGCGGCTTCGGCCTTGAACACGTCTACAAACAGGCCGCCGATGATCTTGCGCTTTTGCTCGGGTTCGCTCACGCCGGCCAGCTTGCCCAGGAACAGGTCACTGGCGTCCACTCGGATGACCTTGGCGTGCAGCTTGCCTTCGAACATGTCCATTACCATGTCGCCTTCGTTCAGGCGCAGCAGACCGTGGTCCACAAACACGCAGGTGAGCTGGTCGCCAATGGCGCGGTGGATGAGCGCTGCCGCCACCGACGAATCCACACCGCCCGACAAGCCCAGAATCACTTCTTCGTCACCAACCTGCTCGCGGATTTTCTGGACGGCTTCTTCGATGTAGTCGCCCATGACCCAATCTGCACGGGTGCCGCAGATGCCCAGCACAAAACGCTCCAGCAAGGCGCGGCCCTGCACGGTGTGGGTGACTTCGGGGTGAAACTGCACGGCGTAGTAGTGGCGGCTTTCGTCGGCCATGCCAGCAATGGGGCACGACGGTGTGGAGCACATCACCTTGAAGCCCGGCGGCAGCGCAGTGACCTTGTCGCCGTGGCTCATCCACACCTTGAGCATGCCGTGGCCTTCGGGCGTGGCGAAGTCTTCAATGCCCTTGAGCAGCTCGGTGTGGCCGTGCGCGCGCACTTCGGCGTAGCCAAATTCGCGGGTGTTGGAGCCTTCAACCTTGCCGCCCAGCTGCTGGGCCATGGTCTGCATGCCGTAGCAGATGCCCAGCACAGGGATGCCCAGCTCGAACACTGCATTGGGTGCCTTGTCGTCCACCTCGTACACGCTGGCGTGGCTGCCCGACAGGATCACGCCCTTGAGCGAGCCGTCCTTGGCGTAGTCACGGATCCATTCGTCCGTCACATCGCAGGGGTGCACTTCGCAGTACACATGGGCCTCGCGCACGCGGCGGGCGATGAGCTGGGTGACTTGCGAGCCGAAATCGAGGATGAGGATTTTCTGGTGTTGCATGGTGGTGGTCCGTCAGAGGCTGGAGAGATCAAGAAGCGGGACGCCGCTGCGCTGGGCGGCAGCGATCTGCTGGGGGTCGAAAGTGGCCAGCGGCAGGCGCAGCGACCGCGCCAGCCACAGGTAGGCGGCATCAAAGGTGGGCAGGCCGGTGTCGAGCGCCACGTCCATCACGGCCTTGTGCTGCGCGGGGGCCAGGTCGTGCAGCTCCACGCGGTGTCGGATCGCCTCCAGCACGCTCCACAAACCCTCGACCGAGACAGCCGGGATGCGGCCGCTGTGCACGCCGCTGCTGATGAGGTTGCTGCATTCCCACTGCCAGAGGTTGGGTGCCTGAGGCTCGACCTCGTCGCGGCGGATCAGGGTGTAGAGGCGGCGGGTGTGTTCGCTGGCCGCGTCGGGCAGCAGCCAGGCGGCGGTGACGGAGGCGTCGAGGACGAACGCAGTCATGCAGTAGCCCTGCCCTGGCGGCGTAACGTATCGGGATTCGCGGCTTCAGCCACGGAGCGGATGCTGGCATGCAGCGCATCAATCTGGCCGAGCTCGCGGGCGATCTGCTCGTCGGTGATGACGGGGCGACGGCGCACGGGCAGCATGCGCACCACCTCTTTGCCGTGACGCGTGATGCGCACTTCCTCACCCTGCTCGACCAGCTCGATCAGGGCGGAGAACCGGCTTTTGGCTTCGTAGATACCAACGGACTGCATGGAAACGCGGGCCCCAAAACAGAAAAGTCTGGCCTGAAAAATAAATTCAGACCAGACTATATCATTCTGACCAGATTTTTTCAATCAGGCCAGATTGGATCAACAACGATCAGTCAGCGCGATAGTTCGGCGCTTCCTTGGTGATCTGCACGTCGTGCACGTGGCTTTCGCGGATACCGGCGGTCGTGATCTCGACGAACTCGGCCTTGTTGTTCATCTCTTCAATGGTGGCGCAACCGCAGTAGCCCATGGATGCCCGCACGCCACCCGCCATCTGGTAGACGATGCTGACCATGGAGCCCTTGTAGGGCACACGGCCTTCAATGCCTTCAGGCACGAGCTTGTCAGCGTTGGGGTTGCCCGTGCTCGATTCCTGGAAGTAGCGGTCCGCGCTGCCCTGCTGCATGGCGCCAATGGAGCCCATGCCGCGGTAGCTCTTGTAGCTGCGGCCCTGGAACAGGATCACCTCGCCAGGTGCTTCTTCAGTACCCGCAAACATGCCGCCCATCATCACGGTGCCTGCGCCAGCGGCCAGGGCCTTGGCGATGTCGCCGCTGTAGCGGATGCCGCCGTCGGCAATCAGCGGCACGCCTGTGCCCTTGAGCGCCGTAGCCACGTTATCGATGGCCATGATCTGGGGCACGCCCACGCCGGCCACGATGCGGGTGGTGCAGATGGAGCCGGGGCCGATACCGACCTTGACGGCATCCGCACCGGCCTCAACCAGTGCCAGCGCAGCGGCGCCGGTGGCGATGTTGCCGCCGATCACGTCCACTTGGGGATAGTTCTGCTTGACCCAGCGCACGCGGTCGATCACACCCTTGCTGTGACCGTGGGCCGTGTCCACCACGATGGCGTCCACACCGGCCTTGACCAGTGCTTCGACGCGTTCTTCGGTGCCCTCGCCCACGCCCACCGCAGCGCCCACACGCAGGCGACCAGCGGCGTCGCGCGCCGCATTGGGGAAGCTGGTCTGTTTGGTGATGTCCTTCACCGTGATCAGGCCCTTGAGTTCAAAGGCGTCGTTCACGACCAGGATGCGTTCGAGCTTGTGCTTGTTGAGCAGCGCCTTGGCCTGTGCAGGCGTGGTGCCCTCTTTTTCATTGACCGTGATGAGCTTCTCACGCGGGGTCATGATCTGGTGGACCTTAACGTCGTAGCGGGTCTCGAAGCGAAGGTCGCGGCCCGTGACGATACCGACCACCTTGCCACCGTCGCACACCGGGAAGCCCGAGATGCCCAACTGCTCGGACAGCTGCAGCACCTGCAGCACCGTGTGCTCGGGCGTGATCACCACCGGGTCGCGCAGCACGCCGGACTCGTAACGCTTGACCTTGGCCACATGGGCAGCCTGCTCTTGCGCCGTGAGGTTCTTGTGCACGATGCCGATGCCGCCCTCCTGGGCAATGGCAATGGCCAGGCGCGCTTCGGTCACGGTGTCCATGGCGGCGGACACGAGCGGCAGGTTCAGCTGGATATTGCGGGAGAGTTTCGTCGCGAGGGACGTGTCCTTGGGCAGGACCTGGGAGTACGCTGGCACCAGCAACACATCGTCGAAGGTGAGCGCTTTTCCAAGAAGGCGCATGAGAAAGCTCCAAAAAACGGATTGTACCCGCGCCGCATGTGGCGAAAACGCGCCCACCCATCTCCAACGCACTGGCGGGGGGGGAATCACATGGATAAACTTGTCCGAATGAAAATGCACAAGCTTCTCCTGCTGGCCGTGGCCTGCACCTGGGCCATGGGCGCGGCGGCGCAATGGCAGTGGACAGACAAAGACGGTCGCAAGGTCTTCAGCGACCGCCCCCCGCCACCCGACATTCCTGAAAAAAGCATCCTGAAGCAGCCAGGCGGCAACCGTCCGGCACGTGCAGCGACCCCTGCCGCACCCGCAGCCTCCGATGCAGCCCCTGCCGTGGCAGCAGCGCCCAAGGCCGCAGCCAGCGCTGCCGGCGCGGGCAAGGACAAGGAGCTGGAAGAAAAGAAGGCCCAGGCTGAGGCCGCGGAAGCCGCCAAGAAAAAGGCTGAAGACGAAAAGATCGCCAAGGCCAAAGCCGAAAACTGCACCCGCGCACGTGCGGCCAAAGCAGCGTTCGACGCAGGCAAGCCCATCACCCAAGCCAATGCCCAGGGCGAAAAAATCTTCCTGGATGGCCCCGCCCGCGCGGCAGAGGCCAAGCGCATCGACGAGATCGTCGCAAGCGACTGCGTACGCTGAGTTCTGAGTGACGTGCTGCTTCGGCCTCCCCCGCCGCCCAGCACGTGAGATTCAGTAGCCCGACTTGCCCCCGGGCCGGCGCCGCGCAAACAGCCCGGTGGTGCGCGCGCCTTGGCGGGCAAAACGCTCCCGGCGGGCCACCTTGGGGTCCACCTTCAACGGGCGGTAGATTTCCACACGGTCCAGGGGCTGCAGCACCGCATCCAGGCTGGCGGCACGGCCCCAGATGCCAACGGACGGCGCATCACCCGCCTCCACCCCACAGCTGGCGCGCAGGGCATCCGCCACGGTAGCGCCCACCGGCAAATCCAGCACCCATTCCCGCACCTCGCGCGGCGCTAGGCAGACGACCACGGAGATGGCGAGGGTCGCCGGGGCGCCGGGGCCTTTCTCAGCCATAGACCTGTTCCGCGCGCTTGACGAAGGCATCGACCATGCTGCCCGCGATGCGATCGAACACCGGCCCCACCAGCGCGGCCAACGCAGCGCTGTCAAACCCGTAGTTCAGCAGCAGCTCCACCTTGCACGCACGCTGCGTGCCGTCCCCCACGGGATGAAAGTGCCAATCTCCGTCCAGCCGTGAAAACGGTCCTTTCACCAGATGCATCTGCACACGCTTGCCCGCCTCGTGCGTGTTGCGCGTGACAAAGGTCTGGCGAATGCCGCTGAACGCAATGCCCACCTCAGCGGTCATGCCCTCGCTGGTCTGCTCCAGCACCGCAGCGTGGTCGCACCAAGGCAGGAACTGCGGGTAGTGCTCCACCCCGGTGACCAGGGAAAACATCTCTTCGGGGCTGTACCAAATGAGGACGGACTTGTGGACGGTTTTCATGCAGGCAATGGGCGCGCGGCTTTCAGAAGGGAAAGGCGGCCAGGGAAACTAGAATCACGGGTCTCTGAACGGCCACAATTGTATGTAGGGAGGCCTTTTATCTCCCGCAGGGCGCCGCATCTGAACTACATGGCCAAAAAACCCGATCCCACATCCCGCATTGCCGACAACAAGAAAGCGGCCTACAACTACTTCTTTGAGGAGCGCCACGAGGCGGGCATGGTGCTGCACGGCTGGGAGGTCAAGGCGCTGCGCGAGGGCAAGGTGCAGCTGACCGATGGCTATGTGCTGATCCGCGATGGCGAACTGTTTCTGCTCGGCTGCCTGATCCACCCGCTCAAGACAGCGTCCACCCACGTCAACCCGGAATCGGCGCGCACCAAAAAGCTGCTGCTCAAGAAGGATGACATCAAACGGCTGATTGGCAAGGTCGAGCAAAAGGGCTACACCCTGGTGCCCATCAATCTGCACTGGAAGAACGGCTTCGTGAAGTGCGAAATCGCGCTGGCCAAGGGCAAGGCCGAGCACGACAAGCGCGACACCATCAAGGACCGCGAGGGCAAGCGCGAAGTGGAACGCGCCATGAAGAGCCGCAGCCGCTGAGTCTGCTGCACGATGGGGTCTGTGCGTACCCAGACCGGACCTTGAGATTTTTTTGCGATGCTGTGGAATAAACCGCAGCGTCCATGTGTTTGTCCCGGTGCAAGGCAGCATTCGCCTTTGCCTGCACCACCCTCTGGAGAAACCCATGAAGAAACTGATCTCGATGACCACCCTCGTCGCAGCCGTTGCTCTGGCTGGCTGCGCCGCCATGGACACCTCGCCCGTGAAGACCATGGACGGCGTGTTGGTCGGCACAAACGGCATGACCCTTTACACGTTTGACCGCGATGTGGCCGGCAGCGGCAAATCGGTGTGCAACGGCCCCTGCGCCACCAACTGGCCGCCACTGATGGCCAGCAAGGCCCCGGGCGCTGACTACAGCGTGATCACCCGCGACGATGGCAAGACCCAGCTAGCCTACAAGGGCAAACCGCTGTATTACTGGGCCAAGGACGCCAAGCCCGGGGACAAGACGGGCGACGGAGTGAACCAGGTCTGGCGCACCGCGCGGCCATAACAAACCGGTCAGCGCACCCCAGGCTTCGCGCGGAATGAACCGCTCCCAGGTTATCGAACAGCTGCCCGCCCTGCGCCGCTACGCGCGGGTGCTGACAGGCGATGCCTGGGCGGCCGATGACCTGGTGCAGGACACGCTGGAGAGGGCCTGCAGCAAATGGCTGCTGTGGCGCACCGGAAGCGACCTGCGCGCATGGTTGTTCACCCTGATGCACAACCTGTACCTCAACCAGCGCCGCGCATTGCCCCCGATGCAAACCCTGGACATCGACGAAGTTCAAGACCAGCTGCCCGGCACGCCGCCCCGGTCGGACGATGCGCTGGACCTGGAGCGCTGTCTCCAGCGCCTGCCCGCCGACCAGCGGGCCGTGCTGCTGTTGGTGGCGATGGAGGACATGGGCTACGAAGACACGGCACGCATCCTGGGCATTCCGGTGGGCACCGTCATGTCACGCCTGTCGCGGGCCCGCACGCGCCTGCGGGTGCTCATGGACCGTGAACCCGCGTCAGGCCCTACAGCCGCCACCCAACCAAACACCGTGATGGCTGCGGGCAGTACCACGCCGGTGCTGCGTCGCCTCAAATAGCCCCCAGACCCGATCCCCCGCCATGGACCCCAAGCACCCTGCCCCTCCACCGCGCGCTGAAGAAACCAGCGCCTGGCACGCCCTTGTGGACGGCCAGTTGACCCCTGCGCAGGCCGAGGCGCTGCGCGAGCAACTGCGGGACGATGAGGAGGCCCAGGCCACGCTGGCCCACTGGCAGACGCAGCGGCAGCGTCTGCAGGCCCTGCACCAGGACCTGCTCCAAGCCCCCGTGCCCGACGCCCTGCTGGCCGCAGCGCAGCGTGCCACCGACCGACGCGAGCAATACGCGCAATGGTGGCGCTGGGGTGGAATGGCTGCATCCGTGTTGCTGGCCTTTGTGCTGGGCTGGACGGGGCGCAGCCATTGGCCCGCCGGGATGTCCGGTCAAACCATTGCTGCGGGCCAGGGCACCACGCTGGTGGCTGCCGAACCGGCACAGCGCTTTGCACAACAGGCCTCGGTGGCCCACGCGGTGTACCAACCCGAGGTACGGCACCCGGTAGAGGTCACTGCCGCCCAGCAAGACCATCTGGTGCAATGGCTGTCCAAGCGCCTGGACCGTCCCCTCAAAGTCCCCGCGCTCGGTGCGCAAGGCTATGAACTGGTGGGTGGCCGCTTGCTGCCGGGCGACACGGGCGTGCGCGCGCAGTTCATGTACCAGAATGGCGCCGGCCAGCGCATCACGCTGTACCTGGGCGCTCTGGCGCCGTCCTCGCCCCGCCCTGCGGGCGAAAACAAAGGCGGCGCGCCACAAAGCAGGGAATCGACGCTGGCGGCGGCCCCCGCTACCGCGTTCCAGTTCACGCAGGAAGGCCCTGTGCCCGGCTTTTACTGGACAGATGGGGGTTTTGGCTATGCGCTGAGCGGGCAGCTCTCGCGGCCCGATCTGCTGGCCCTGGCCACTGCCGTGTACCAGCAATTGAACCCATAAAAGCGGGAACATCGCAGCCGTCATGGCAGGCAGATCGCAGGCCTCCCGGCCCGCGATCACCGATGCATGCGCCCTCAGAGGTCTTGAACAGCCGCTTGGTGCGCAACCCAAACGCCCGACTACAGCCTTCGCCGGTCAGGCCAGATGGGCCAGCGGATGGGCGTGCACAGGCCAGGGGCTGGCAAAGAACGGAGTGACCATGTCCGGCGTCACGTCTTCAATGCGGCCGGGATTCCAGCGGGGCGCATGGTCCTTGTCTACAGCCAGGGCGCGGATGCCTTCGACGGTCTCGCTTTGCCCCGGGCGCAGGAAGAAGCAGTGGCGCACCATGTCGCGCTCCATGCGCAGGTCGTCGGCCAGGCCCATAGTGCGGGCGCGGCGGATTTGTTCCAGCACCACATGCAGCATCAGTGGCGAACGCTTGCGCAGCGTGGCGGCCGTGGCACGCGCCCAGTCGCTGTCAGCCGCTTCAAGCCCCTGCACGATCTCGCCAACGGTCGGCAGCGCAAAATATTGGTCAATATCGGTCTGAGCGCTAGAACCGCTTGCCTGAGCTGCTACAAATTGAGAAGCAACATAGGCCTTGATAGCCGCGCCATCTGCAAAGCTTTGTGTGGCCAGGGCGTCCCACACCGCCGCCTGCCGGTCTGACGGCATGCAGCCATCGGCCAGCTGGTAGGCAATGGCATCGCCTGCGCCGATGGTGTCGCCCGTCAGGGCCAGCCACTCGCCCACCCGGCCGGGGCAGCGGCTCAGAAAGTACCCACCACCTACGTCCGGGAACAGGCCAATCGCGGTTTCGGGCATGGCCATCTTGGTGCGTTCGGTCACCACGCGCAGGGCGGCGCCCTGGCTGATACCCATGCCGCCCCCCATCACGATGCCGTCCATGAACGCGATGTAGGGCTTGGCGTAGTTGTGGATCAGGTGGTTGAGCGCGTATTCCTCGGTGAAGAAATCCTCGATGAGCGGGTTGCCCTGGCTGCCTGCCTGGTGCAGAAAGCGGATATCGCCGCCCGCGCAGAAAGCCCCAAACGGGCCTTCCTTGTTGCTGCCACGAATGGCCACCGCCAGCACCCGCGCATCGTTCTGCCATGCCAGCAGGATGCCCATCAGGTCACGCACCATGCCCAGCGACAGGGCATTGAGCGCCCGTGGACGATTCAGGGTGATGAAGCCCACCTGGCCACGCATTTCGCTCAACACTTCAGACACAACCGTCTCCGTCATTTTTGTTCCTTCCAACCCAACAGTTCATTGAAAACCAGCGCACCGATGACCAGTGCGCCTCCGGTCAGCACGGCAGGCGCAGGCTTCTCGCCCGCACCCAGCCATGCCAGCAGGATGCCGAAAATCACTTCCAGCAAACCCAGCAGCGCCATTTCGGGCGCCTTGAGCACCCTGCCGCAGCGCACCGCCAGCACGCAGGGAATCGCCAATTGCACCACGCCCAGCAGGGCCAGCAGCCCCAGGTCGTAAAAAGATGCCTGAAACGGCAACGCCAGCGGCAGGGTGGCCACCACCGAGATCACCGCACCCACCAGCACCGCCGGCACCAGGTCCACCGCATGGCCATGGCGCTGCGAGTGCTGCACCACCGTCCAGTTCACCGCCGCCGCCACCGGTACGCACAGGGCCACCAGGGTGCCCAGCAGCGGCAGGCCGGCCATTTGCGAACCGTACATCCAGCCAATGCCCAGCCCTGCCACCGCAATGGCGGCCCAGGTGCGGGGAGCGATATGGTGGCCGATGAACACCCGTGCCAACAGCGCCGTGAGCAAGGGGCCCACCGACATGGTCACCAGCACATTGGCTACTGGCATCAGCACCAGCGCCACCATGAACGCCGTGAACATCACGCTCCAGCACACGCCCGAGATCCACAGCGCCCGCCCGCCATGGCGCATGGAGGCAAACACCGCCCTGCCCTGCAGCACGGGCAGGATGACCAGCAGCGCCAGCAGCGTGAAGAAGCTGCGCCAGAAGGTCACCTCAAAGCTCGCCGCATGCTCCAGGTGGCGCGTGACCACACCGGCGATGGACCACATCAGGGTCACGGCCACCATCAGCACCACGGCGCGGGAATGTGTGAGTTTCAACATGGGTTCCAACTTGCAGACGGAAAAAAGGCCACTGCGCTGCAGTGGCCCTTGTCGGAAACGGTCAGTCTATCGATCCATCGATGGACCGACCCGCCGATCCATCAGGAACGGGCGGCGCGCTTGCGCTCGTTTTCCGTCAGGTGGCGCTTGCGCAGGCGCACGGACTTGGGCGTGATCTCGACCAGTTCGTCGTCCTCGATGAACTCCACACCGTATTCCAGCGTCAGGTCAATCGGGGGCGTGATCTTGATCGCGTCTTCCTTGCCGGACACGCGGAAGTTGGTCAGCTGCTTGGTGCGCGTGGCGTTCACCACCAGGTCGTTGTCGCGGCTGTGGATACCGACGATCATGCCTTCGTACACGGGGTCGTTGGCCTTCACGAACATGCGGCCACGGTCGTCCAGCTTGCCCAGCGCGTAGGTGAAGATTTCACCGTCGTCCATGGAGATCAGCACGCCGTTCTTGCGGCCACCGATATCGCCCTTGTGCGGCTCGTAGCTGTCGAAGATGTTGCTGATGAGGCCCGAACCGCGCGTCAGGTTCAGGAATTCGTTGGTGAAACCGATCAGGCCACGGGCCGGGATGCGGTATTCCAGGCGTACGCGGCCACGGCCGTCAGACTCCATGTTCACCAGCTCGCCCTTGCGCTCGCCCAGGGCTTGCATCACGCCGCCTTGGTGGCCTTCTTCGATGTCAGCCGTCACCAGCTCGATAGGCTCGTGCTTGACGCCGTCGATGTCCTTGAACACCACGCGGGGCTTGGACACGGCCAGCTCGTAGCCTTCGCGGCGCATGTTTTCCAGCAGGATGGTCAGGTGCAGTTCGCCACGGCCCATCACTTCGAACACGCCTTCTTCGTCGGTTTCCTTCACGCGCAGGGCCACGTTGTGCTGCAGTTCCTTTTGCAGGCGGTCCCAGATCTGGCGGCTGGTCACGAACTTGCCTTCACGGCCGGCCAGGGGCGAGGTGTTCACGCAGAAGTTCATGGTCAGCGTGGGCTCGTCCACCTTCAGCATGGGCAGCGGCGCGGGGTTGGCCGGGTCGGTCACGGTCACGCCGATGCCGATGTCTTCAATGCCGTTGATCAGCACGATGTCGCCCGGGCCTGCCAGGGGCGTCTGCATGCGGTCCAGCCCCTGGAAGGTCAGCACCTGGTTCACGCGGCCCTTGGTGGTCTTGCCATCGGGGCCTTCCATCACCAGCACGTCCTGTGCGGGCTTGAGCGTGCCTTGGCTGATGCGGCCTACACCGATGCGGCCCACGAAGCTGGAGAAGTCCAGCGCCGAGATCTGCAGCTGCAGGGGCGCGTCAGGGTTACCGGAGTTTGGTGGCACGTGCTTGAGGATGGTGTCGAACAGGGCCGACATGTCGGGACCCCACTGCTCACCAGGAGCACCCTCTTCCAGCGACGACCAGCCGTTGATGCCCGAGGCATACACCACGGGGAAGTCCAGTTGCTCGTCGGTCGCGCCCAGCTTGTCGAACAGGTCGAACGCAGCGTTCACCACCTTGTCGGGGTTGGCGCCAGGCTTGTCCACCTTGTTCACCACCAGGATGGGGCGCAGGCCCAGGGCCAGGGCCTTCTTGGTCACGAAACGCGTCTGGGGCATGGGGCCTTCCTGCGCATCGATCAGCAGCACCACGCTGTCCACCATGGACAGGGCACGCTCCACTTCGCCGCCGAAGTCCGCGTGGCCGGGGGTGTCGACGATGTTGATGTGCGTGCCTTTCCAGCTCACGGCGCAGTTCTTGGCCAGGATGGTGATGCCACGCTCTTTTTCAATCGCGTTGTTGTCCATCACGGTGTCGACCACTTTTTCGTGGTCGGCAAAGGTGCCGGATTGGCGCAGCAGTTGGTCGACCATGGTGGTTTTGCCGTGGTCAACGTGGGCGATGATGGCGATGTTGCGGATTTGTTTAGTCATAGTTTTTCCAATGTGCCGCTGTGCGCCATGGACGCGGGATGCGGCGTGCCTTCCAAGATTTGTTGAATTTCCAGCGGACTCAGGAGCCTGTCCGGCACCAGCTCCCCGCCCACGATGTGGCCCACCCCCAGCAGCACCGGAGGGTTCTCGCCAAACACGGCAACGGCACTGGCATCGTGCCAGTTGCCACGGCGACGCACGCCCGACAGGAAGCGGGCTGCATTGTCACTGTTCAGCGTGACACGCACGTGTTGTGCCAGCAGCGATTCTGGCGCCTCCAGGCTGGCCAGACGCTCCGCTTCAGGCATCGCCTCCAGCTGCGCCAGCGTGACACAGCGCTCCACGCCCAGCCCGCCCGTATCGATGCGGCGCAGAAAGGTGAGATGTGCCCCGCAGCCCAATGCAGCACCAATGTCTTCACCCAACGTACGGATGTAGGTGCCTTTGCTGCAGGTCACTATTATTTTGATAGCTAGCTGCGCTTGGTCTGTTTGCACCAGCGCCAGCCTGAGGGCATGAATGACCACGTCCCGTGCTTCGCGCTCCACCGTGACGCCGGCACGTGCATATTCGTACAGCGCCTTGCCGTCCTTCTTGAGCGCGCTGTGCATCGGAGGCACCTGGCGAATGGGGCCGGTGAACTGCTGCTGGACGGCGGCTAGGCGCTCTGGCGTCACCAGCTCGGGCAGCACTTCACGCCGCTCGACCACATCGCCCTCGGCATCGCCAGTGGTCGTCGTGGCACCCAGCAGCGCCACGGCTTCATAGGTCTTGGGAGCATCCAGCTGCAGCTGGCTGAACTTGGTGGCCGCGCCAAAGCACAGCGGCAACACGCCCGTCGCGAGCGGATCGAGCGTGCCGGTATGGCCCGCTTTCTCGGCGCGCAGCAGCCATTTCGCCTTTTGCAAGGCGTCATTGCTCGAAAGGCCGAGCGGTTTGTCGAGCAGCAACACCCCATGCACAGGGCGCCGCTGCACCCTGGTGCGTGGCGCGTGCATGGACTAGTCCTCTTTCGCGCGCGAAGACACCGCCTTGGCGATCAAGGCGTTCATGTCGGCCGCACGCTCGGAGGTGCGGTCAAACACGAAATGCAGCGTAGGCACGGTGTGGATGTGCAAACGCTTGAACAGACCGTTGCGCAGGAACCCGGCAGCCTGGTTGAGCGCTGCCTGGGTTTCCACCGGGTCGCCCGTCAGCAGGCTGAAGAACACCTTGGCATGGGCGTAGTCGGGAGTGACTTCCACGCCCTGCAGCGTCACCATGCCCACGCGCGGGTCTTTCAACTCGCGCGCGATCAGCTCCGTCAGATCGCGCTGGATCTGGTCGGCCACCTTGAAGGCACGGTTGGGGGTGGATGATTTCTTCGCAGCCATGTTGTCGCTTGTATCCCGTTCGCCTTACAGCGTCCGCGCGATTTCCTTGATCTCGAAGAACTCCAGCTGGTCGCCCTCTTTGATGTCGTTGTAGTTGCGCAGCTTGATACCGCACTCGAAGCCTTCCTTGACTTCCTTGACATCGTCCTTGAGGCGGCGCACAGACTCGACTTCGCCGGTGTAGATGACCACGTTGTCGCGCAGCAGGCGGAACTTGCAGTTGCGCGTGACCTGGCCGGAGGTGACGTACGAACCCGCCACCGTACCGATCTTGGAAGCCACGAACACCGTGCGGATCTCGGCGGTACCCAGGGCCTCTTCGCGCTGCTCGGGGGCCAGCATGCCGGACATGGCGGCCTTCAACTCATCCACGGCGTCGTAAATGATGTTGTAGTAATGCAGGTTCACATCGCTCGACTCGGCCAGCTTGCGCGCACCGGCATCGGCACGCACGTTGAAGCCGATCACGATGGCCTTGGAGGCAATCGCCAGATTCACGTCGGACTCGCTGATACCGCCCACGCCGGCATAGACCAGCTGCACGCGGATCTCGTCGGTGGACAGCTTGAGCAGCGAGGCTGCCAGTGCTTCCTGCGAGCCCTGCACGTCCGCCTTGATGATGATGGGCAGGGTCTGCACCTCGCCCGCAGTCATCTCGTTGAACACGTTCTCCAGCTTGGCGGCCTGCTGCTTGGCCAGCTTGGTGTTGCGGAACTTGCCCGCGCGGTAGGTCGCGATTTCGCGCGCACGGCGCTCGTCAGACAGCACCATGAACTCGTCACCGGCCTGCGGCACATCCGACAGACCCTGGATTTCCACCGGGATCGACGGACCAGCCGTCTTGGCGGGCTTGCCGTTTTCGTCCAGCATGGCGCGCACGCGGCCGGAGGTCTGGCCAGCCAGCACCACATCGCCCACCTTCAGCGTACCGGACTGCACCAGCACCGTGGCCACCGGGCCGCGGCCCTTGTCCAGCTGGGCTTCGATCACCAGGCCCTTGGCCATGGCTTCGACCGGCGCCTTCAGTTCCAGCACTTCGGCCTGCAGCAGGACCTGCTCCAGCAGGTCGTCGATGCCCATGCCGGTCTTGGAAGACACGGCCACAAAGGGCGAATCGCCACCGTACTCTTCAGGCACCACCTCTTCCACCACCAGCTCTTGCTTGACGCGGTCGGGGTTGGCATCGGGCTTGTCCGCCTTGGTGATGGCCACCACGATCGGCACCTTGGCCGCCTTGGCGTGCTTGATGGCTTCCTTGGTCTGGGGCATGACGCCGTCGTCGGCAGCCACCACCAGAATCACGATATCGGTCGCCTGGGCACCACGGGCACGCATGGCCGTGAAGGCCTCGTGACCGGGGGTATCGAGGAACGACACCATGCCGCGTGGCGTTTCCACGTGGTAGGCACCAATGTGCTGCGTGATGCCGCCGGCTTCGCCTGCAGCGACCTTGGCGCGGCGGATGTAGTCCAGCAGCGAGGTCTTGCCGTGGTCCACGTGGCCCATGACGGTAACGACCGGCGCGCGTGGCAGCAGCTCGGCGTCCTTTTGACCTGCATCGTCGTCGGTGAAGGCTTCTGGATCGTCCAGCGCCGCCACCACCGCCTTGTGGCCCATTTCTTCCACCACGATCATGGCGGTGTCCTGGTCCAACGGCTGGTTGATGGTGACCATCTGGCCCATCTTCATCAAGGCCTTGATGACTTCAGAAGCCTTGATCGACATCTTGTGTGCCAGCTCTGCCACCGTGATGGTTTCAGGCACATGCACTTCAATGATGCGGGCTTCTGCCGGGGCTGCGTTCTGGTGGTCATCGCGCTGGTCGCGGTTGTCACCACGACGGCCACGGGGGCCACCACGCCAGTTGTTACGGCCCACGCCCCCGCTGCTGTCGCCGCGGGTCTTGATTTCTTTCTTCTTGGCGGTGTCGTTGGCCCAGCTGGACGACAGCTTGGCCGACTTGACTTCCTTGCCAGCGCCGGGAGCGCCTGCAGTGGCAGGGGCAGCCGCTGCCGTACGCGCACCACCGGTACCAACGGCGGGCTTGTGCAGAGTACCCTTCTTGGCGTCGCCCACGGCAGCAGGCTTGGCCGCTGGCTTGGGTTCCTCGGGCTTCTTGGCCACCATGACCGCCTTCTTGGGCGTGGCCATCATGGCGCGAATGGCCTCTGCCTCGGCCAGGGCCTTGCGACGGCGCTCTTCCAGATCGCGGGCACGGGCAGACTCTTCGTCCGCGCGGGCCTTGGCTTCTGCCTGGGCCTTTTCGCGGGCTTCCGTCTGGGCGGCGGCGCGCGCAGCAGCTTCAGCCGCCTGCTCACGCGTGGCTTCCTGCTTCACGGCAGAGGCCTGGGCCTTCTTTTCGGCTTCTTGGGCGGCGTAGGCGGCAGCGCGCTCTTCGGCTTCGCGCTCGCGCTTTTCGCGGGCTTCGCGCTCTGCGCGCTTCTCGGCCAACTCCGCTTCCTGGCGACGGATCAGCTCGGCCTGGCGGCGGGCTTCTTCCTCGCGGCGAGAAAGTTCGAGGTCTTCGCTCGACACGGCGGGCTCTTCCACCGCAGCCGTGGCCTGGGACTCGGCCGTGGCCTCTGCGCCTTCGTCGCGCTGGATGAACGTGCGCTTCTTGCGCACTTCCACCTGGATGGTGCGGGCCTTGCCCGTCGCATCGGCCTGCTTGATCTCGCTGGTGGACTTTTTGACCAGCGTGATCTTCTTGCGGTCGGCCGAAGCCGTGCCGTGGCTGGCCTGCAGGTAAGCCAGCAGCTTCTGCTTGTCCGACTCGGTCAACGCGTCGGAGGGGGCAGCCTTGCCCACGCCCGCAGCCTTGAGCTGGTCGAGCAGGGTTTCAGGCGATTTTTTGAGTTCGGTGGCGAACTCGGCGACAGTGTTACTGGACATATGTGGTTCGTGCCTCCCTGACCTTTACTCTTGCCCCGCGAACCAGTGTTCGCGCGCCTTCATGATCAAGGCTTTGGCTTCTTCTGCAGACTGTCCGGTCAGGTCGGTCAGTTCATCAATGGCCAGGTCGGCCAGGTCGTCACGTGTGTGCACACCGCCCTCGGCCAACTTGGCAATCAGCTCGGGGGTGAGGCCTTCGAGATCGCGCAGGTCCTGGGAGACCTCTTCCACGCTTTCCTCACGGGCGATTTCCATGGTGAGCAGCGCATCCTTGGCGCGGGCGCGCAGCTCGTTCACGGTGTCTTCGTCGAAGCTTTCGATCTCCAGCATTTCCTGCAGCGGCACATAGGCCACTTCTTCCAGGCTGTTGAAGCCTTCGGAGATCAGGATGTCGGCGATTTCCTCGTCCACATCCAGCTTTTCCATGAACAGCTTGCGGGCCGTGTCGGTCTCGTTGGCCTGCTTTTGCGCGCTTTCGGCGGCGTCCATGATGTTGATCTTCCAGCCGGTCAGATCGGACGCCAGGCGCACGTTCTGACCACCCCGGCCAATAGCGATGGCAAGGTTTTCCTCGTCCACGACCACGTCCATGGCATGCTTTTCTTCATCGACCACGATGGAGGACACATTGGCCGGAGCCAGCGCGCCAATCACAAACTGGGCCGGGTCTTCCGACCACAGCACGATGTCCACGCGCTCGCCAGCGAGTTCATTGGTCACCGCGTTCACGCGGGTGCCGCGCACGCCGACGCAGGTGCCGATGGGGTCCACACGCTTGTCGTGGCTCAGCACGGCGATCTTGGCGCGCGAGCCGGGGTCACGGGCGCAGGACTTGATCTCAAGCAGACCTTGCTCGATCTCGGGCACTTCGTTGCGGAAGAGTTCGATCATGAACTCAGGTGCCGAGCGCGACAGGATGATGGGCGCGCCACGCAGGGTCAGGTCCACTTCCATGATCATGGCCCGCACGCGGTCGCCGCTGCGCAGGTTTTCCTTGGGGATCATTTCGCTGCGGCGCAGGCGGCCTTCCACACGACCGGATTCGACAATGATGTCGCCCTTGTCCATGCGCTTGACGGTGCCGGTGAAGATCTTTTCGCCGCGCGACATGAAGTCGTTCAGCAGCATCTCGCGCTCTGCGTCGCGGATCTTCTGCAGGATGACCTGCTTGGCAGCCATGGCACCGATGCGGCCGATGGGCACGGACTCGACGCCCTCTTCGATGTATTCACCCACCTCGATGTCCGGGATGCGCTCTTTGGCATCCATCAGCAGCTCTTCGGCTTCGGGGTTCTGCAGACCGGCGTCGTCGGGCACCACCAGCCAGCGGCGGAAAGTCTCGTAATTGCCGCTGTCGCGATCAATCGACACGCGAATGTCCACCTCGCCCTGGTACAGCTTCTTGGTAGCCTGGGCCAGGGCCGACTCCACGGCGCCCAAGACCACATCACGCTCCACGTTCTTCTCGCGCGAAATGGCCTCAACCAACATCAACAATTCGCGATTCATGCGACGACTCTCCTATTTCAATCACCCGAGGGCGGGGGCTGCGCGCTGCGACCACCCACCCCACAATTTTCTGCAGCAAATCAGGCAGGTGCTGCCCCGGCCTTGCCTGCACGCCCCTTGAAGTCCACGATGGGCGCCAGACGCACATCCCGGCACTCGTCCAAGGTGAAGCCCATGGCCTGCAAAGGGGCGGGCACGCGTTTCTTGCTGACTCTTTGACCTGGCTTGACCGGCGGCTCGTCGCTCCAGACGATCTGCCAGCCACCAGCCTCGGCCCGCTCCAGCGTGCCGCGAAATTTCTTGCGGGTGGCATTGACTTGCCCTCCCGCTGCTGCGGCGCCAATGGGCGCCTTCAGGGTGATGTCGATGACCGAACCTTCGAAGCGCACGAAGTCTTGCTCGTGGCGCAGGGGCCGGTCGATACCGGGGGATGACACTTCGAGGCGCTTGTACTCGACGCCATCGACCTCCAGCGCAAACTGCAGCTGGCGGGTGACCTTCTCGCAATCCTCGACCGTCACGAACTGCTCGATCACGGGCTGGGGGGCATCAGCGGCTGGCTGCTCCCAGGGCAAGTCGATGGTGACGCGCAACAGGCCGCCGGCAGAGCGCTCGATCTCCACCAGGTCATATCCCAGTCCCGTCACAATTTGTTCAACGACTTGCTGTAGTGCCACGTGCTCAGTTCAATCCCGGAAAAACAAAAAACCCGATAACCCCCGGAGACTCTTCCCCGACAGCTTCGAGCTCCAAAAGCGTTCGACCAAAAAAAACGGGCGGTTGGTACCCGCCCGTTTGGTCGTGAGAGTCGTATTGTAGCGTGCAAACTGTTGATTTGCAAAGGCACGGGTTCGGAAAACTGTTGTCAACCGGCCCCAGCCAGTGTTCATGCGGCCTGCGGGGCCGCAGCGCACCAAATCAGCGTCTTGCGCTTGTCCCACATGCGCTACCAGCTATGACACTGATAGCGGCTGCAACAACTCTGCCAGATCGGTTTCGGTGAAGAGCGGCTCCTTGCGGGCGGCCGCGCCGCTGTACAGGCTGTCTGCCAGCTCGGCCTTGCGCTCCTGCAGCGCCAGGATTTTCTCTTCAATCGTGCCCTGCGCCACCAGCTTGATCACCCACAGGCTTTGCGTCTGGCCGATGCGGTGGGCGCGATCGGTGGCCTGGTCCTCTACTGCCGGATTCCACCAGGGATCGAAATGGATTACGGTGTCGGCCTGCGGCAGGTTCAGCCCCACCCCGCCCGCCTTGAGGCTGATGAGAAACAGGGGCACCTGCCCGCTGGTGAACTGCTCGATGATCGCGTCGCGCTTGACACTCTGCCCCGTGAGCTTGACCCAAGGCAGGTTGCGCGCCTTCAGCTCGGCCTCGATCAGGGTGAGCATGCTGGTGAACTGTGAGAACAGCAAAACGCGCCGCCCCTCGGCCAACATTTCAGGCAGCAGTGCCATCAAGTGGTCGAGCTTGGCCGACGTCTTGACCTTGGCAGCAGCCTCTAGCGGCACAAGCTGCGGGTGGCAGCACACCTGCCGCAGCTTGAGCAGTGCGTCCAGGATCGCGATCTGCGATTGCGCCAGCCCCTTGGACTGCAGCGCCTCGCGCACGGTCCTTTCCATGCCCAGGCGGATGGTTTCGTACAGATCGGCCTGCGCGCCCGTCAGCTCCACGGGCATGACCGATTCCACCTTGGGCGGCAGCTCACCCGCCACCAGGGCCTTGGTCCGCCGCAGCATGAAGGGCGTGATGCGCGCCCGCAGTTGCGCCATGCGCGCGCTGTCGCCCTGCTTTTCGATGGGTGTGCGAAATACTTCCTTGAAGCGCGTCGCGCCGCCCAAAAAACCCGGCATCAAGAAGTGGAACAGGCTCCAGATCTCACCCAGGTGGTTTTCCATGGGCGTGCCCGACAGGCACAGCCGGTGGCGCGCCTGCAGCTCGCTCACCACCTGCGCGGCCTGGCTGCTGGCGTTCTTGATGTTCTGGGCTTCGTCCAGCACCACCAGGTGCCATGGGTGCGCCAGCCAGCGGTCTCGGTCGCGATGCAGCAGCGAATACGGCGCGATGACCAGGTCGTGCGCGGTGACTTCGTCGGCCACTTCGTGCCGACCCGCGCCATGCAGCACCAGGCACCGCAGGCCCGGGCAAAAGCGCGCGGCCTCGCGCTGCCAGTTGCCCATCAGGCTCACGGGGGCGATGACCAGTGCGGGGGCAGTCAGCCGTCCGGCATCTTTTTCGACCTGGATGTGCGCCAGGGTCTGCAGCGTCTTGCCCAGGCCCATGTCGTCGGCCAGCACACCGGCCAGGCCGTGGGCCCGCAAAAACTGCAGCCAGTTCAGGCCCTGCTGCTGGTACGGGCGCAGCGTGGCCCGCACGCTGGTGGGCAGCGGCACCTCGGGCAAGGCGCTGGCGCCGCGCAGCTGGGCCACCATGTCGTGCAAGGCGGCGGCGCCCTGCCAGACCGCGCCCTCGCCCAGCGCAGCACTGGTGCGCAGAGCGTCCAGGCGCGAGAGCTTCAGGCTGTCGGCGTTGAAGTCGCGCGCGCGGTCGCCCGCCAGATCCAGCAGCGCGGCCATCCAGGGCCGCAGCGAGTCGGTGGGCAGGCGCACAAAACCAGGGCCGGTCAACGAGGCCATGTAGACATGCGCAGGCAGCTGGGGCAGGCCCGTGGCAGGGTCCAGCGGCCGGGCCGCCGCCGCGGCAATCAAATCGGGCAGCCAGCGCAGGATGTTGTGGCGCACACCATTGATCTCCATGCCCAGCGACAGCGCAAACCAGGGCGATGTGGCCGCATCGTCACCCGCAGGCTGCAGCACCACATCCAGCCGGTCGGCGTGCTGCACCCAGCCCTGCAGCGCAGGGTCCAGCGTGACATCCAACCCCGCGCCGCGCAGCGCTGCAAAGCCGTCGTCCGCCCAGTGCATCCAGTCGTCCTGCGAGCGCTCGCCGGGGATGCCGAACAGGCCGTCGTCGGTGGCCAAGAGGCCCAGCCCCTCCAGGCGCTCGACGACGTGGCGTTCAGCCACGGCATCGCGCTGCAGCAGCACCTGACTGCCGTCGGCACCGGGCACTAGCACCGCCAGATCCTGCCCTGCCCACCAGCCCACATGGCCCTGGTAGTCAAACCGCAATTGCGCGGTGATGAGCCCCATTTCGGCCACCCTGTCGGCAGGCGACGGTGCCAAATGCAAGCGCGCCACGGGCTTTACCCCCCGCACCTGCGTGAGCGGCCCCAGCGCAGGAGGCAACGGCAACACGCCGCCAATGCGGCGCACCACCTCGGCATGGTGCTTTTGCAGGGCCGCTGCACTGAGCGCGGGCGCCTTGAGCAGCATGGCCACCTGCGCAGGGCTCAGGCACTCTGCGTGCACCGGTCCACAAACGCCCTGGACGGCGTCCAGATACAGCGGCGGGTGGTTGTCGCACAGCATGGCGGTGTCGCCCGGCAGCCGTGCCTGTAGCCCCCAGACGGCCTCGCCGCCTTGCGCAGGCGTGGGCGCCTGCCATGCCCACGTGATCGGCAACGGGTCGCCCCATCGCAAAGGCGCGCCCACAGTGGACCCACCCGCATCCACAAACAGGCGGCCCGTGGCCGCTGCCTGCTCCAGCGCCAGCAGGCCCACCGCGCCCTCCAGCACCCCAATGGGCGCGACGCTGTAGGCCGAGTAGTACCCCACGCTGCGGGGCATGGCACGCAGCAGCTGCAGCACCTGGCGGTCGGCGTCGCTGGCGCGGTCGTACACGGCCTGGCCAGGTGCCGGCTGGGTGCGGATCTGCTGCGGCTTGGCCCAGCCGCCCGTGAGTTTGGGGTACGACACCACGGCCTCCAGCTGCAACTGCGGCACTGTGGTGCGCGCCCGCCCGATGGTGGAGACCAGATAGAGATAACACTCGGGCCGCCCTGGCCGTGCAACCGGCTCCTGCGGCACCGCAACGCCCAGGGCACGGTCCCACTCTTGCAGCCAGTGCAGCAAGCGGGCCTCGGCCTCGGCGCGCGCCAGGGCCTCTTTGCGCTCCTGCATGGCCTTGAGCGCATCGGCAGCCCGCGTGGACGACGGGCCCTGCGCCAGGTCGCGGTGCGCGGCCTCCAGGGTCAGGGCTACGGCGTGTTTGCAATCGGCCCCCACGGGGCAACTGCAGTCGCCCGACCATTGCTTGACCTGGCCGTTGGGCGCAAGCACCAGTTGCACCGACACCTCGTACGGGTGGGGCAAACTGCCCTGCACTTCCCCCGCCAGGGCCCAGCGCCCCTCGGCTGGTTGCCGAATACCCACGCGCACCACGTCGGCCTGGCGGTACAGCTCCATGCCCCGCTCCCACGCGCCCTTGTCGCACTGGGCCTGCAGTGAATTGAGCGGGAACCAGGGTGGGCGGGGTGTGGACACGGATTTCGAGCAAAAAGTGGCTGTAGCGCTAGTGGATCATGCGCTATCAGCTATCAAATAAAGAGCATTCAGACAATGAGCGGAGTTACGGCAACGACCGCTACCAGGCCGCAAGACTGCCCACTAGCCGCCGCGTGCAGCACGCACCCTGTCAAAAACGCCTTGGGCGTCGCCCCCAACGCCAGCACCACCGGGCGCCGCCCCCTGCAGGCTGGTCAACAACCGTGTCAGCACCGGCGCCTGCGGCAACAACGGGCCCAGGAACAGGGCCCGCTCGCCGTCGGCAATCAGCAGGGTGGGAAAGGTTTCCACGTCCAGGTCGCCGACCAGATCGGACTCGTCTTCGATGTCCACCCATTCAAACCGCACGTCCGGGTGCGCACGGGCCAATTCGTCGAACAAGGGGCGGTAGATGCCGCAGGTGCCGCACCACGCTGCGCACAGGCACAGGGCCCACCAGCCGCTGGGCGTGGCGCCCCCCGGGCTCGTGGGGGTGGGTTCGGGCAGTGCGGCGGGACTGGACATCAAAAGGGCTCCTGAAGGGCCGCGCTGCGGGGCGGCGGGCGCTGGCCCCGGGGCCTGGCGCTACATGCCGCGCCGCTCGCGCGCGCGATAGACCTCGATGGTACCCACACCCGGCGCTTGGTTGCCCCAGCTGTTGCGCACAAAGGTAGTCACCGCCGCCACTTCTTCGTCCGACAGCGTCTGCTGAAACGGCGGCATGCCATGCGGACGCGGGTTGCCTGCCGTGGCGGGCGGGTAGCCGCCCTGCAGCACGACGCGCACCAGGTTGGTCGGGTCGGCCAAGGTGACGGCGCGGTTGCCCGCCAGCGCCGGGAACGCGTCGGGCTCGCCCTGCCCCCGGTCGCCGTGGCAGTGGGCGCACTGCTGCTCGTACACCTTGCCGCCCCGGGCCATCGCACTGGCGGGGGGGGCTGCCACGGTGGCGGGCGCCTTGCGGTCCTGTTGCGGCAGGGCTTGCAGGTACACAGCCATGGCGCGCGCGTCGGCATCGCTCAGGTACTGCGTGCTGCGGAACACCACCTCGGCCATGGGGCCCAGCACCGAGCCCTGCGGGGCCACGCCGGTTTTCAGCAAGGCCACCACGTCATCGGTGCGCCATTCCTTCACGCCCGCCTCGTGCGCGGCATTGAGCGCGGGGGCATACCAGTTCTGCACGGGGATCAGGCCGCCGGTGAACGCCTTGGCGTCCGATGTGGCGCCCAGTGCATTGCGCGGCGTGTGGCAGGCGGTGCAGTGGCCCAGGCCGTTGACCAGATAGGCGCCCCGGTTGTATTCGGCCGTCTGCGTGGGTTCGGCGGCGGGCGCTCCGGGTGCAAAAAACAGCGCACGCCATACCGCCAATGCCGCCTGCGTGTTGTACAGAAAACGCAGCGCATGGGCGCGGTTGGCGTCGGGCGCAGCGGGCAGGCTTTGCAGATAGGCAAAGATGGCGTCCGAATCCTCGCGCGTCACCTGGGTGTAGTTGGGGTACGGGAAGGCTGGGTACAGCAGCCGCCCGTCCTTGCTGCGGCCATGGTGCATGGCGCGCCAGAACTCGGCCGAGGTCCAGCTGCCAATGCCTTGCGCCCTGTCGGGCGTGAGGTTGGAGCTGTGCACTACGCCAAACGGCGTCTCGATACCGCGCCCGCCCGCAAACGGCGAGCCGCCTGGGGTCGTGTGGCAGGCCATGCAGTTGCCAACGCGGGCCAGGTATTCGCCGCGCTGCACCAGCGCAGGCGTGGATTGCAGCGTCTCGGTGGCGGGCAGCGGCTCTTCGCCACGCAGGTTCAGGGTGATCAACACGGCGGCGACAATGCCGAGCGCCGCCAGCACGGAAGACAGGGTCCAGAGGATGCGTTTCATCGGTGCATCCCTTCTCAACGTGCTGCCGCAGCGGCCACGGGCACTTCGGCCACACCACCACAGCGCGCGGGCATCGCGGCAGGCAATGTGCGGGCCGGCTTGCCCCCAGCTGCCACCGGCTGCGCGGCCAGCCAGGCCGAGACTGCACTCACATCGTCGGGCGTGAGCTGGCGCGCAATGTCGGCCATGCAGTCAGGCAGATGCGCGCGGCGCTGGCCGGTCTTCCAGGCACCCAGCTGGCTGTTGAGGTAGTCACGCGGCAGGCCCAGCAGGCCGGGGATGGACGGCACCACACCCGTCATGGCCGCACCGTGGCAGGCCACGCAGGCCGGGATGTTGCGCGCAACGTCACCCCGCTGCACCAGCACGCGCCCGCGCTCCAGCACGGCGGGTGGCACTTGCGGCGCAAGCGGCGGCGGGTACGGCAGGTCCTGCGCGGCAAAGTACTCGGCCATCTCGCGCAGGTAGTCGTCTGTCAGGTGTTCGATCAGGTACCCCATCTGCGGGTAGCTGCGCCGCCCGTCGCGGAAGTTGAGCAACTGGTTGGTTAAGTAGCCCGCCGGCTTGCCCGCAATGCGCGGAAAGTAGCCGTCGGGCGTGGCCCGGCCCTCTTTGCCATGGCAGGCAGTGCAGGCCAGCACGCGCGACGCCATGGACGACGCAGGCACCGTGGCCGCAGTGGATGCGGTGGCCACGGGGTGTGCAGGGGCGGAGCTGGGGGGCACCGTCTGGGCCGCAGCGTCAGCGCTCAAGGCCAGCGCCAGCAGGGCGGCGGCTACAGGCAGGCAGACAACGGGACGCAGCAGGCTGCGCAGGCAATCGATCATGGCTTTTTATCTCTGGAGAAACAGTCGTTGGGCGTGCGCCCACACAGTCCGCCACTCTACGCCCGACCTTAAAAACAGTACAGATTCAGTTTCGAGTTAAAAATACAGATCAGTTTGCACTGCATCAACCCCGCCCCGCCCATGAAGCGCTACGAACGCCACGCCGACGCCATCGCCCAGCTCATCCACAGCGGCGCCCTGCGCCCGGGTGACCGCGTGCCCTCCGTGCGCGAGGCCAGCCGCACGCGGGGGATCAGCCCGTCCACCGTGTTCGAGGCGTACTACCTGCTGGAGGCCCAGGGCCTGATCCACGCGCGCCCGCGCTCGGGCTACTACGTCAGCGCCCGGCTCCCCGGCACGGCAGAGGCCCGCCCGGCCGAGCCCCAGCCCTCCCAGCCCGCAGTCACCTCCACCGAGGTGGCCATCAGCGACCTGGTTTTCGAGGTGCTCGGCCTGGCGCGCGACCGCGACCTGGTGCCGCTGGGCTCTGCCTTTCCGGGGCTGGAGCTGTTTCCGCTGGAGCGCCTGGCGCGGTGCCTTGCCAGCGGCATGCGCAAGCTCGATCCGTGGAACATCGTGCAAAGCCTGCCGCCCGGCGACGAACGCCTGCGCCAGCAGATCGCGCTGCGCTACGGCGTGCACGGCACGGCGGTGGATGTGGAAGAAATCATCATCACCAACGGCGCGATGGAGGCCCTCAACCTCTGCCTGGAGGCCGTCACCCAGCCCGGCGACGTGGTGGTGGTCGAATCGCCCACCTTCTACGCCGCGCTGCAGGCGCTAGAGCGGCTGAACCTGCAGGCGCTGGAAATCGCCACCCACCCACGCGATGGCATCGACCTGGCCGCGCTGGCCGAGGCGCTGGAGCGCCAGTCCGCGCGCCAGCCTCACCAGCCCATCAAGGCCTGCTGGCTCATGCCCAGCTTTCAGAACCCGCTGGGCAGCCTGATGCCCGAGGGCAAAAAGCGCGAACTGGTTGCCCTGCTGGCCCGCTACGGCGTGCCGCTGATCGAAGACGATGTGTATGGCGAACTGCACTTCGGCCCCCAGCGCCCGCCCCCGGCCAAGGCGTTTGATGGCGCGGGCTTGGTGATGCACTGCAGCTCTTTCAGCAAAAGCCTGGCGCCCGGCTACCGCGTGGGCTGGGTGGCAGCGGGCCGTCAAGCCACAGCGGTGCAGCGGCTCAAGCTGATGACCACGCTCTCGGCCGCCACGCCGTCGCAGCAGGCGCTGTCCGAATACCTGGCCCAGGGGGGCTACGACCGGCACCTGCGCGCCCTGCGCCGCAGCCTGGAACAACAACAGGCGATCGCACTGGCGGCGGTGGCCCGACACTTCCCGCCCGGCACGCGCGTGTCACGGCCCGAGGGCGGGTACTTTTTATGGGTGGAACTGCCTCCCCAGGTGAACGCACTGGAGCTGCACCGCCTGGCACTGCAGCAGGGCATCAGCCTGGCACCGGGGCAGATCTTCTCGGCCGATCAGCGGTTTGCGCACTGCGTGCGCATCAACTACGGCCACCCCGCCCACCACCGGCTGGAGGCCGCACTGGCTACCGTGGGCCAACTGACCACGGACTTGGCGACGGCCGTACCAGAGAGCGCGAAAGTGCCCAAAAAACTATCAAAATAATAGCAACCAAGGTATGCAACACTGGCGCTTGGAGCCATTTTTAGCAAAACCCTGGCATCCACACCCGGTGCGCAGCCCCTGGCCTCCCTTCTACCGCATGGCCTACCCCACAAGGCACCGCGCCAGCCTTGCACCAGGCTGACACGCACATAACGCGTTGGAAAGGCCCAACCTCGGGTTCTCCCGCAGCAGGCATGGCGCTTGCAGCGGCATACTGGCGCCCGCCCGCACCCCGGGCAATGCACCACGGCGGCCCACCCGCCCCGCCCCCTAACCCCAACGCCCAGCACCATGGCCGCACCCCAGCATGTTCCGTTTGTGATGGTGGAAGACGAAGACGACTGGGTGGTCTCGTTCGCCCTGGGCCCGCAAGGTGCTGACCGCCTCACCCTGGTGCGCACCCCCCACCTCGAATTCATGCTGCGGCCCGAGCAGCGCGGCGTATCAGTCGGCGCCGAGGCAGGCCAGCGCCCCGCCCTGCTCGTGGCGGTGCAATGGGGTCACAAGTGTGTGGATGTGGTCTCCACCGCCAAGCGCTACAGCCTGGACATCAGCAAGGTGGACAACGCCACCCGCAACGCGGCGCTGCGCGTGCTGGGCAAGATGAATTTTGACCAGCGGTTTCAGTTGGCAGGATTTTGAGGCGGCGCTTTCTGATCGCACCAGTTAGGGCATGAGCTCAGTTCAACGCATCATTTTGAAGTAGGCCGTCGTCACGGCCACCTGAGACTCGTCAAGCGAGGTTGGCGCGGTGGAACCGAACGCAACACGGTCGTCAATGGACCAATTCATGCCAGTACTGTTGGTTGTGTTGGCAGCAGGGATTGTGCCGTTCGCCAGAGGTCCTTCGCGCAAGCTTCCAAAACGCGCATCGGTGCGGCCATCAATCTGCTGGTCCAGCGAGCCCGCCAAGGAAAAGGTCACACCGCGAATCACCATCACATTGCGTGGACGGAGCACGTAATTGTTCACGGTGTCGGCGGGTTCAGACCAGTCAACGCTCTGAAAACAGACACGCGCCTCCTGGGGGTTACCGTTGCTGTCGAGGTACACGTACCTGTCTTGCTGCCCCTCAGTACGCCCAGTCGGCACGCGAATTCCCGCTGCCAAAAATTGATTGATCATTGTTGTGCCACACAGCTCCGTACCCGCAGGAGTGACATTGCCGTTGACACGGCCCGTTGGGTTGGATGGGTTGTCCCCAGGCGGGCGCCCCACGCCATTGAAGTACGCCTCATAAGCCAGTTGCCACCCTTGAATGAAGTCCGTGGACAAGCGCTGGTTGGCGGCAGACCGCTGGAGGTCCCGACCCACAGCTACGGCACCAATCACAAGCCCGATCACGATAAGGACTACGCTCAATTCGATAAGTGAGAAGCCGCGCTGGCGGCGAAATACCCTGACGCTGGCGGCGAATGCAGAAATGGGGGTCATAGTGCGTAACTCGAAAAGCATTGGGTTCAATGGCCGATTGCATCGGCGCGCAGCGCGTTCTCGTTAAGGGTGCGCGACAGGTTAGTCATAGCCGTAGTGCGGGCCGCGAAGTCGCTATGAACCTGTTCCGCCTCCGCCAACGACAAGGCGGCATCAATCACTGCATAGGCCGCTGCCACGTCGCTGGCAACCGCCAGCCCGATGCCCACAGCAGCCAAAGCAATCTGAAAGGCACGCGCACCCACGGACATTGTTGTGTCTGCCACGGCGGACACCATCTCCTTTGCAGCGTCCAGAGATCCTGCTACCGCTGACGCTACGCCGGCAGCTGCGGCTGCCACATCGGCCCGCGCCAACACCACCGCGATGTAGAGCTGATCTCGGTAGTCGTACATCGCTCGCTCCATTACCAACGAGCCTGTGGCGACGTTGAAATGGGCATGGGATACTGCAGACAGCGAAGCGCCGCAGCTCAATTCGGAAAACAGCTCGTTATGGCTCGCTGCCACCACTATGTCGTCATAGATGTCGGTGACAGCCCGGCCCGGCGCCTCAAAGGTTGGATTAGCGTTATCAGCAGTCGCGTTGGCCCCATCAAAAGCCGCACCATTGCCATCTGCGTCGAGCATTCCTGGAGCAGCGATTGCAAACGCAGCAGCCCGTCGGCTCGCTCCCACCTGCGTGGCCAATCGACCCGCAGCAGGCACGAGGCCATCCCCCCCTCGGTTCAACGCCAAACAGATATCTATCAGATTGACAGCGTTTTCAACTCCAAGCGGGCAAGGAGGCGCATTCGCCGCGTTACATGCCGAATTGAGCGGAATAGCATCGTCGCCGGAATAGGTCGCACCCAGAATTCCAGCAGCGGTGGCGGGGATCGGAGGTGCGTTCGGATTGGGGGCATCGGCATTCTGTGGTTTGGGATCCGGTGTGCGCACTCTCAGCGGATTCATCCGATCCAGCCGCACCGCCAAATCCTCATCCAAAGATGCAGAGGCAGAGTCAGGCGCGCGAGAAACGCCGTACCTCAGCGCTCCCGCTTCCGGCCGAGGAAGATTGAGGGTACGCCACGGCAAAAATCCCACCTGACGGTTGCTCGCGCAGTCCTCCAAACCGAGCGAATTGGCGGCTGGGCATGGCAAGCGATAGTTGGAATGCAGAAAACCCAGCAATGAATCACGTGCCTGCTTTTGCACGTCCATTTGCTGTGTGGTTACGCGTTGGCGCTCTGATAACTGCCAGAAGATCACGGCACCAGGCAGGATCAGCCCTAATGCAAGTAAAACCACCGACAGTTCCACCAGGGTGAATCCCGTCATACGGCGCTTGATGGTAGGGCGCTTCATGGATTGAGTCCCTTGCGGTCCAACAGCACAGCGTAGTTCATTGCCTGTGCCAGTGTTTCATACAAATGCACCACATAGGCGCGCACAGCGGCCTCCTTGTCGATGGAAGCTTGCAACGCGTCCTCAGCTTCTTTTAGGTCAATTGCTGCCAAGGTCACCTCAGCTATTGCGAGTCCAAGATTCACACCAGCCAGTGCAATACCGAATATGGTGATCCCTTCCGTATTGGAAGCTGATGCAATCGCCAACGCCAAGCTACCGCCCGCCAGGGCGGCGTTGACTGCCGCCAAGGCAACACCTGATTGGGCTCCTGACAATGCAGACTCGGCCTGCGCAATGTCGAACACACGCAGCGACCAGTACTCCTGCGTCAAAAGCGCATTGTCATAAGCGGTGTAAGCCGCCTGAGCAGCGGCCTGCATGGCGCTCAAACGAGTAGCGCAGCCAATGCGCCCAGCCAAATCGGCTGGACCAACACCGATCGCGATGTCGTCGTAGTTTGCGGATTGAGCCCGGCCAGGAAAATCAAAGAATCGCCCCCCCACACCGCCACTGACGTTGCTTCCTTCGAAGATGTTGTTCAACCCGGGGTGCACCACTACAAACGCGACAGGCATACTGTCGGTCGCATTCCCCGCCTGCAAAACGCCAGCCGCCGAGGGGTTAGCAGCAAACCGCCGCAGCACCCGGCACCAGTCCAGGCCATTCGCATCCGCTGCGCGCTGAGCAGTCGCGGCCGTCATGGCGGCCTCCACCTTAGTCAGAGCGGCATCAACCGCTGCATCGGAAGGCAAATCGGGATCGATGGATGGAATGCCAGTCAGTGTGAGATTCAGGTCAGGTGACACCGATCGCGCGAGTGCTCCCGCCTCGGGGGCAAGATTCAACCCGGTCCCCCCCCGGTTCACACCGTAGTGCAGTTGGCCGAAACGGCTGCTCAACCCTAAAGTGCGCCATGGCAGAAAAACAGCCGCGGCATCAGCGCAGTTCTCATTGCCGCCCGTGTTGGATGCAGCGCAAGGCAAGCGGCTTTGCGCAAGCACAAACCCTTCCAGCGCAGCCTGCGCCTCCGCCAACTGCCCCACGATGGCCGGCCGCTCAAGCGGCTCCCGAGTAGAGGCTACCCAACGCCAGACAATGACGCCGATGATGCCAACGATGGCCATTGCTACACCTAGCTCCACCAAAGAGTACCCGGATTGACGTCGAACAGAGAGGTGTTTGAGCATCATCGCGTGCCTCCCTTGCGATCCACATTCTCCAGAATGGTTTGAGCTTGGGCGGGCGTCATAGGTACTACAGCCGACCCAGTGGTGTTGCAGGCAGCTGGTTTGTCGACCATTTCCTGCATCTGAGTCACTTGCGCTTGGGCTTTGGTCGCGCGCTCTGCGGCGGCCTCCCTTTTCTTCACCAACGCGTCCAGTTCTTTCTGTAGCTTCAAGGGTTTCAGATACGTGGCATCTGTGTTAGGGGCTGTAGTGCCAGGAAAACCGAATAGAGTCCACAACAGGGTGTTGAGGTCGTTGGTGATGTTCACTTCGCCTTGCGCACACCCGCTCGTACACCGGTAGGCAATCACATTCCCGCTACCGTCAAACACAGCGTAACGGCCAGCACCGGTCAGATTGGCATATGCGGTTTGGTATTGGGTTTGCGCCTGACCAAAGCTGGATGACGCAGCATCACGATCAGCGATTGCGGTGTTCAGCGTCGCCTGGGCAGATGCCAGGGAATTGACTGCATCCGCACGAGCTGCACGGAACAGATTGGCGTCCAACTCACGGGCCTTGCGCGCGCGCTCCTTCTCCAACTCTGCCTTGTTCGGTGGATTGGTGGCAATCTGCGCATCCAGCGCTGCAATTTGATTGGTTAGGGTCTGTATCTGCGGAATGCTCTCCAACATACGAATTTCGGCTTCTTTGCCGGAGCGCTGCCCGCGCAACAGATTCAACCGGTCGGTGTCGCTCGGGCTGGTCGCGGCAATCTGAGCGTCGAGCGTAGCGATGTCCGCGTTGAGCCGCGCCAACGAGCCCGCGCTGTCAGCAAGCATCGCATCGTAGCTAGCGACTTTGTCAGCCCAGGTGTCGCGCGCTTCAGTGGCGCGGCTGACGTTGGCCACGGCAGCCTCGTAGGCGTAGGAGTAATTTCCCCAACTCTGTGCGGCATTAAGCAGCGGATCCACACGGTCATCGATCTGCGACGATGCGCCGCTACCTCGCAGCAACGCTCGCAAGGACGCCACTGTGTTGTCGCGCACAGTGATTGCTGTATTGCGCTCGTTTGTCTTATTGACGATTTCAGCATCCACAGCGGCAAGCGCATTCACTGCGTTGTCTCGTTCGGTCTTGGCGTTTGCCAGCATCTGGTTGATCAGAGTTTGATCACGCGGAGGACAAATTTCTGCGGCAGTGGCAGAGCTGTCTGCCAGGGTGAGGGCTGTTCCTGCAATACCTGCAGCCGTGGCATTCAAGGCTACGGCCACAATATTGGCGTACACCACCCCGCCCGCAAGCCCAATGGCTACCGTGTGCTGCGGCGCGGCAGCACACGCATTGACAGCCAGCCCCAGCGATGCTGCGCAGGTCACCCACTCGGCAGCTGCATTGCCAGCATCCGATATACCCTCTGCCACAGCCAGCGCAATCTCCAGGCTGGTCATGACGGCGGCCAGCGTTGAGAACGCAACGGCGCGCCGTGCGGCTTCAATATTGTCTGCTTTCATGTCTGCCACTTGACTCACGATGTCCTCACCGAGAGCAACAGCGTTGATGGAGTCAATTAAAGGCTGGCACTGAAAAGCAGCCAACAGGCTGGTGAACGAACGCTCCAGCACAATGTCGTTGTAGGTTGCGAGCAAGGGCCTTCGCGCAGGGTCTTCCATCAAATTGGCGTTAGCTGCCCCGTTTGCGTTTGCTCCGTCGAAAAGATCCCCATCGCCGTCCGCATCATTGATACCGGGATGTGCCAACGCATAGGCAACGGACCGCACCGGGGACGCATTCACGCGGGCCATATCGGCAGATATCGTGGTGGTACGAGCCGTATCAATGCGTTGGCAAAGATCCGTCAACGTGAGGATGTCACTGGGGTAGCCAGTTCCGCGCATGCTGAAGAACGTCGTGCCTGCATCGTCGTACGCCAGTGGTCTCCACGAGTCTGTCAGCGTAGTTAGGTTGTTATCTCCTGCACCTCGCTGCACCATGTAGCGCAGCTGGCCCACATCCACGCCGGGGTCAACGCCGGCGAGACGCAGCGTAACGGACGGCAGCCAGCCTTTTTGATCTGTCAGTGTTCCGCAATCTTCCTCTCCGTCGCGGTTGGTGTCGGGGCACGGCAACCGATGGTTCACAGTGGCAAAGGCAACAAGCGCCTGATCCGCTTGAGCAAGCACCTGCCTCTCCTGGCGCGAAGACTCTATAAGTGCGCGCTCACGCCATTGCAGGTAGCCGATCGTGGCCAAGCCAGACATTACCGAGATCAGCAGCAGCACCTGCAAGAGCCCGAAGCCACGCGCGTCAGAGCTTGTCTGGCGGCATACAGGGGCTTTGGAAAAGAAGGAACGCATGGATCTTGTAAGTGTTTTTATTGAAACGCTATGGCAAGCTAGAACGCAACCAGCCCGCCAACTGAATGGGCGACTCCGCCATCACCACGTCGTCGGAGAAGCGAGTCAGTGGCGCAGAAGGGCTTGCGGCACACACATTGTTCAGCGTATGAGGTGGGTCCAGACGGCTGCCATCGTTATCCCGGTCCTGTAGCGGGACGACAACCCAGTACGCGACCGCCATGAAGGCATTGGTAGCGCAGTCGATGTTTCCGCTTGCACCGCCATCACCTGTGATATGGGTTCTTGACGAGGCAAAAGGCAGTCGGGACGCGTTGTTGAGCGCCACGACGAGATCCGTAACGTCCTTGAACGTATCCGCACCTTCTGTATCTCCAGAGCGCTCAAGCGCCACCGCCAGATCGGCATCCTGCGTCGGATCGACGTTCGCACCGCGAAACACGGAATAGCGCGCACGCAACCGGTCAGAAGGAGTAGGTAACCCCGCGGAGGTGTAAGGAAACCACCCGACCTGGGTACCCGATGTGCAGCTGCCAGAACTCAGCGACTCGTAGCCCGTACCTGCTGCGTCAGGGCAAGGGAGCCGGCCGTGCCGCAATGTAAATGCACGGATAACGGACTGAAGCTGGTGAGCCTCCGCTCGGCCCCGTTCGATTTCCTGCTGCGCCGATACCGTCTCGTAACCACTGAAGGCAGCCCATGACATCAAGCCGGCGACGACGAGCACCACCGACACCTCCAACAAAGAAAACCCCCGCTGCGCAGGCCGCCACAAATGTAGGTGGAGCGACGGGAAGCAGCAAATAGTCATGGCGTTTTAGCCCCTGACCCTGGCTTGGGTGCGTAGGTTTGCAAATTCCGAGCTTCCGCGCCGACACGCTCACCCAGCGCACGCATTTCGTCCATCAGCACTTTCTGACGCTCTAAATCTTTGGGAGATGTGCCCTTGCTGATGGCTTGCAGTTCCTTGTTCAATACCTGAATGCGCGCACTGGACTCGAGCATCTTGCGCAGGGCTTGGTAATAGCGTGGATCAAACCCTGGCGGTGCCAGCGCCTCAAGTTCATTGACCAAAGAAAGCATGCGTTCCGGCGACGCATTGACCCCTTGGGCGCGCAAGGCATTGAATTCGGCACGAACCTCCGCCAGACGTCGCCGCCGCTCCTGCACTTCTTGTGGCGAACGGAAAGCCGCGCTGTTGCCTCCAGCCAAAGAAGGGCTCTGACCGGTCGGAGATGAAGACGAGGACAACGAAGAAACCCGTTGACTAACGTTCGACCTTGCTGGTGTTGACGGAGTGGTTTCGGCGCTATTCCCGGCCAGCCAGAAGCTACCCGCTACCAGGGCCAGCACCAGCAGCCCCAGGCCACCACCAATCAATAAAGGCTTACGCATGCTTTAGCACCCAACCCTGCGCAACCGCGGGCGGGTCATTAAAAAAAAGAAAACTCGCAGGCAACCCAGGAGACACATAACTATCCGCCCCCCATGCTCTGCGTGACCGACTGCCGCACCAGGTCGTACACCGGCAACAACAGCGCAACGATCAGGAAAAGAAACAAGCCGCCTGCAACCAGAATGATCAGAGGCTTGAGGATTTCGGCGAGCGACTTCACCAACACCTCCAGGCGCTTGCGATAGTCCGCCGCAAGGTGTGAGAGTTGCTGATCCATGCTACCGGACTCTTCCCCTACAGAAATCATGCGAACTGCCATCGCAGGAAAACCGCCCACGCGCCGCATGGATGAAGACACGGACTCCCCACGCGAAACCGATTCCGCCACGTGGATGAGTCGGGTACGGTAATAGCGGTTCTTGGTGGCACGCCCCAGAACGCGCAGGCTGGACACCATGTCCACCCCCGCACGCACCAAGATCGAGAGGTGCTCAGTGATGTGCGCCATGCCAGAGGACACCAGCAACGTACGAGCAATCGGCAACCGGTGCATCAGCGTATAGGTGGCAAGCTGGAACCGCTCGGACCGCCTGAACGCAATGACGCCGATAGACACGACGATGACAGTGACCAGCAGCACCCAGGGCAGATGGGTGGACAGCAAGTTAGCAAACGCCACCAGCCCTTCAGTGATGGGCGGCAGTTTCGCTTGTAGCTGCTTGAACAGGCGCGCCATGTTGGGCACGACGTAGTAGATCCAGAAGATGGCGACGCCGATGATGGAGGCGAACACGAACGCCGGATAGATCAGCGCTGTCTTGATGTCACGCCGGATATTGATCATGCGCTCCACGTGCTCGGCGGCATCGCCCAGCATGCGGTCCAGAGTACCTGTCTGGTCCCCGATGGAGATCAGGTTGCGCACGGTCTCGGGGAACACGTTGGGGTGCCGGTTAAAAGCTTCGGTCATGCCCACACCCGCGTTCAGGTCGTCCAGCATATTGCGAGCGACAGACGCCATGGCCGGATTGCCCACACTGTGGCTTTCTTCCACCAGGGTGGTCAGCGCATCGAGGGCAGGAACACCCGCGCGCATCATGAGACCCAGGTCGCGAAGGAAGCCTGCAAGGTCCTCGCCGCGCACCTGCTTCCGGAACAGGTGCAAAAGCGCATCGGCCACCACGGCCAGCCATGCAGGAAAACGCCAGAGACTGATCACCGTGCCGTCCGTGTCGGCCTCCAGCCGCAGGCGGGCAGACAAGTCGCGCTTGACTGCCAGGCGCAACAGACCCGAGCGCACCCCACCGTGAGGCAGCAGTACGCGGTAGTAATAAGTGTTGAGATTGGCCATGCAATGCTTCCGCCAAAGCGGCTCAGTCCTCGCCCACGGTGCGGAGGATTTCCTCCATCGTGGTCTCACCTGCCAACACACGGTGCCGCGCCAACGTCAAGATGGGCCGCATACCTGCTGCCAGCGCGCGCTGCCGCATTTCTGCCCGCGTGGCATCTGAGGCGATGGCATCCGCCAGATCCCGGTTGACCACCAGCATTTCGTACACCGGCAGGCGGCCCAGATACCCTGTGTCGCGGCAATGGTGACAGCCGGCGCCATGGAACACCTGCAGCATTTCGCCCGCGGCGCCCTGCCCCAGCCAACGGCGCTCATCATCAGTCGCAAGACGTGGCTTGGCGCAATGCGGGCAGATGCGGCGCACGAGGCGCTGGTTGATCACTGCCACCAAGTTTTCAGCGATCGTTTCGGTGTCCACCCCCAAGAGCTTGAGGCGAGGCATCACCCCAAAAATGCTGCCCACGTGCAAGGTAGACAACACCAGGTGACCTGTAGAGGAAGCGTCCAACGCTGCACGCGCCGTCTCGGAGTCCCGGATTTCTCCCACCAGGATGATGTCGGGGTCATGCCGAAGGAAGTGTCGCATGGCATTCGCGAACTCATAGCCCGCACGGCGGTTCACTTCGGTCTGGCAGGCGACCGGGACACGGTATTCCACCGGGTCCTCCACGGTCAGCACATTGCGCTCAATCAAAGGCTGCATGCGCAGCGCGGCATGCAGCGTCGTGCTCTTGCCTGAGCCGGTAGGGCCCGTGATCAAGATGAGGCCGTGCGGACGCGAGAACGCCTTGGCCATGACGGCCACGTCCTCCTCCAGGAATCCGAGGTCCGCCAACTTGTCGAGGTTGCTGCGCTCGGGCAGCAGGCGCAGCACCATGCGCTCGCCAAATTCCGAGATCAAGGTGGAGACACGGATAGTGAAGTTGTGCTCCATCACCTGTGCGGTAAAGCTCCCGTCCTGGGGCAAGCGTTGCTCGCTGGCATCCATGTCAGCCTGCAGCTTCACGTAGACCACCAGACGGTCCAAGGCCGGCGAGAGCGCAAACACAGGACGCAAAACACCGTCCACCCGCAGCAGCACCGAACGGCTGCGCGCCGTGGGCGCCAGGTGAATATCCGTCGCGCGTTCGCGCACAGCCAGGTGAAGCATGTGCTCCAGCAAGCGAGCGGGGCTGTAGGCACGATCCACGTCGGCTTCGAGCTTGCGGACCTCGCTCTCGATCAGACGTGCAGGCGGGTGCTCGGCAAAGTAATAGTGCTGCTGGATGGCCTGTGCAACGCTGTCGAACTCGCCCTGAAAGAAATGGCAACCCTTGCCCAGCTTGCGCTGAACAAGCTCGGTCACAGTGTCTGGCTGCGCGTCGCCCAGCACCACCTCGATCAGACCTTCGTCGTTTTCCCGCACGGGCAGGAAACCATACGTCAGGCACAGCGATCGGTTGAAGATGCCCGCTACCGCTGTATCGGGCTCTGGCATTTCGTCGGCGTTGACAAAGCGCAGCCCGCGCTGGCCAGCGAGTTGACGCGCGACCTCATTGGCACTTGCGAAACCCAGCTCCACCAAAAGGTTGCCCATAGGCACCTTCTCGATCTTCTGCTTTTGCAACACGTAGTCGATGGCGACTGCAGACACAAGGCCAGCATTGACCAATGCAGCGCCCAAGGAAGGACTCTTGTCACGCAGCACCGCCAGGCGATCCTCGGCCGTAGGGCCTGCGGGCTGCAACTGGCCCGAGGCCTCTAGCAATGATTCAGCGGGGGGATGCATCCTGATGCTCCAGAATTAAGAAGGTCAGTTCGTCGGGTTTACCAGTGGGCGGCAGACCCTGCTGCAGTTGAAAGCGGGCGAACGCCTCTCCAGTCTTCGAACCAAAAAAACCGTCGTCCGGCTCACGCTTGTCCAGCAAGCCCATGCTCTTGAGCTTGGCCTGCACCTTGCGCGTGACCTGTTCAGCGGCCTCGATGTTGCGCGTGTTGTTGCGCCCCAGCCATGCGACCCAGGACTCCTTGTCCACATTGAAGCGGCACAGGCGAGTCGATGGTTTCAGGGTGTCCCCCATGCCATCAGGCAGACGGTAAACGTGCACGACCTCGTCAGCATTAGCCGCCGCCTTGAGCTGGGTTTCGCACGCTTCACGCCCGGATACCCCCGCCGAAGGCTGCAGCTTGGGTGCCGGTGCAGCTGCCACTACGGCGGCCGCAGAGCTGCCATTGGGCGGAACCGCCGACGCAGCGCCCGATACCGTCGGCCGGACTACCTCAGGGGTGGGGGCTGCCACCACTGCGGCGGCTGACGCCACATGCTCGCCGGGTTGGGTGGCCAACCCCCAGCTGGCCAAGGCGACGGTTGCTGTGGTGCCCGCCAGCAAGCCAGCAAGCACCCAGGCTTTGCGGCCACGAGTGCCGCCAGTTACCTTAGCAATCGCCGCAGCTTCATCCCCCAGTGCGGGCAGATCGGCCACCGCACGCTGAACCAGGGATTCCGTCACCACAGATGCCCTGGTACTCGCCAAACCGTACAGACAACGGTCCAGCACCAAGTGAATGCGTCGCAGGTTTCCCTGCGTGGCGCGATGCAAAACGTCCGCTGCGGCAGGTTCGATGGAGAGGCGCCCCTCAGCGCCCGCAGCGTTCACACGAAAGTCGAAGTAACGGGTGACTTCATCTTTTTGCAGACCCGACAGGCGAGCGTGTTTGATGATGCGACTCTTGAGCTGACGCAACTCTGGCGTCGCCAGGGTCTCCTCCAACTCAGGCTGTCCGACCAGCAGGATCTGCAACAGCTTTTCCTGGCCGGTCTCCAGATTGCACAACAATCGCACCAGCTCCAGCGATTCCACACTGAGGTTCTGCGCGTCATCGATCACCAGCAAGCTGATCTCGCCTGCCTGGTGCCCCGCGATCAGGAACTCTGTGAGTCGCGCGAGCCCCTGCTCCACGGAGTCCGAAGGCGGCAAACCGAAGTCTGACTGTATGGCAGACAAAAGGGCGCTGTCTTGCAAAAAGGTGTTCAGGATCAGCGCTGAGTGGCAGTTCTTGCCGCTGAGGGTGTCCAGCAGGCGCCGCACCAGAGTGCTCTTGCCCAGACCCACTTCTCCGGTGAGAAGAACAAAGCCCTTGCGCGCCTCAATGCAATGCACGATCTCCGCGAAATCCTCCTCCAGCCGCGGTGTGAAGAAGTACGAACCCGCATCCGGTGTCGGCGGAAACGGATTGCGCGACAACCCCAGCGTGGCATAGATGGAATTGGCCGTCATTGGCGTGCAGCGGGTGTGAACTGGGCCAATGCAGCCCGCAGCGCAGCCGAATCTGGTTGCAGTCGCGATGCGGCATCAAGGGTTGCGCGCGCTTCTTCCGTCTTTTGCTGGCGCGACTGGATGCTGGCTAGGTTGATGGCGGCCTCTTCGTCACCAGGCAGGCGCTCAAGGATGGTGCGATAACCATCTGCCGCTGCGGCATCGCGGCCTGCGCGCAGGTCAAACCAGGCTTGGGCGCGCACGAGTCCCAGAGACCCCGCGGGCAGACGCTCCTTCAATGCGGCCAATTCACGTTCAGCATCGGCTGTCCGCGACTCTTTCATGGCGGCGACGAAACGGGCGAAGCGCAGCTCTACGGGTGCATCATCCACGGCAGGGGCTGGAGCCACAGCCGGCGCAGCCGCCGTGGTGGAGCGATTGACACCACGTGCCTGTCGCGTCGTACTGCTGCGATTCACAGCAGCTGCTGCAGGCGTAACGGTCTCACCGCGCGGACCAGCCGCCAAAACCGTCTTGGGAGCGGCAGGCTCCACAGCAACGGCCGGAGCGGGAGTCTGTGACTGCACTGGTGCAGGCGCAGGAGCCGCCGCAGCAACAGCGGGAACTGGCACGGCTGCAGGCACAGAGACTACTGGTGCAGGCGCAGCAGCCATCGTAGATGCAGGGGCAGCAGCAGGCGCAGCGGTTTCAGCAACCGGCGAAGTGACCGCCACCGGTGTCGGCGCTGGAGCAGGAACCGGGTTTGGCGCAGCAGCCATCGGCGGCGGCAGAGCCTTGGGCTTCATCTGGGTCTGCCAGACAAACCATCCCAAAATCCCCGCCCCTAATACGACGGCAAAAGCCAGCATGGCATCCAGCCACGCAGGACGGGCACGCACCGTCGCCTTGGAAGCCCTTGCCATGGCAGGCTTGGAATCTTGAGGCGCATCCATGGATTTCAGCGCGTCGTGGATGAGGCTCATAGCACGCGCACCCGCAAGACGATCACCAGTTCACGGCTTCCGTGCACCTTGTTTTCGTTGCCAAACAACTTGCCCAGCAACGGCACGTCGGAGACACCGGGTGCGCCGCGATCATTGTTGGAACTGCGCTGGTCGATCAACCCCCCAACCACCACCACGTCCCCATCACCCACGTTCAAGGTCGTGGTCAGCCCCTTGTAGCTCACCTTGGGCAGGGAGACCAGGTTATCGCCCCCTACCGAGACCAACTGCAGGCTTGCAGGGTCCACATCGCTCTGCATGGGGTTCAGCAGCAGCTCGATGCGACCATCATCACGCACCATGGGCAGCACGCCTACCATGACGCCGGAGAACACCGTGTCGGTCTGTACGCTGGACGAGGTGGTGGAAGCTCCACCGCCCGGCACAGTCTGCGTCGATGCGGACTGAGAGACGTACCGCGAACTGGTGCCCACCGACAGCAACGCAGGGGTGCCATTGCGTACCTGCACGTTGGGGTTGGACAAGACCTTGAGATTGCCAAACGAACGCAGCGCGTTGATCACGATGCCGTAGTTGCTGCCCTGGTAGGAAACGCCCAGCGCAGGCCCGGCCACGCTCCCGATCAGCGCTGCAGGAATGGAAATCGCCCGCGAAGGGTAGCCAGTGGCGGCATTTGGCAGCGTGCCCGAACTGCCACCCAGCTGCATGGGCGACGAGCCAAAACCGGCCGCCAGACGGCTGCGCAGGGACGTCCAGTCCACTCCGAACTCGAAGTTGTCAGACAGTTGTACGTCGATCAGCTGCGCCTCGACATACACCTGCTTGCCCAGCACCTTGTGCACTTGGGCCAGCATCTTTTCGACCGCCCGCATCTTGGACGGCCGGGCCTTCACATACAGCGTGCCGGTCATCTTGTTCAGCGTGAAGCCACTGTCCTCGGTCATGGTGGCCAAAGGTGCCTGTGGCAACTGGGCTGGACGTGTAGGGTTGGCACCGCTTCCAATCCAGGGCGAAGAAGAACCCGGCGTCGTCATGGTCAGGTTCTGCTGCTGCATTTGCTGCTGGGCCAGACGGTCCTGGTTGGCGTCGCCCAGTACCGACTTCAGCGCTGTCTCGATTTCCTGGTACGGGTCCGTGCTGCCGCCGCCAGAGCCAGACATGGTCAGGCTGCCCTGCTGGGCGCCCGAACCGCCGCCACCGCTGCTGCCACTGCCGCTTCCGCCTCCACCACCCGAATTGGTACTGCCGAAGACATTACCGCCAGAGCCCATCTGGATGCTGGTCTTGGTGTTGAGAAAGTTCAGCGAGAAGAACTTTTCCTCGGTCAGATTGACCCGCAGCGTGTTGCCACGGAACTCGCCAGCCACGTCGTAAGTACGCAGCACTTCATTGAAGCCTTCGCGCAATGTCACTTGGCGCAAGTGCATATCTGCCAATTGACCGCCCTTCAGCACATTGGGGTCAACGATCAGGTTCAGATTTCCTGCGTCGGCAAATGCACTCAGGATCTGGCTGATGCTGGCGCGGGACATGGCCACGTTGATCAACTTGCCTTCCAGGGGATCGAACACCGGAGCCACTGGAGCAATGACCGGTGCCGCAGCCGTCTTGTTGATTTCGGTCAGCAACATCTGCTGATGCACCAGCAAGCGCTGGGCCTCCTGCGCAGCGTGCTCGCGCATCTGGTCTGCCGCGCTGGTGTCTGGCGGCGGGAGGCTGGCAGCGCTACGGGGCGAAGGGCTGGCGCAACCAGCCAGCACCAGGGCGGCACATACCAGCGCCAATGGCTTGAAAAACGGAGGATTGTTCATATCGCTGTCCTTGGCGCTACTAGCGTGATTTCTTGAAATGGTCATGAGGAGAAGCCAACAGGTACCCACAACGCGATGCACTCATCGAACAGTGCTCGACGCAGTCTGTGTGCTGTCCGCAGGCCTTCGTGGTCATGGCAAGCTCTTGATGGGGCCGGGTTGTCCACCCGGTAGGCCCGAGCGGAATTCCTGGGTATTGATGCTTGCCAGCGATCCGTCGGGCCAGCGCAGCGTGCCCACCCGCAAATCGCCCTGGGGCAGCGTCAGCGTCTGGCGACCCAGCCGCTCCGTGACCACTGCCTCGCTGGGGCGTACCTGCACGACGCGCCCACCACCCTCCAGCCGTGCACCCTGACGGGCCAACTGGCCATCGATCACCACCGACTGCCGCTCCGATGCCAGATCATCCAGATGCAATGACAGTGAACGGCGCGGCATCTGCACGCTGCCCACTACATCGCTGCCAGGCACCGGCAGCGCGATCAGACGCTGCGGGTCAGTGCCAGCCGTCGTCGTCTGCGCCTGGATGCGGGACATTGCGCCAAAAGCTTCGGTAACGCGCTCCTGATCCGTCCGCAAAGCAGTTGGCAAGGGTGCCAGCTCCACGGTCATGGGACGCATCGACGGAGTGCGCGCCTGAGTGAGCTGAAAAACGCCATACAGCCCCCAGCCGAGCAAAAGAATGGCAATCCCATTGAGAAGTAAAGCCGCGTATTTCATGGTTTCACATTTCCTGGTGCTGCTGCATTGGCCACCAGCTCATACGAGAAAGAACCTGGCAGCGTGAAGGTGGGGTCCACCGCCCGGAGCGTCCAGCCAGCCGCAGCCATCTGCGAAACCCAACGCGTCACGGAAGCCGAGGCACCAGGTGCCACCACGCCGTCTACACGGAAGGCCTTTTTGCTCGGTTGCGCACCGCCCAAAGAGTTTGTGGTTTCCAGGCGGACACGCTGAATCCGAATGTCTTTGTTCGACGCAGCTTTCAACACGGCCATGAACGCCACTGGATCATGGCGCGCACCTTCATCCAGCGTGCGAGAGAACTCAGCCACCGGCAACAGCTTCAGCGGAGCCTCGACCGACGACACCGCCTGGATTCGGCTTTGCAGCGTCTCCAGCTCTGCGCGCTGGTTCATGCCCGCATTGCGCTGCTGATCCGCCAGTTGCCCGACCAGCATGCCCGCGATGGCCAGAACGATGCCGACGAGCGCCGTCACCACCGTGATCGGAGCCACCCAGCGCTCTGCACGCCATGCCACCCGCTCCAGACTTGGATTCAGAGCATGGCGGCCTGCCGCCTTGCGTGCCAGCGCAGGCATGACGGTGTGTACCCGCTCGGAAGCCAGCGTCATCTCCTGCGCGTGCATGACCACTGGTGCACCACCCGCCACGCTGCGTACCGCAGCAAGGCAGGTGTCCACATCGGCGGGCTGCGTGGACCACAGCGTGCCCCACTCAACGGCCTCAGCGCCCAGCCGCGTCAACAACGCACTGTGATTGCTCGTCAGTACCTGGGCCGCACTCGCCATAGCAGATGGCCCAGACCCCAATGCCTGGGTAGAGCCAAAGACCATGCCCTCTTCCGATTGCACGAAGCACATCAACCGCCGTTGCGTCAGCACGATGCGCGCACCGCCAGAAGCCACGCCGTCACACAGCAGGCCACCAGCCATCATGACCAGACAATGGTCGTCCTGCTCCTTGGCCCACTGAGTGCAACGCTGCCACAAGTCCAGCGAAATCGCCGAAAAGAACACTTGAAAGCCGCCCGGCAGCTTGACCAGCCGGTGCACCACCACGTGGGCGGCGCCTTCGACCAGCCCCTGCGTCCGCACACGCTTTTCAACCAGCGCGGCGGCGTATTCCGTCTTGCCCTCGAAACGCCAGACGTCGGTGTAGACGTCGTCCATGTCGAGCACCACCAGCGCACTATGGGTCAAGCGCGGCCATGCAGGAACCTCTTCAACCTGATGCCCGTGGCAGTGCAACCAGCCGGAACTGGCTACGCGATACACATGTTCTGCACTCATGGAGTCACCTTCGGCGATGAAGAAACAGACGCCGTCTGAAAGTGCAACGTGCCCGTGACGCCCAGCAAAAGCCCTTGGTCGCCCGGCAGCGGGGGTTGGAACAGGCTGGCTTCCGGCGACACTGTGCCGATCTCGAACACGTCCGCCACAAAAATCTGCCCGGCTCCGCCACGACCCAGTTCGCCCAGGAACTGAGCCGCCTCGACCCGCGTCGCCGGGGCTACGGCACGGCGCAGCCGGCGTTCGCCCCACTGGGACGGGTCAAAGCCCATGCGCTCCACCTGTTGCGAAACGTCTTTGATAGAACGCACCAGTTGCTCGCGCCGCTGCACTTCAGGCACAAGACTGCGGGCGCTTTCGAGCCCCTGCTGCAACTGCGCGAATTGCTGCCGCTCCCAAGCCAGTTGCTTGAGACCGCGTTGCGCCAGCCAGGCTCCACCGCCCAGCAGGGCAGTGGCCAGCGCCAGACAGGCCAGCTTGAGCGTACGGGTGCCGTTCAATTACTGCTCCATGATCCAGTGGGCGGTCAGCAAGATGACCTGGTCTTCGTCCAACGTACGCCCTCCAGCTGTCCCTCCGTTGCTGTTGTTCGGGTTGTTGACAATTCCAGGGCGAGCATCGTTGTTAGTCATCGCTGTCGCACCAGTACCAGCTCCGAGACTATTGCCTTGGGTGTTATTGGCCTCCCATTGCGTACCAGGGGCATTGGCTTGGTTGGCACCTCCATTGGCGTGAGCAGGACGTCCTTGGATACGGAAGCGGCCTTCGCGCGAATCGGGCTTTCCGTCGATCACTTGGTCCATGAATCTGGCCAAGTCAGGGGTCAGTCCACGGATCACCATCACGTTCCCAGCACCACTCGCAGTGCCACTGACATTAAATTGGAAGCAAACTTGTAACTCGGCAGGGTTACCGTTGGAGTCGATGTACAAAAACCGGTCTTCGTGTCCTTCGCCGCGGCCCGGGGGCATGCGCACACCAGCCCGAGTCATCAGCGTACGCAGGTTTAATGTCGCCAACGCTGCGTCTCCGTCACCCACAGTGTCTACGGCATACCCTTGGCCCGAGCAAATTTTTGCCCCTCGCCCCTCAAAGCTGGCTGGAATGCCAGGAACATTCATAGATCCTGCACGCGTGCATGCATTACCGCCATTGATTGTGGTTTCGGAACCATCCACCATGTACGTCGGGGCTTGCTGGCAATCACCCACCACCACACCCGTCCGCTGGTAGTACTGGTCGTAGGCCATCTTCCACTGATAGGCAAACTTGTTAACGGCCTTCTGATATTCCGCATTGCGCTGAACATCCTTGGCAATGGCTACAGCACCGATGATCAGGCCTATGACTGCCAGCACGATGGCCAGTTCGACCAATGTGAAACCTTGCTGGACCTTACGGCCCAGCCCACGAAACGAGTGCATCTTTTTCATTGAAACCTCCGACGAGGGAAATAAGTTGTTTAAAGAGTCAATGGTGGAAGGGCTCACGCCACATCACTGATTCATGCGGTAGATGGCCGTGACGATGGCGATCTGGTCTTCGTCAAAAGCACGATCATTGGTCGTGCCGATCTGGTCACGGTTGGAGGCTTGCCACTCCTGCCCCGGCGCATTGGGATTGGTGCCGCCTGCGTTGTTCAACACGCCCTGGCGACGGAAACGGCCTTCACGTTCATCAGGCTTGCCGTCGATCATTTGGTCCAGTGCGCGTGCCAGGTCGGGCGTCAGGCCAGTGATGACCATCACGTTACCCATGCCGTCACCCACAGCATCCGCAGCAGATCCATTGCCCAACGGCACATTCCACTGGAAGCACACCTGGACTTCTTGCGGGTTCCCATTGGTGTCCAGGTAGACGTAGCGGTCTTCCAAACCTTCCGCACGCCCGGGGGGCATGCGGATACCTGCACGGGTCATCAAGGCGCGCAGATCAGGGTCCGTGCCAGCGGTGAATCCTCGGGTCATGCCTTGCCCTGCAGCCGCGCGGCAAATCGCGTTTGGGGGCGTAACACGCGTCATATCGCGACCAGAGCGCGTACCTGCGGCCAGAAAGCGCTCGCCATTGACCATGTTCTGGGGCGCAGTCTGGCTGTCTCCCAACACCACACCATTGCGCTGGTAGTACTGGTTGTAGGCCTGCTCCCATTGGTCGATGAACTTGTTCTTGATCTTGGTGTACTCGGCGTTGCGCTGCACATCCTTGCCGATGGCCACCGCACCGATGATGAGGCCGATCACCGCCAGCACAACCGCCAGTTCGACCAGCGTAAAACCCTGCTGGCGCGTTGCGCGCGAACGAAGGGCCAGGTTCTTGAATACTTGGTTCATGATGTTTTATTCCTCGCCCTGATTACTGGTTCATCTTGTAGATGGCGGTCAGGGTGATGACCTGCTCTTCGTCACGGGTGTTGCCCGCGCCGGTGGCTGTGGGAGTTCCTGCACCCCGGCCAAAGGAGTTGTTGGCAGACCATTCCACACCAGGTCCATTCGGCGTGCCGTTGGCAATGCCGCGCAGACGGAAACGACCTTCTTGCGCATCAGGCTTGCCATCGATCATCTGGTCCAGCATGCGGGCCAAGTCCGGGGTGAGTCCGGCAATAACCATCACATTGCCTGCGCCCTCTGCTGAGCTCGGCGGATTCCACTGAAAACACACTTGGATTTCCTGTGGTGACCCATTGGTGTCTGTGTAAACGTAGAGATCCTCCTGCCCCTCGGCACGGCCCGGGGGCATACGGATACCCGCTCGCGTCATGTACTGGCGCAGATCATTCGTGTTTGCCACGAAGGCGGTAGCAGAGTTACGAATCGCGTTATCGCTTTCCGGCGCATGCGCGCAGACAGGTGCAGGCGGAGTGACTGCAGTCATGTCTCCACCAGATAACGGTGTTGTTCCGGTCACCGTGTAAGCAGTGCCGTTCACCATGATGCGAGGCGCCGTCTGGCTGTCGCCCACCACCACGCCAGTGCGCTGGTAGTACTGGTTGTACGCCTGCTCCCACTGGTCAATGAACTTGTTCTTGATCTTCGTGTACTCGGCATTGCGCTGCACATCCTTGCCGATTGCCACGGCACCGATGATCAAGCCGATGACGGCCAGCACAACAGCCAATTCCACCAGGGTAAAACCACCCTGCGCCGCTCGGGAACCGGGAGAACAGTGTGCGCGCCGAGCAGGCAGGACGGAGAAAAGTGATCGCATGATTTCCTCAGGCGTTGAAAGAAGAGTGAGCGCGGAGATTACTAAACGTAACGAAAGTAAACAATTAAAAATTGGCGTCAGCGATCCACGCGTTTTGCATCCCTCAACTGCCTTGCGGCACTGCTGGCAACGCTTGTTGGGTGGCATCCGACCCGCATCCCATCCATCTATTTTTTTGATTTGAATCAATGGCTTACGGCCATTCTTTGTCTAACCACCAACTTCAGAAGATGGTGCGCAAGCATCGCGCAAGTGCCCTCGCATAGCCATAGTGCGTATGTATTAGTGACACAACAGCAACAAAAACAAACAATTAGTCATGCTTTTCAATAGCTAAAAGCTATCGAGAAGCTCAGGGTTTTCCTGACCAAAAAATCCGGGGAATTCAGAACTTGCCAACAGGCCTGGCGTTTGCGCCAACCTCACACGGACAAGCAGGCGGAAAGGCTCCGCAAAGTGAGCGACATTTAGCGAGCGCAGAACCTCCCGCCAAAGGTAGGGGCGGAGATGGTCGCGGCTACCCAACCCTCGCAGGGCGCAGCTGCGAGGCATGCGTGTGGGTGTAAACCACCGGCGTAACAAACCAGGGGCGTATGCGCGTTGCGCCCCTTCTCAACACTGTTTCATCTCTTTGATCGCAGATGCAGAAGATCCCATGCGGTGTGACGGCAGCGTTGCTCAACGCAACGCCGTCCACTTCTGCTCGCTGGCCGCAGAAGCCACCACCCTCTCGATAAAGTGCACGCCCCGTGCGCCGTCTTCCACGCGCGGGTAGTCGGCATGCAGCGGGTCGGGCGCCGTGCCTGCCTGCCGTGCGCGGATGTCAAAGGCCACGCCCAGGTAGACGTTGGCAAAGGCTTCGATGAAGGCCTCGGGGTGGCCCGCAGGAATGCGCCCGGCATGCAGCGCGGCCGGGCTGAGCCACGGTGAGCCGCGCGTGAGGATGCGGCGCGGGCCGTCCACGGGGGAGTGGATGAGCTGGTTGGGTTCTTCCTGCCGCCAGGTGATGGTGCCCAGCGTGCCGGATACCTGCAGGCGCAGGTCGTTCTCCAGCCCCGCTGCCACTTGCGATGCCACGATGAAGCCGCGCGCGCCGCTGTCGTAGCGCAGCAGCAGCTGGGCGTCGTCGTCCAGCCTGCGCCCGTAGCCAAAGGTGGTGAGGTCGGCGCACACCCAGGCGGGGTGCTGGCCGGTGACGGTGGCGGCCAGGTTTTCGGCGTGCGACCCGATGTCGCCCAGCGTGCCTGCGCTGCCGCTGCGCGCCGGGTCCAGCCGCCAGTCGGCCTGTTTGTTGGCGCCGCCCTCTTCCACTGCGGTGGCCAGCCAGCCCTGGTTGTATTCGACGGTGATCTTGCGGAGCTGGCCCAGCACGCCGCTCTGCACCAGGTGCCGTGCCTCGCGCACCATGGGGTAGCCGGTGTAGTTGTAGGTCACACCAAACACGGTGCCCGCCTTCTTCACGGCCGCAACCAGTTCATCGGCCTGCGCGCTGGTGTGCACCAGCGGCTTGTCGCACACCACATGAAAGCCCGCCTGCACAAACGCCAGCGCCACCGGGTGGTGCACATGGTTGGGGGTGACGATGCTCACCAGGTCGATGCGCTCATGCGCGGGTCGGCGCAGTTCGTCGGCCAGCAGGTCTTGCCAGCTGCCGTGGTTGCGGTCGTCCGCCAGGCCCAGTTCAGCGCCAGATGCGCGCGCCCGCTCGGGCGACGACGAGAGTGCACCGGCCGCCAGCTCGAACTGGCCGTCGAGCGCCATCGCCTTGCGGTGCACGGCACCGATGAAGGCTCCATGGCCGCCGCCGACCATGGCGTAGCGGAGCTTTTGGGGACTGGACATACGAAACGCCTTTGCTCGCGGTGTGTTGTTGTTATGGCTTTTAGAAACGGGCAGCGGCTAGGCCTGCTTGTCGCGCGCAAAGACGGCGTCAAACGCACCGGCGGCGGGCTTGAAGTCGAGTCGCTTGCAAAACGCCGCGCTCTCGGTGGCGCCGTGCACGCGGTCCATGCGGCTGTCTTCCCACTCCACCGAGAGCGGGCCCTGGTAGCCGATGTCGTTCAGCGCAACGATGATGGATTCAAAGTCGATCATCCCGCGCCCGACGCTGCGAAAGTCCCAGTTCCGCCGCGCGTCGCCAAAGCTGGTGTGCCCGCCAAATACGCCCACCGTGCCATCGCCCTTGCCCCACCACACGTCCTTCATGTGGGCGTTGTAGATGCGGTCGGCGAACTGGCGGATGAACTTGATGTAGTCCACGCCCTGATAGGCCAGGTGGCTCGGGTCGTAGTTGAAGCCGAAGCGCTTGTTGCCGCCCACCGCTGCAATCGCGCGCTCGGCCGAGGCGATGTCGAACGCGATCTCGGTGGGGTGCACTTCCAGCGCAAAGTTGATGTCGTGCTGCTCGAACACATCGAGGATGGGGCCGAAGCGCTTCGCAAAATCGGCAAAGCCTTTATCCCAATACGCCTGCGTAGTGGGCGGAAAGGCATAGATCGAATGCCACACCGACGACCCCGTGAAGCCTGTCACCGTCTTCACGCCGAACGCTGCGGCCGCACGCGCCGTGTCGGCCAGCTCGGCGGCGGCCCGCTGGCGCACGCCCTCAGGTTCACCGTTGCCCCACACATGCGGCGGCAGGATGGACTGGTGGCGCTCGTCGATCAAATCACACACGGCCTGGCCCACCAGGTGGTTGCCGATAGCAAAACACTGCAGGCCATGCTGGGCCAGCAGCGCATGTTTGTTTTTGACGTACTGGGGCGAAGACAGCGCCTCCTGCACGTTGAAATGGTCGCCCCAGCACGCCAGCTCCAGGCCGTCATAGCCCATGCTTTTGGCCAGGGGCGCAAGTTCTGCCAAAGGCAGGTCGGCCCACTGGCCGGTGAAGAGGGTGACGGGTCTTGGCATGGCGGCTCCAAGGGGCGGGGGTTGCAGTTGCATGGCGGCAAGCAGCTATTATTTCGATAGCTGCTTGCGCTTGATGAATAGGCGCTAGCTGCCTATTTGGTTCAAGAAAACCATCAGAACGGCGAGTCGGGGAAGTAGAAGTCCTTCGCCGTTTCCTTGGTGATCAGCACCGACGGAATGATGGTGTTGGCGGGCAGCTTCTCGCCCTTGATCCGCGCCTCAGCCGTGAGCTTGATCGAGTCATAAATGAACTTGGGGCTGTACGACACGTTGGCCTGGATGAGCGGGTTGCTGCCGTCCATCAGCGTCTTGATCATGCCCTTGGCCCCCGCGCCGCCAAACACCAGCTTGATGTCCTTGCGCTTGGCCTGCTCGATGGCCTTGAGCACGCCCACGGCCATGTCGTCGTCGGCGGCCCACACGGCGTCGATCTGCGGGAAGCGGGTGAGGTAGTCCTGCATTACCTTGAAGGCGTCGTCGCGGTTCCAGTTGGCGTACTTGGCATCCAGCAGCTTGATGCCGGGGTGGTTCTTCAGCACGCTGTTGAACGCGTCCATGCGCTCGTTGTCCAACGTGGTCGCAATGCCGCGCATGGCCACCACGTTGCCCTTGCCGCCCAGTGCCTTGGCGATGTACTCGGCCGGGATCTTGCCAAACGCCGTGTTGTCACCCGCGACATACGCGTCCTGCGCGCTGGTGTCGGTCAGGCCACGGTCCACCACCGTCACGTACACGCCCTTGGCCTTCACCTGCGCCACCGGCTTGGTCAGCGCGGCCGATTCAAACGGGAAGATGACCAGCGCGTTGATCTTGTTCACCGTCACCAAGTCCTGCAACTGGTTGGCCTGCTCGGGCGCGCCGCCTGCGGTCTTCACGATGACCTGCAGGCCGGGGTGGGCCTTCTCCAGGTCCTTCTTGGCCTGGTTGGCCCAGTACACGATGCCACCGGTAAAGCCGTGCGTGGCCGACGGAATGGCCACGCCCACCACCGTCTTGTTGGCCTGCGCCATGGCGGGGGCGGCCAATACAAGGGCAGCGGCGCCCACGGCCGAGAGGGCCAGGCGGCGGGTGAAAGAAGTAAGTTGGCTGTTCATGCGTTGTCTCCTGTTGCTTTGGAATATGGCCATGGAAGCTGGCCGGCTGGGGAACACCTTGAAAAACAAATGCACGCAAAGAGTGGCTGGAAAACTCAGCGAAGCGGTCCTGGCTAGGCGCTGTGTCGCAGACAGTGCGAGTAGCACGGCAAGACACAGCAACAACGCCAGGAGAGTTGTTCCAGCCACTCCATCACCGCTTGCCCCTCTGCATGAAGGCAACCGCAATGATCACGAAGCCCTGCACCGCCGCATTCAGGTACACGCTGATGATGCTGGTGAGGTTGAGGATGTTGCTGATGACCGAGAGCAGGATCGCGCCCACCACCGTGCCGGTGATGCTGCCCGCCCCGCCCTTCAAGACGGTGCCGCCCACGATGACGGCAGCAATCGCCTCCAGCTCCCACAGCAAACCCGTGGTGGGCGATGCAGAACCCAGGCGCGGCACATACAGCAGCGTGGCAATGCCCACGCACACGCCGAGCAGCATGTACGTGAGGATCTTGATCTTGTGCACGTCCACCGCCGCGTACTGCGCCACCTGCTCGTTGGAGCCGATGGCTTGCACATAGCGGCCATAGGCCGTGCGGTTGAGAATCACGCCGCCGATGACAGCCACCAGCAGGAAGATCCACACGGGGATGGGCACGCCCAGCAGGTTGGCGTAATACACCGGGCTGTAGATGTCCGACAGATCGTTCTCCAACGTGATGGCCCCGCCGTTGGAGAAGTACGTGAGGTACGCGCGGAAAATGCCCAGCGTGCCCAGCGTGACGATGAAGGGCTCGATGCGCCCCTTGGTGATGAGCAGGCCGTGCACCAGCCCAAACACCGCGCCCAGCACCACGGCCAACAGCATGCCCACCACTACGGCCGCCATCGGCGAGCCCAGCACGGGCGCCATCGCGTTCATGAACAAGATGACCGAGCCTGCGATCAGCGCTGCCATCGACCCCACCGACAAATCGATGCCGCCCGAGATGATCACAAAGCACATGCCCACCGCGATGATGCCGATGAAGGCCGTGCGCGTGAGCACGTTCATCACGTTGTCGTAGGTGGCGAAGTTGCTGTTGAGCAGCGTGCCGGCAAAACACAGCAGCACCAGCCCGATGACCGGTCCCAGCCCGTGCAGCTTGCCCCACCAGGCCGTGGCGCCGCCGTGGCGGCCCGCTGCGGTGGGTGCGTTTTCAGCGGGTACCTGTGGCATGGGCAATCAACTCCTCTTCGGTCAAATTTGGCTCTTGCAGCGTGGTCTGCAGCCGCCCGGCGCGCATCACCGCCACGCGGTGGCACAGGCCGATCAGCTCCATCAGTTCTGAAGAAATCACCACAACAGCAAGCCCCTGCTCTGCCAGGCGCTGCACCAGGTGGTAAATCTCGCGCTTGGCGCCCACGTCCACGCCGCGCGTGGGCTCGTCCAGCACCACCACGCTGGGGCCGGGGTGCAGCACCTTGGCCAGCGCCAGCTTTTGCTGGTTGCCGCCCGACAGCGACGACGCGCGCACCTCCAGCGACCCGGTGCGGATGCCGAACTCCTGCACCGCATCGCGCAGCGCAGCCTGCTCGGCCGCCGGGTCGAGCCAGGGCTTGGCATAACGCTCCAGCGCCATCAGCGTCAGGTTGGGGCGCAGGCCAAAGTGCACATGCAACCCCTTGCCCTTGCGGTCTTCGCTCAGGTACGTGAGGCCGTGGCGCGCCGCATCGCGCGGGCTTCTTAAATACACGGGTTTGCCAGCAATCTCCACCGTGCCCGCCGTGCGCGGGCGCAGGCCCAGCAAGCCTTCAAACAGCTCGGTGCGCCCAGCGCCCACCAGCCCGGCAAAGCCCAGGATCTCGCCACGCCGCACGTCAAAGCTCACGTCCTCGGCCCAGCCCGGCACCGTGAGGCCGCGCACCTTGATGGCCGGCTCTCCACCCGCAGGCGCGGGCAGCTTGGGCGGGAACAAATCCGCCAGCTCGCGGCCCACCATCAGGTTGGCCATCTGCCGCCGCGTCACGTTGGCCGTGGGCTCGCGCGCCACCAGCAGGCCGTCGCGCATCACCACCACCTCGTCGGTGGTGCGCTCCACTTCGTCGAGCTTGTGCGATATGTAGATGATGGTCACGCCCGCGGCCTTCAGCCCGGCCATCAGCGCAAACAGGCGTTCCGTCTCGCCGGGGGTCAGCGTGGCGGTGGGCTCGTCCATGATGAGCAGGCGCGCATTGCGGGCCAGCGCGCGGGCGATCTCCACCAACTGCTTTTCGGCCACGATGAGCTTGCGCACCCGCGTGTCCGGGTCCAGGGGCAGGCCCACTTGCGCCAAGGCAGCGCGCGTCTTCTCGCGCATCGCCTTGTCATCAAGGAAGGGGCCGCGCTTGATCTCGTGGCCCAGGAAGATGTTCTGCGCAATCGTCAGGTCGTCCGCCAGGTTGAACTCCTGGTGGATGAGCACAATGCCCTGCGCCTCCGCCGCGCGCGAGCCGCCGCCCGGGGCGCGCACCGCGCCGTCCACTACCACCTCGCCAGTGGTGGGGCTCTCGTACCCCGCCAGAATCTTCATCAGCGTGGACTTGCCCGCGCCGTTCTCGCCCAGCAGGCCATACACGCGGCCCGGCTGCAGCGCAAAGTCCACCCCGTGCAGCACCCGCACGGGGCCAAACTCCTTGGTCACGTTGCGGAACTCGACGGCTACGCTCATCGCGCTGCCCCTGTTCCTACAACTGCTCCAACGCCCACGCCCGCCACCGAGCCCGCGCGCGACAGGCTCTCCTGCATCGCCAGCACGCCCGCACCCACCACACCGGCATCGTCGGCCAGCGGCGCGTATTGAATCTCCAGATGACGCGTAGAAAGCGCCAGCGACCGGTGGTACACGCTCTGCCGCACCGACGCGAGGAACAGCGGCCCCATGTCCGTCACACGCCCTGCAATGAACACATGCGACGGGTTGAAGAAGTTGACGATGGACGCCAGCATCTGCCCCACCAGGCTGCCCGCGCGCTGGATGATGGCGTTGGCCGCCACATCGCCCGTGCGGCTGGCCTGGGCCACGTCTTCAATGGTCAGCGTGCCGGTGCTTTGCAACCGCTCGGCCAGCATGGGGCTCTCGCCTCGCTGCGCGGCCTCCATGGCCATGCGCGCCATGGCGGGCGCTGCGGCCATCGCCTCCACACAGCCCTGGTTGCCGCAGTGGCAGCGCGGCCCGTGCTGGTCCACACAGATGTGGCCCACATCGCCCGCCGAGCCATTGGCGCCCCGGTACACCTGCCCGTGGCACACGATGCCGCAGCCAATGCCCGTGCCCACCTTGATGACCAGGAAGTTGGGCAGATTGCGCTGCAGCCGGTACATCTCGCCCAGCGCCATCAGGTTCACGTCGTTGTCCACAAACACCGGCGCGGCAAACGCCTCGCGCAGGTAGTCGCGGATGGAAAAGCCGTCCCAGTCGGGCATCAGCGGCGGGTTGACGAGTTGCCCGCTTTCAAAATCCACCGGCCCCGGCAGGCCCATGCCGATGGCAATCACCTGCGACGCCGCCAGCCCGCAGCGCGCCAGCAGCTCGCGCATCAGCCCCCGCACCCGCGCCAGGATCACGCCCGGCCCCTGGCGCACATCGATGGGCTCGCGGTGCCGCGCCAGCACCGTCATGTCGGGCCGCATCACAGCAATTTGCATGCTGGTCGCGCCCAGGTCGGCGCCAATCACCACGCCCAGGGTTTCGCTCAAACGGAGGGTTTCGGCACGCCGGCCGCCAGAGGATTCCTGCAGGCCCACCTCGTCGAGCAGGCCCTCGTCCAGCAGCGCCGCGACCATGGCATTGGCCTTGCTTTTGGAACAGGCCAGGCGCTGCGCCAGCGCATTGCGCGACGCGCCTGCGGACCAGAAGATGGTCTGCAAGACGCTCAGGTCTTCAGTGCCGCAGTGACTCCAGCGGGTGGATGGCAAGGCTTGTCTCCTGTCATGTTTTTGTGCAGCACCTCATGAGGGTGGGTGCTTGACAGGGATGCTATGCGGTCTACTTTGGCCGGGCAAGACTGAACTTTGACCTAAACATAGCCAAAGAAAAGCGTGTTGGCATTAAAAACCGCTCAGATAGCATCAGGATTATTCGGGAATGTCATCCATTTCATCCCAGTCAGATACGTGCACTTGCGCGCGCACTGTCGGGCTTCCCTTTAACACCCATTTAGCCATCCATTTTTCCAAGTCATTCAATGAATTTCCTCGGATCAATGGCTCGAGCCATTTCTCACGCTCATCTTGTGAAAGAGTAGCGGCACCGAGAATCACAGACCTTCTGTCAGCGGAACCTAGCCGAAGCATGGCACTTTTATGCTCACGCACCCACTCTGGAGTCTCACGAGTAAGCGCGGCCTGCGCTTGGTGTCTCATCTCCCTGCCACGAATTACAAAAGCACGAATTCGCCTATTCTCGAGCAACGTTTTATGGCGTGCAAAATACCACTGCAACCACATTGAGACAGCATGAAATTTCATGCATTTTTCATCACAGATTTGGCTAAACCTCTCAACATACTTAGCACAGTATTCATGGTCACTAACGGCATCAAAATATATTACAATATCGTTTATTGCCGGCGCAAAGAAGTCCATATTCTCCAATAGGACATCGCTAATGGTTTTCACGCGCCGCGCCTTGGCACTCCGAACTATTGCACGAATGAGCCCAAGATCCAAAGTCGGATATTGAAGCATCTTTTTAAGCGATACATTCAGAACTTCTGAGGCCTCTTCCTCTTCCTCTTCCTCTTCCTCTTCCTCTTCCTCTTCCTCTTCCTCTTCCTCTTC
>NZ_JBMDJM010000020.1:0-116449 GCF_057809195.1 Acidovorax sp. FG42 | reverse complement strand
CAGCAGATGCCGGCAAGAGCAGCTTTGTGGGCAGCGAAATCGCCAAGAGCGACCGCCCCGAGCTGACCGCTGCCAAGATCATCGTCTCCGGTGGTCGTGCGCTGGGCAGCAAGGAAAAGTTCGACGAAGTCATGACGCCCCTGGCCGACAAGCTGGGCGCCGCCCTGGGTGCCAGCCGCGCGGCGGTGGACGCAGGCTACGCACCGAACGACTGGCAAGTGGGCCAGACGGGCAAGATCGTGGCACCGCAGCTGTATGTGGCCGCCGGTATCTCGGGTGCTATCCAGCACTTGGCGGGCATGAAGGACTCCAAGGTGATCGTGGCGATCAACAAGGACCCTGAGGCGCCGATCTTCAGTGTGGCCGACTACGGGCTGGAAGCGGATCTGTTCACGGCTGTGCCTGAACTGGTCAAGGCCGTCTGAGCCCCGCAGATCACAGGCACAGCCCATTCAATGGGATCTGAGTGCTATAAAAAATATAGCTTTTGGCGCTTGTTCGACGAGTGCTGAGGCTGCTTTTTATACCTATAAATCAGCAGGAGACAAAACCATGACCACATTCCTTTCCCGTCGCAGGCTTGTCCAGGCCACCGGCGCAGCGCTGGCCAGTGCGGCATTGCCAGCACTGGCCCAAACCAGTTGGCCCAGCCGCCCGATTCGCATCATCGTGCCGTACACGGCGGGCGGGTTTACCGACCAGATGGCGCGTCTGCTGACGGTAGGCCTGCAAAAGCAATTCGGTCAGTCGGTTGTCATCGACAACAAACCCGGCGCGAACAGCATCATCGGCGTGGATGCCGTCGCCAAGTCCACCCCGGACGGTCACACCTTTGGTGTGGTCATTCCGGCCTTTACCGCCAACACCACGCTCTACCCCAAGCTGCCCTACAACCCGCGCAAGGACCTGATGGGCGTGTCGCTGCTGGGTGTTTCTCCGTTGGTGGCGGCGGTGGCGCCCAATGCACCGTTCAAGACGGTGAAGGAACTCGTGGCCTATGCCAAGGCCAACCCGGGCAAGGTGAGTTTTGCCTCATCAGGCACAGGCTCTGCCGCGCACCTCACCAGCGAGCTGCTCAAGTCACTGACCAAGACCTTCATGGTCCATATTCCTTACCGCGGCGCAGCCCCGGCGTTGACGGACTTGCTCGGCGGCCAGGTGCCCTTGTTCCTCGACCCTCCGCCCAACCTGATCCAGCCCGCCAAGGCAGGCCGCATCACCCTCATCGGCGTAGCCAGCGAAAAGCGCTTGCCCATGCTGCCTGACGTGCCGACCTTCATCGAGCAAGGCGTGCCCGGCATGCTGGGCAGTACCTGGGCCAGCATGATTGCACCCGCAGGGACGCCGCGCGACGTCGTCAAGCGCATGTCGGACGCCGTGAACGCCATCATCCAGAGTGATGAAACCAAGGCCAAACTCGACACCATGGGGACCTTTGGTGAAGGCACCACGCCCGAGGCGTGCGACGCTTTTCTTGCGGCCGAAACGACCAAGTGGGGCAAGGTGATTCGCGAAGCGGGTGTCACGCTGGACTGAGAAGGCGTGGGCCGGCCTGGCCTGACGGCCAGGATTTACGCGTAACGCTTGGCCCGCAGGTTTTCCTTCATCTGCTGCAGGATCGGCTGCAGCGAGCTGCCGATGCGCAGCGCCACGCAGGTGGCCAGCACGTCGATGATGAGCAAGTGCATGAGGCGAGACACCATGGGGCTGTAGCGGTCGTAGCCCTCGGGGTGGTCGGCCGCCAGATGGATCTGGCAGGTGCTGGCCAGGGGCGAGCCGCTGGCGGTGATGACGATGGTGGTGGCGCCGTTGCGGCGGGCGATGTCTGCCGCGTCCATCAGGTCGCGGGTGCGGCCCGAGTTGGAGATGATCACGGCGCAGTCGCCTGGCCCCAGCAGGGTGGCGCTCATCACCTGCATGTGGCCGTCGCTGCTGGAGATGGAGGTCACGCCCAGGCGGAAAAACTTGTGCTGCGCGTCCTGCGCCACGATGCCCGAGTTGCCCACGCCGTAGAACTCGATGCGCTTGCCCTTCTTCCAGGTGTCCGCAATCGCGTCGGCCGCACGTTCGATGGCCACGGTGCTGGCCGCGTTGCGGTATTGCAGGAACGCTGCCACGGCGTTGTCCACCACTTTCACCAGCACATCACCGGTCTTGTCGTCGGCATCCACACTGCGGTGGATGAAGGGCACGCCTTCGCTCACACTGCCTGCCAGCTTGAGCTTGAAGTCCGCCAGCCCGTCGTAACCCATGCTGCGGCAAAAGCGCACCACGGTGGGCTTGCTCACATGCGCGCGCTCGGCCAGCTCGCGCACGGGCAGGCGGGCGAAGGTGCGGGGGTCGGTCAGCACCAGCTTGGCCACGCGCTGTTCGGCGGGGGCCAGCGAGGGCAGGGAGGCGGTGATGCGGTCGAGCATGTCAGTCTGTGAAGGCAGGGCAGGCTGCGCAGGGGGCCTTGGAAAGGGCTTGGGTGGACGCTTCATCTACCGGCTGTGTGCGCGGTGGTGGGGCCATCTGCGTTTAATGTAACTCGGTTCCCAAAGGTATGGGGTCCGCGCAATCCCTGCCTTTCAACCTGCTTGCACGGGGCCTGGGCGTTTCCCCCCTGGCTCGGGCAGGCCCTGCACGCATAGCATCCTCCATCACGTTATCCAGATACTGAGGAGCCTTCCATGCGCAAACCCTTGCTGACAAAACTTCTGGCCGGTGCGGCCCTTGTGGCCGCTGCATCGGGCAGCTGGGCCCAGGGCCAGGTCAACATCATCTGCTCGGTGCAGGCCGAGTGGTGCAACCTGATGTCCACGGTGTACGCCAAGACCACTGGCACCAAGGTCAACATGACGGCCAAGGGCTCGGGCGAGGCGCTGGCGCAGCTCAACGCCGAGCGCGCCAACCCCAAGACCGACATCTGGTTTGGCGGCACAGGCGACCCGCATCTGCAGGCGGCCGAGCAGGGCCTGACGCTCGAATACAAGTCGCCCCAGCTGGCGCAGCTGTACCCTTGGGCACAAAAGCAGGCGGCCGATTCCAAGTACCGCACCGTGGGCGTGTACCTGGGCCCGCTGGGTTTTGGCTACAACAAGGAGCTGCTGGCCAAGCGCAAGCTCAACCCGCCCCAGTCATGGGCCGACCTGCTCAAGCCCGAATTCAAGGGCGAGGTCCAGATGGCCAACCCGGCCTCTAGCGGCACCGCCTACACCATGATCGCCACGCTGGTGCAGATCATGGGCGAGGAAAAGGCGTTTGAATACCTCAAGGCCCTGCACCCCAACATCAGCGCGTACACCCGTTCAGGCACGGCGCCTGTCAAGGCGGTTGCACGCGGCGAGACCACGGTGTCCGTGAGCTTCGTGCACGACGTGACCACCGAGGCGGTCAACGGCTTCCCAGTGGGCTCGGTCACACCTTCTGAAGGTACCGGCGCCGAGGTGGGCTCCATGAGCATCGTCAAGAACGGCCCCAACACCGAGGCCGCCAAGAAGTTCTATGAATGGGCGCTCACGCCGGGTGGTCAGCAGTTTGGCCTGGCGGCCAAGCAGTTCCAGCTGCCCAGCAACACGCAGGTGCCCAAAGACCCGCGCATGACCGATCCGGCCAAGATGAAGCTCATCAACTACGACTACGCCAAATACGGCGCCAGCGCCGAGCGTCGCCGCCTGATTGCGCGCTGGGAAAAAGACGTGCAAAACGCAACGCGCTAAGGGGTGGTGGTGTCGGCAGCAGCGGCGGCGCACGCAACCCTTCGGACCAGGACTCCCGGTGCCTCGGTCAACCGGCCCTTATGGGTCTGGCTGGCCATGGGCGTGCTGGGGTACCTGGTGTTCCCCTGGTATGCACAGCAGGACGCCAATGGCCTGCTGGCGGTGGGCCAGGTCTTCAGCAGCGAGCAGGCGGCCAACGGGCTGATGCAGGCGGCCTTGTTCGGGCGCCCCTGGCTGTGGCTGGGCCTCGCCGGGCTGGTGGTGGCGGGCCTGGGGGCCTGCCTGCCCGCCGGGCGCAAGCAGGGTGCCCTGCTGGTGGCGGGGGGTGCGCTGGGGCTGGCGGCCCTGCTGCTCAGCGGCTTTGCGATTGGCGCGCGCGGCTGGGCGTTTGAATGGATGAACAACAGCCTGGGCGAACTGGGCGCGCGCCAGCCCGGCATGGGCTGGGGCGGGTTTGTGGTGCTGTCGGCGCTGCTGGTGCTGCTGTCTTTTGGGGTGGCGCGGCGCGGCTTCTTCAAGGGCGACCTGTTCGTGGCGGCTGCAGTGGTGGGCTGTGGCAGCCTGCTCGCGCTGTTCATCGTGTTCCCGGTGCTCAAGGCGCTGTCGGCTGCGTTTTTTCTGGAGGACGGCCCGTTCTCGCTGGCCGTGGTGTGGGAGCGCATCGCGCACGAGCGCAATTTCAGCCTGTCGTGCCTGGCGGGCGGCCAGCGCTGCGGTGTGGCCTGGAACACGCTGTTCCTGGGCTTGATGACGGCCACCAGCACCACGCTGCTGGGCACCTTCATGGCGCTGATGGCCGAGCGCGCATCGCGCCGCTATGCGCGGCCGCTGAACATCGTGGCGCTGCTGCCCATCATCACGCCGCCGTTTGTGGTGGGCCTGGGGCTCATCCTGCTGTTCGGCCGTGCGGGGGTGTTCAACCAGTTTCTGGAATACGCGTTTGGCATCACGCCGTCGCGCTGGTTCTACGGCTGGCTGGGCGTGTGGGTGGCGCAGACCTTTGCCTTCACACCCATTGCTTTCATGATCATGCGTGGCGTGGTGCAGGGCGTGGCGCCCAGTCTGGAAGAGGCCGCGCAAACGCTGCGTGCCAGCCCGCACCGCACCTTCATGACCGTGACCCTGCCGCTGCTCAAGCCGGGCCTGGCCAATGCGTTTTTGGTGGGCTTCATCGAAAGCATGGCGGATTTCGGCAACCCCATCGTGGTGGGCGGGCAGTTCTCGGTGCTGTCCACCGAAATCTTCTTTGCCATCGTGGGTGCGCAGTATGACCAGGGCCGTGCCGCGTCGCTGGCCTGGATCCTCACGTTCTTTGCGCTCACCGTGTTCGCCATCCAGCGCGGCTTGCTGGGCAAGCAGAACTTCACCACTGTATCGGGCAAGGGCGATGCGGGCATCGCCATGCCGCTGCCGACGGGCGTGCGCCGCGTGGTGCACTCGATTGCACTGCCCTGGATGGCGTTCACCCTGATCGTGTACCTGTTTGCGCTGGCCGGTGGCTTTGTGCAGACCTGGGGGCGCGACTACACCATCACGCTGGCGCATTTCCGTACCGCGTTCAGCGTGGAATGGGGCGAGTTTGGTGTGGTGTGGGCGGGCACGGCGTGGAACTCGTTCTTCACCACGCTCAAGCTCGCCGCCATCTCGGCGCCACTCACGGCCACGCTGGGCATCGGCATTGCGTGGCTGCTGGCGCGCACCGAGTTCCGGGGGCAGGGCGCGTTCGAGTTTGCAGCGCTGCTGGCTTTTGCCATTCCCGGCACGGTGCTGGGCGTGAGCTACATCCTGGCGTTCAACGTGCCGCCGTTCGAGCTGACGGGCACCGCCCTCATCATCGTGTTGTGCTTCATGTTCCGTAACCTGCCGGTGGGCGTGCGGGCGGGCACGGCGGCGTTCAAGCAACTCGACCGGTCGCTGGATGAGGCGTCCGTCATGCTGCGCGCAGGCAGCGTGCAGACGCTGCGCCATGTGGTGCTGCCGCTGCTCAAGCCCGCGCTGGTGGCTGCACTGGTCTACAGCTTTGTGCGTGCCATCACCACCGTGAGCGCGGTGATCTTCCTGGTCACGGCCGAGAACGAGCTGGCCACCACCTACATCATCGGCCGCGTGGGCAATGGCGACTATGGCGTGGCGCTGGCGTACTGCACGGTGCTCATCGTCCTTATGTCGGCCTCCATCGGACTCATTCAGCTGCTGGTGGGTGACCGCAAACTGGGCCGCCGTGGAGCCGCTCCCGCTGCGCACTGACCCCCTCTGAAAAAAGAAAACACGCCATGAACAACAATGACGCGGGCATCGTGTTCCGCAACATCACCAAGCGCTACGGCAGCGACAGCAGCGCGGCCCTGGCCGTCAAGGGCATCAGCTTTGAGGTGCCACGCGGCACGCTCACCACCATCCTCGGCCCTTCGGGCTGCGGCAAGACGACCACCTTGCGCATGATTGCGGGGCTGGAATCGCCCACTTCGGGCGAGATATTCATCGCAGGCCAGGACGTGACCACGCTGGGCCCCGCGCAACGCAACGTGAGCATGATGTTCCAGAGCTACGCGTTGTTCCCGCACATGAATGTGGTGGAGAACGTGATGTACGGCCTGCGCATGTCGGGCCAGCCCAAGGAGCAGGCTCGCACCAAGGCCGTGGAGGCGCTGCGCGGCGTGGGCCTGGTGGGCTATGACGACCGCCTGCCCAGTGAACTCTCGGGTGGGCAGCAGCAGCGTGTGGCCCTGGCCCGTGCGCTGGTGCTGGAGCCCGAGGTGCTGCTGTTTGACGAGCCCTTGTCCAACCTCGACGCCCGCCTGCGCCGCGAGATGCGCGAAGAGATCCGTGCGCTGCAGCAGCGCCTGTCGCTCACGGTGGCCTACGTCACGCACGACCAGGCCGAGGCCATGGCGGTGAGCGACCAGATCATCGTGATGAACCAGGGCCTGATTGCGCAAAAGGGCTCGCCCCGTGCACTGTATGAAACCCCGCACAGCGAATTCGTCGCGGGCTTCATGGGCGAGGCCATGCTGTTCCCGGCCGTGGCCGACGCTGACGGCACGGTGGCGCTCGGCCCACTGGTGCTGCGCCCCCGCATGGCGGTGAAGAGCGGCCCGGTGAAGGTGGCGGTGCGGCCGGAGGCCTGGCGCATTCACCGCCAGGGCGAGGGCCTGCTGCCCGCGCGGCTGGGCAAGCGGGCCTACCTGGGCGCCGTGTACGAATACACCTTCGAGACCGCGCTGGGCCACATCTTTGTGGTGTCGTCCGACCTGGACGATGTGCTGGCTGTGGGCGACGCGGTGCAGCTGAGCCTGGGTGCCCACGGCGTATCAGTGGTTGGTAGTACCGAAGGCGCCCGGACCAATGCGGAATAATGGCGCCATGACGAACCAACTCGACGCCCTCAAACAGTTCACCACCGTGGTTGCCGACACCGGCGACTTTCTGCAACTGGCCCAGTTCCGTCCGCAGGACGCCACGACCAATCCCTCGCTGATTCTCAAGGCGGTGCAAAAGCCCGAATACGCGCCGCTGCTCAAGGACACCGTCGCCAAGTGGCAAGGGCGTGCGATGGACGAGGTGATCGACCGCCTGCTGGTGCGTTTTGGTTGCGAGATCCTGACCCACGTGCCCGGCCGTGTTTCCACCGAAGTGGACGCCCGCCTGAGCTTTGACACCAGCGCCACCGTCACGCGCGCCGAGCGCATCATCGAGCTGTACCAGGCCGAAGGCATCCACATCGACCGCGTGCTCATCAAGATCGCGGCCACGTGGGAAGGCATCCAGGCCGCCGCCCAGCTGGAGCGCAAGGGCATCCACACCAACCTCACGCTGCTGTTCTCTTTTGCCCAGGCCGTGGCCTGCGGCCAGGCCAAGGTGCAGCTGATCTCGCCCTTTGTGGGCCGTATTTACGACTGGTACAAGAAGCAGGCGGGTGCGAGCTGGGACGAGGCCGCGCGCGCGGGCGCCAACGACCCGGGCGTGCAGTCCGTCACGCAGATCTACAACCACTACAAGCGTTTTGGCATTGCCACCGAGGTGATGGGCGCGAGCTTCCGCAATGTGGGGCAGATCACGGCGCTGGCCGGGTGCGACCTGCTGACCATTGCGCCCGAGCTGTTGGCGCAGTTGGCTGCGAGTGATGCACCGTTGCAGCGGGCGTTGGATGCGGAGGCTGCCAAGGGCATGGACTTGCCTGCGGTGAACTATGACGAGGCGGGGTTCCGGTTTGCGCTGAATGAAGATGCGATGGCGACCGAGAAGCTGGCTGAGGGGATTCGGGCGTTTGCGGTGGATGCTGTGAAGCTGGAGAAGCTGATCCTCGCGGCTTGAGGTTTGTTTTTGTATTGGGGCGGCTGGTGCCTGGGGTGCAGGTGCTGGCCGCTTTTGTTTTTGGCTATTCGCAAGGCTACTTGCTTATCAGGTGGTGTGCCTGGTTTGAGTGCGGAGGCCGGGAGTCGCCCGGCTTGCGAGTAACTTTCTTTTGCTTCGCCAAAAGAAAGTCACCAAAGAAAAGGCGACCCCCAGTCTGCGACCCCTTCGCTGTGCGAAGGGGCAAACCTGCGGCGGGGCGGTTGTGGGGTGCGCCGTGGAACTCGCTCTGCGCTGGCGCGCGCCGCTCGGACAGCCACGGCGAGTCAGAGCACGATGCACGCGCGCTCCGACGCGCGTGCCACCCCACAACCGCCCCGCCGCAGGCGCAGCCAGCAGGGGTGGGGCAGCCGAACAGCCGAACAGCCAACATCCATTCGGGCCATCGCTTTGCCCGGCCCAGGCTGCGCAGCGCGCGGCGCTTGCCCCCGCGATTCGGGGCCGAGCGCAGCGATGGCCCGTGTGGATGTTCTGCTCCCCTGGCCCCTCTGGATGCGCCGAGGAGCGCAGGGTTTGGCGGATCAGGGCTCGCGTGTGTCTGAGCGACGCGCAGCGGCGCGAGTTGAGCGAGACCCCGCCAAACCCGAGCACCGCAGGTTGCCCCGGAGCGAAGCGCAGGGGACGCAGACAGTGGGGTCGCCTTTCTTTTGGGTACTTTTCTTTGGCGAAGCAAAGAAAAGTGCCTCGCCTGCCGGGCGACTCCCGGCCTCCGCCCTCAAAGAAGGCATGCCATTCGATGCGCACAAGCCCCCAAGACTCAGCGCGCACACCAGACGCGTGAAACCGTCAATTTCCGCTGGAAATCTTCAGCCCCGAAGTGATGGAGATCACTATAAAAATCATAGCTGCCAAGGCATGAAACACTGGCGCACCCAGCCAAAAACACCAAAAACTCACCCCGCAGGCAGCCGCATCCCCACCCGCAACCCCTTCGGCACCATCCCCTCCGCCACGGTCCGCCCTCCGTGCCGCAGCGCGATCTCTTCCACGATCGAAAGCCCCAGCCCACACCCTCCTGCCTTGTCCGACCCGCGCCAGAACCGTGCAAACAAATCGCCCAGGTGCTCGGCCGGCACGCCCGGCCCGTCGTCCTCCACCACCAACAGTGCCCAATGCCCGGGCTCTTCATGGCCCACGCGCACCGTCACCGTGGCGCCGGGGCCTGCGTAGTGCAGCGCGTTGTCGATGAGGTTGTTCAACGCCTCCCGCAGCAGCAGCGGGTGGCCCTGCGCGGGCAGGTGGTCCACGCCCTCGTAGCCCAGGTCCATGCCCTGGGCCAGGGCGCGGGCGGCCCATTCGCGGGCCACCTCGCGGGCCAGGGCGGCGAGGTCGATGGACTGCATCTCCACGTTCGACTCCGAGCGCGCCAGCTGCAGCAGTTGGTGCACCAGGTGGGCGCTGCGTTGCGCGGCCGACAGCACCTTTTGCAGGCGGGCCTGCACGGCGGGTTCGTGGCTTTCGTGCAGGGCCAGCTCGGTCTGGCCGATCAGGCCGGCGAGCGGCGTGCGCAGCTGGTGGGCAGCGTCGTTCAGAAACCGCTTTTCCTTTTGCTGGCCGCGCGCCACGGTCTCCAGCAGGCGATTGATGGTGCTGGCCAGCGAATGCACCTCCTGCGGGGCAGATGTCAGCTCGATGGGTGGCAGGGGCGTGGTGCCCGTGTGGGGCTGTGCGCCTGCACGTTCAATTTGCGCCTCCAGGCGCTTGAGGGGTTGCAGGCCGCGCAGCACGCCGGCGTACACCACGGCGCTCAGGGCCAGGCCCATCAGGCCCATGGGGAGCACCATGCGCTCCAGCAGCTCCTGCGCAATGCGCTCGCGCACCGTCAGGCTCTGGGCCACCTGCACGCGCAGGCGCTGGCGGGTGGAGGCGGTGCCGTAGTCCACGTCCAGCAAGGCCACGCGCACCGGTTTGTCGTCCACCCGCGCCTGGTACAAAAACGCCTCGCCCACCGCCACATCGACCTGGGCGGGCGGTGCTGGCAGCTGCGCGTTGCCCAGCAGAAAGCGGCCGGGCGGGGACGACACCATGTAGGTGATGCGGTCGGCTGGGTCCTGCTCCAGGATGTCCTGCGCGGCCTTCGGAAAGTCCACCAGCAGCCCGTCGCCAATCGGCTTGATCTGCCGCGCCAGAGCCCGCACCGACTGGGTCAGCGTCTGGTCAATGCCCTTCTCGCCGTTCTGCAGCGCAATGCGCCAGGCCAGAAACCCGCCCGACAGCCACAGCACCAGCTGCGGCAGCAGCAGCCACAGCAGCAGCTTGCGTTGAAGAGAGACCCCAGGTACGTGGCGCATGTCAGAGAACCCCACTGCGGGAGGTGGTGAAAGCCCGCAACGCGTGACACTGGCGCGGCCGGGGCGCGGGATGCCGAGCAAGGACCGCCCCGCAGCGAGGGCATCGTCCCCCTGCCCGCGCAGCGGAGCGAAGCGAGAGTGGGGGGAAGGCGCGCAGCGACTCAGGGGGGTGTGCCATCTACGGCTTGTTCAGCATGTACCCCAGCCCCCGGATATTGCGGATCACCAGGTTGGACTGGTCGAGCTTCTTGCGCAGGCGGTGCACATACACCTCCAGCGCATTGGAGTTCAGCGGGGCGGCGGTCTGGCCGGGTTCGGGCGGGCTGGCGCGCCAGGCGGCCAGCACGTCGTCGCGGGTGACGACTTCGCCGCAGCGGTGGGCCAGCAGCTCCAGCAGCTCCCACTCGCGCTGGGTCAGCTCCAGCAGGTCGCCGTTCAGCGCGGCGGAATGGCTGGCGTGGTCCAACACCAGCGGGCCGATGGTGGTGTTGGCAACGCCTGCGGCGCTGCTGGCCTGGGTGAAGGCGGGCTGGCGCGCACGGCGCAACATGGCCTGCAGGCGGGCCTGCAGCTCCTGCATGTTGAAGGGCTTGGTGATGTAGTCGTCGGCCCCGGCGTTCAGGCCCAGCACACGGTCATCGACGCCGTCGCGGGCAGTAAGGATCAGCACCGGCAGGCCGGCAATGTGCGCGCGGGCCCAGGTCAGCAGTTCCATGCCGTCGGCGCCGGGCAGGCCCAGGTCCAGGATGATGCCGTCCACCGCCTGCGTCTGCAAAAGCGCCATGGCCTGCGCCACGCTGCTGGCGGTGCAGACGCTGTAATCGAGTTGCTTGAGCTGGCCGGTGAGAGCGTCGAGCAGGAGGGCGTCGTCTTCGACAATCAGTATCGTGGCCATGGATTGAGCATAACAAAGGCCCCTGCAACGGGCCCTCTGTGGGGCCGCTGCGACTCTCAGGGAAAGCCCTGAGAATTAAATTAATTATTGTAATTAAAGTACCGACTGCGCTGAACGGCACCGGTATCACGGCGCAGCAACGGATTCTGAAAACAACGTCGAGGAGACAAGGGTATGTGGAAAATGACAAAGATCGCCGCACTGGCGGTGGGCCTGGCGGCCGCGATGTCTGCCAGCGCGGGGGAGGTCGAGGTCCTGCACTACTGGACATCGGGCGGCGAGGCCAAGTCGGCTGCCGAGCTCAAGAAGATCATGCAGTCCAAGGGCCACACCTGGCGCGACTTTGCCGTGGCTGGGGGCGGTGGCGACAGCGCCATGACGGTGCTCAAGAGCCGCGTGATCTCGGGCAACCCGCCCTCGGCCGCCCAGGTCAAGGGCCCGGCCATCCAGGAATGGGCGTCCGAAGGCGTGCTGGCCAATGTCGATGCACTCGCCAAGACCGAGAAGTGGGACGACGTGCTGCCCAAGGTGGTCGCCGACGTGATGAAGTACAAGGGCAGCTACGTGGCCGCCCCCGTCAACGTGCACCGCGTGAACTGGCTGTGGGCCAGCTCCGATGCGCTCAAGAAGGCGGGCGTGGCCAGCATGCCCAAGACCTGGGACGAATTCTTTGCCGCAGCCGACAAGCTCAAGGCCGCAGGCCTGATCCCCGTGGCGCATGGCGGCCAGAACTGGCAGGACTTCACGACCTTTGAATCCGTGGTGCTGGGTGTGGGCGGTGCCAAGTTCTACCAGGACGCACTGGTCAAGCTGGACGACAAGGCCATCAACAGCGACACCATGAAGAAGTCGCTGGAGACCTTCCGCCGCATCAAGACCTACACCGACCCCGGCGCTCCCGGCCGCGACTGGAACTTGGCCACGGCCATGCTCATCCAGGGCAAGGCAGGCTTTCAGCTGATGGGCGACTGGGCCAAGGGCGAGTTCATTGCCGCCAACAAGGCGCCGGGCAAGGACTTCCAGTGCGCGGCCGCACCGGGCACGGCCAATGCGTTCACCTTCAACGTGGACTCGTTCATCCTGTTCAAGCTCAAGGATGCTGCAGCACAGAAGGCGCAGAGCGACCTGGCCAGCTCCATCATGAGCCCTGAGTTCCAGGAGGTGTTCAACCTCAACAAGGGCTCGATCCCTGTGCGCACCGGACAGAAGATGGACAAGTTTGACGACTGCGCCAAGCTGTCCAGCAAAGACTTTGCCGACACTGCCAAGAGCGGTGGCCTGGTGCCCAGCGTGGCCCATGGCATGGCGATTGCGCCTGCCACCGAAGGGGCGATCAAGGATGTCGTCAGCCAGTTCTGGAACGACGACAAGGTGAGCGTCGCCGACGCCATGAAGAAGATCGCGGCCGCCGCGAAGACCAAGTAAGCCGTGTACGACACACGTACCTACACGCACTAAAACCAACCCCAGAGGGATCCCATCATGAAGACAAGAAACCGCCTCACGGCGGTGGCTTTGGCCGCCGCATGCGCGAATGGCGCCTTTGCTATGGACGTAGCAGGCTTTGAGTTCAACGGCTACTCCCGCGGTGGCCCGGTGTTCAACCACTCCGACGGCGTCAAGGGCAACCTGACGCTGGGCGGCGAGCTGCAGAAATACCGCCTGGGCAACGAGGGTGACAACGGCATCGAAGTCAACTTTGCCAAGGGCTTCGAGGCCGGCGGCATCAACTGGAAGGTGAACTACATGCCCGCCAAGTGGGGCAGTGGCGACATCAGCACCGAACAGGCTTTTGTGGAAATGAGCGGCTTCTCGTTCTCGCCCGAAGCCAAGTTCTGGGTCGGCCAGCGCCGCCTGCGGATCCAGGACGTGCACATCGTCGACTACTTCCTGCTGAACTACGGCGACAACATCGGCGCCGGTGTGACCGACGTGCCTGTGGGCGGCATGAAGCTGGGCGTGGGTGTGTTCTCCGGCGACAAGTTTGACGGCGGCCTGCCCAACAATGTGAAGGCGCATCGCATTAACGCCGACCTGTCTGACATCAACACCAACCCCGGCGGCAAGCTGCGGGTGCTGCTGACGGCTGTGGGGGGCAAGAACCAGGTGGGCGGCGGCTCGGGCTCCGGCATCTCGCTGATGCACACGCAAAAGGAGTTCCTGCTGCCTAGCATCACCAACACGCTGTACCTGCAGACATCGCGTGGCCATGCCCGCATCGACGGGGAGTTTGAGGCCATCGAGGGCACCAGCGCAGGCAAGCGCGCCACCCGCATCGCCGACTCCATCAATTGGCAAAGCGGCCCGTTTGGCGGCCAGGCCCTCATTGGCTACCAGACCAACAAGGCTGACCTGACCGGTGTGGAGACCAAGGACTTCTCGCTGGGCGGCCGTGGCTCGTACGCGTTCACCAAGAACTTCAAGGGCCTGGTGGAACTGTCCACCACCACCCGCAAGGGCAGTGGCCCGGACCAGCGCCTGTCCAAGGTCACGCTGGCGGGTGCCCTGGCACTGAATGAAGACTTCTGGTCGCGTCCCGAGCTGCGTCTGTATGTGACCAAGGCCAACTGGAACCAGGCGGCGGCGGTGGCCAACGCAGGCACCTTTGGCGCCAATGGCAAGACCTCGCGCACGCTGGTGGGCGTGCAGTACGAGGTGTGGTGGTAAGAACCTGCTCAAGATCTTTTCGGGGTCGCACAAGTACCTTGCCGGGATGGAGTGCAAGGCGCGGGGCGCAGTGGATAGCCCGGCTATCCACAAGCGCCGCAACGCCGCAGACCGCCCGGCAAGGCACTTGCCCAAAGGGTTGGAGTGAAATCGGGCGATTGGACGCCCCGGCTGCTTGCATGGGCACGAGCCCATGCAGCGCATCCGAGGCATCCACTCATCCCGATTGCACTCCAACGCGACCCCGAAAAGATCGTAAACACGTTCTTAGGGACACGCTCTGACGCTGGCACCACCGCTGGAGCCCCACCTCACAAACCACCATCCCACCACCGCATGGACATCATCATCCTGGCGATCCTCATCGCCACCGGCACCTTCATGCTCAACGCCAAAGAGCAGCGCAAGCGCATCGCGCTGCTCGGCAAACACCTGGCCAATTACCAGATCGAAAAGCTGATGGAGGCGCTGACCGACGGCTACCTACGCGCCCTGGGTGAAAGCACCGACGAGCGCCGCAGCCAGATTTGGAGCCTGCTGAGCACCACCGAGTCGCAGCTGAGCGAGCAGTTCAGCCGCTTTGCCGCCGACTTTGCCAAGGTGGACGAAGCCCACGCGCGCGTCAGCCGGCTCTCCGTGCCGATACCGTTTGCCGACAAGCTGCTGCCCGCCATGACCTTTGACGTGCGCCGAGCCCTGGCCATCCACGCGCGCGGCATCGCCCATGTGGTGCAGAACACCAGCCACCTGTCGCCCAAGGACCGCGCCTACATGATGACGGCCGAGCTGTTTCTGATGCAGCACACCTGCCACTGGTACTGCAAGTCCAAAACCGTGGCCAGCGCCCGCATGCTGGCGCGGCACCAGACGCCGCACGAACAGCTCGTCGCTTCCGTCTCGGCCGAAACCCGCAACGCCTACCTGACCTTGATCAACGGCGGCTGAGCCCAGCGACCCAACAATGCCCCATGCCATCCTCCACGCACACCCGCATGACCGACAGCCTGGGCAACCCCATCACGCTGCACGACGCCACCAGCGCGACGGCGCTGAATGACTTTGTAGAAGGCTTCATCGCCTGCGAAGCCCGCGCGGTGAACGTGCTGAACGCGGCGGCCGACACCAGCCCCATCGTTCAGGCCAGCTGCGCGGCGCTGCACATGTTTGCCGAATCGGCCGACGCCCCGCGCAACGCCCGCCCCTTCATCGACCAGGCCCTGGCCCGCGCCACAGAGGCCAGCGAGCGTGAACAACGCTTTGTGGCCGCCATCGCCGCCTGGGTGGATGGCGACCTGCCCCGCGCCATTGCACTGCACGAGGAGCAAGCCCGCCTGCACCCGCGCGATCTCGCCTCCCTCAAGCTCGGCCAATACCATTTGTTCAACCGGGGCGACTCGCCCGGCATGCTGCGCCTGGCGCTCCAGGCCCTGCCCGCTGCGGCCGAGGTGCCCTACCTGCACGGCATGCTGGCCTTTGGCTGGGAGCAATGCCACCGCCTGCAAGAAGCTGAAAGCGCCGCACGCCACGCCATCACCCTGTGCCGCAAAGAGCCCTGGGCCCACCACGCGCTGGCCCACGTCATGCTGACCCAGGGCCGCATCCGCGAAGGTACCGACTTCATGGCCAGCGTGAACGACACCTGGACGGGCCTGAACTCCTTCATGGTCACGCACAACTGGTGGCACCAGGCGCTGTTCCTGCTGGAACAAGACCGGCACGCCGAGGTGCTAGCGCTCTACGACAGCCAGGTCTGGGGCGTGGTCAAGGAATACACGCAAGACCAGATCAACGCCGTGTCCCTGCTCGCCCGGCTGGAGCTGGCGGGCGTGGACGTAGGCGACCGCTGGGCCGACGTGGCCGACCACCTGGCGCCGCGCCTGGCCGACCATGTGCTGCCCTTTCTGGACCTGCAATACCTCTACGGCCTGGCCCGCGCCGGCCGCATGGAGGCCGCGCGCACGCTGCAAAACAACATCGCAGCCCACGCTGCCTCCCGCACCGAGGCGCATGAACGCACCGTGTGGCAGCAGGTGTGCGTGCCTGCCGCCCACGGCCTGCTGGCGCATGCGCAGGGCGACTGGGCGACGGCGGTGGAGAAACTGGGCGTGGCTCTGCCCCGGCTGGTGGAGATTGGAGGAAGCCATGCGCAGCGGGATCTGTTCCACCAGATCTGGCTGGATGCACTGCAGCGCAACGGGCAGTGGGGGGCGGTGCAGAACGTAGTGCAGCCGATGGTGAATGGGCAGCCGGAGTCGGTGCGGTTGGCAAGGCAGATCAGGGCGATAAACAGCGTGTTAGGGCTACCGTCGGCGACATAGCGGACTCAGCACCAAGACAGCCGAGCGGTCCTCCACAGAAGCCACCGACATTTTCATGACACAGGAATCTCAAATGAAGCGATTTGCACCAGCGATATTGATCATCCTTTCAGGCCTCGCAGCACAAGCGCATGCCATTGACTTCTGGCATTCCAACACGGTGTGGGCTGGTCAAGGTCAATGTTCTGCTGTGTTTTCTTTTGACAGCGGGATGGAAGAAGTCAAAAACCTGCAGGTAGTGGTGACCGTCTTGAACAAAGCAAATAAACGGGTGGCGTCAGGTGTTCTGGAAATTCCTCGATTCGGGCAATCTGCTGCCGATCGGTACGCTGAGGCGTTTCTGGAGAGCGACGAACTCTGCTCGGATGATCTCGTCATTGTGGTGAACAAGGCAACTGCCGCTATCGATGGCAAACGGACTGACCTCTTAAAGTCAAAAGCACTCGTCATCCGCGACTTCAAGCCATTCAAGATTCGCATCGGCAAATAGCGCCACCCGCCTTCAGGCTGACCATCTAGCAAGTCACCTGCCTCTGGCCTATCGCGTGACCCCGACACGGCGCATCACGGGGAGGTAGCGCAAGCCCAAGCTGCTGGCATTTCATTGCCAACAACAGATGCCACTGCCACTCACCGCACCACCAACTTCGTCTGGTCGTACACCGGCTGCTCCGGCAAATCCGCCAGGTGCCGCACATCGGCCCAGTCCAGCACTTCCACCGCTTCTCCACTCACCCGCACGCGGTTGAGACCCGCGTTGGGAATGTCGCTCTGGCGCGGGCCATCCAGCCCCGTGCCGCGTGCAGTGCGCCAGATCATGTCGAGCACGCCGCCGTGGGTGACCACCATCACGGTCTGGCCGCTGTGCTGCTGGGCGATGCGGTAGACGGCGTCCATCACGCGGGTGTGGAACTGGCGGGTGGTCTCGCCGCCGGGCATGCCGTAGTCGGCTTCAAAGCGCAGCCACTGGTTCCATGCGTCGGCGTGTTCCAACTTGACGTCGTCCACGCGCTTGCCGTCCACCACGCCAAAGTTTTGCTCGCGCAGGGCGCTGTCGGTGAGGGTGTCGATGCGGGCATGAGGGAACAGCACCTGCAGGCTGGGAGTGGCGGTCTGCTGGGTGCGGATGAGGTCGCTGCAAATGAGGTGATGCACCACGGGGCGCTCTGCGGCCAGGCGCTCGGCCAAGCGGCGGGCCTGTTCGTGGCCGGTGGCGTTGAGGGGCACATCCACGTGGCCCTGGAAGCGCAGTTCGCGGTTCCAGTCGGTCTCGCCGTGGCGGATCAGGATGAGTTCGGTCATGCGTGCCATTATCGAATGCATGCACATGATTGCAAGCATTTTTGGCTGCTAGCGCTTATGCAATAAGCGCTGATAGCTATGTTTTTTATAACAACCGCAATCCACCGTCCACCGTGCGGCCTGTCACCGCATGGGCACGATGAGTACCTTGCGGCGCGGCTGGCAGCCGGGGCCTTCGTGGGGGGCGCTGTCGCGCTCCCAGCCCGGGCCGGGCGAGGTTTGCGCGCACACGCGCTGGCCATCGACCAGGCTGCGCCAGTAGTACCAGGGGGCGGGGGCGGCCTGCAGCAGCAGCGGGGCCAGCAAAACCAGCGCGAACCAATGGCGGGGGGCGAAAGGCATGGGCAAACAAAGCATCTAACGTGTCCCGCCCATGCTACGCAGCCTGCGGCGGGCCGATGCCTGGAAAAGCGGCGGAATCGTTGGTCAGGGCTTGTCCGCCGTGACGATCCAGCCTTCGAGTGGATCGAGCCCCGGCGGCAGGCCGTAAAGCGCGTCGCCCTCGGCATGGCGCTGCTGGGCCCAGGCGGCCTGCAGCAGGCACAGCACGGCGTCCAGGCTGTCGCCGCTGGCGTCCTGCACCAGCGCGTCGCGCTGGGCGTGGCTGAGCTTGAGGCGCAGGCCCAGGCGGGTCTGGCCCAGTTCCAGCGCATTCACCAGGTCTTTGCGGGCGATGAGGCGGTCGGGCGTCTGCTTGGCGCGGTCGTCGCTTTTGTAGCTGCGCCGCTGCAGCACTTCGCGCGCGAGCAGGCCGGGGTAGGCCTCCAGCGCCACGCGGCGGGGGTCGCCTTTGTGCAAGCCGGGCAGGTGCACGCCCGCGTCCAGCAGCCGCGGCAGGCCCGCGTGCAGCATGTAGGCCACGGGCGGGTTCACCCATTTCATCGAGGGGCTGGAGCCTGCGGGCCCGTCGGTCGCACGGTGCGCAAACTTGCCGCCCACGGGGCGCGCATCGCAGAACGCCGCAAACTGCGCGCGGATCTGGTCGCGGCTGAGGCTGCGGTAGTGCTGCATGCAGGCGTGCCAGTCGGTGGGCCAGCCCAGCGCCTGCACCAGCTCGCGCGGCAGGCCAAAAGGCAGGTCGAACCCGCCCACCCAGTCGCCGGGCTGCGCCAGCCACTGGCCAAACGTGGCCAGGGTGTCGAACGGCTGCAGCGTTGTGAGCGACACGCGCGCGCCCTGGCGCTGGCCCAGCGCCAGCACGATGGGTTTGCGCCGCGTGGGGCTGCTGGAGAAGTCGCAGCCCAGCAGCAGGGATTGTGGTGCGGCAGCCGTCATCCCAAGGCCAACGCCGTGACGCCTGCCGCAATGCACAGCGCGCCAAAGATGCGCGCCACGCGGTCACCCTCGCCCAGCAGGTGCCCGCCGATCAACGCGGCAAACAGCATGGACACCTCGCGCGCCGGAGCCACGTGCGACAGGGGCGCCTGCTGCATGGCGTACAGCACCAGCACATAGGCCACGGGGCTCACCACCGCCACGGCCAGGGCAAAACGCCACTGGGCCAGCCACAGCGTGCGGGCCGTGGGCAGGTCGCGCAGCACCACCGGCGCCAGCAGGCCCACGCGCACAAAGTTGCCCATGTAATCCACCAGGATGGGCGACATCAGCAAAAACTTGACGGCATAGCCATCGACCACCGTGTAGCTGGCAATGAAGGCCCCCGTCAGAACCCCGTAGGCCATGCCCTTGTGCACCCGTGCCCGTGCGGCAGGGTCGTGCGCGGCGCGCAGCAGGCCCGGGCCGCCCGCGATCAGAAACACGCCCCCCACCACGCCCACGATGCCCAAGGCACCCAGCGCCGAGATCTGCTCGCCCAGCAGCGTGATAGCCACCAGCGACGACAACAGCGGCCCCGAGCCGCGCGCCAGCGGGTAGACCACGGTGAGGTCCGCCACCCGGTAGCCGCGCAGCAGGATGACGAAGTACGCCACATGCAGCAGCCCGCTGGCGGCCACGAAGCCCCACTCCACCGCACCCCACTGCGGCACCGCGTCGCGTCCCAGGTACCAGCCCAGCGGCGCCCAGACGACCATCATGATCACCGAGGTGAAGAACGCAAACCGCGAGTCCCCCCCGGCCTTCTTGGCCACGATGTTCCAGCACGCGTGGATGAGGCCAGCGAGGATGATGAGGGCGAAAGCGGTGAAGGTCACAGGTCAGAAAGAGAGAGGGCTTGAATGCAAAAAGCCGCAGCGCGATGGCGGCTGCGGCTTGGATTGAAGGGCTAGGTACCGCTCACGGCATCTGCGACTGGCGCGGCCCAAGCTGGGGGCCACCGTGCAAGGGCCGCCCCGCCGCACTGGTGGCGTCCCCCTGCCCGCACCGCGAAGTGGTGCGAGAGCGGGGGGAAGGCGCGCAGCGCCTCAGGGGGGTGATCTCTATGCTCTTCCGATGATGGAGGCCGTGGCCATCAACTCTTCGAGCAGCGCAAACGACACCTTGCCCGACACGGAGTACGGGTCCAGCTCGGGCTTCTCGGAATACTTCAGCAGGATGGAGTGGTTGATCTTGGACAGGTTGACCTGGCCCATGGTCCAGCCGCCAAACCGGCGCTCGGCGATTTCTTCGTAGTGCAGCAGCACCACGTCCTTGTGGCGCGGGTCCTTCTGGATGTGGCCGTACAGCTCGCTCACCGCAGAGCGGCCGCCCTCGATGGCTTGCAGGAACACGCCTCCGCCGTAGCACAGCACGCCGGTGATGCCGGAGCCCGGGTTGTGCTGGCGCGACTGCGTCAGGATGGCTTCGATGGCGGCGGGCGAGGTATCGACCGCGCGACTAGCGTAAAGCAGGCGTACCAGCATGGTCAGTTCTTTCCAGGAATAAGGGACAAAAATTCACGGCGCAGGGCGCTGTCCTTGAGGAACACGCCACGCATGACCGAGTTGATCATGCGGCTGTCGTTGTCGCGCACGCCGCGCCAGGACATGCAGAAGTGGCTGGCTTCCATGACGATGGCCAGGCCGTCGGGCTGGGTCTTTTCCATGATCAGGTCGGCCAGCTGCACCACGGCTTCTTCCTGGATCTGGGGGCGGCCCATGATCCAGTCCACCAGCCGCGCGTATTTGGACAGGCCGATCACGTTGGTGTGCTCGTTGGGCATCACGCCGATCCAGATCTTGCCGATCACGGGGCAGAAGTGGTGGCTGCAGGCACTGCGCACGGTGAGCGGGCCCACGATCATCAGCTCGTTGAGGTGCTCGGCGTTCGGGAATTCGGTGATGGGCGGCTGCGCCACGTAGCGGCCACGGAACACCTCGTTGAGGTACATCTTGGCCACGCGGCGCGCGGTGTTGTTGGTGTTGTGGTCGCCTTCGGTGTTGATGACCAGGCTGTCGAGCACGCCCTGCATCTTGACCTCAACCTCGTCGAGCAGCTTCTCCAGCTCGCCGGGCTCGATGAATTCGGCAATGTTGTCGTTGGCGTGAAAGCGCTTGCGCGCGGCGGCAAGGCGTTCTCGGATCTTGACGGAAACGGGCGTGCCTTCGTCCGGTGGGGTGGGCGTCATATCGGCGGCAGGTTGGCTGGACATGGGTGGCATCGTACCAGCGAACACAGTTTGATCGATTACAAGGGTTTTAGGCGGCAAGCGCTAGTGCAATATGCCTGAGCAGCTATCAATAAAGTAGCGCACTCGACAAAGACGCCCTCAGTACCGCTTGCCCGTCACCCACAGCGCCAGGCGCATGAGACCAAACGCCACGCGGTCCAGCACCCGCTGGCGCAGCGGGCGGCCGGCGTAGCGCGCAGGGTCCATGCGGCGGCCCGCGTGCTGCATGGCGTGCACCAGGCGCTGGCGCAGGTCGATGGCAAAGGCGGCGTCTTCCACCACCACATTGGCCTCGCGCGCCAGCAGCAGCGAGAGCGGGTCGAGGTTGGACGAACCCACCGTGGCCCAGGGCCGGTCGCCCTGTGCATCGATAACGGCCACCTTGGCATGCAGAAAGCTGGGGGCGTACTCGTAGATCTCGACGCCGGCCTCCAGCAGCGCGCCGTACACGGGACGGGCCGCGTGGTACTGCATGAAGTATTCGTACCGTCCCTGCAACAGCAGGCGCACCCGCACACCCCGGCGTGCGGCCATCACCAGCGCGCGGCGCAGCTTGCCGCCGGGCATGAAATAGGCGTTGGCGATGATGACCTCGTGCCGCGCCGTGCCGATGGCCTTGCGGTAAGCCTTCTCGATGCGGCTGCGGTTGCGCACGTTGTCACGCAGCACCAGGGTGGCACGCACGCGGGGGCCTGCATCGGGGTCGCCACCCTGCTCCGCGTGCCGTGCGGCGCTGGCCGCGCGCAGGGCCCGCAAGGCCTCCGGCAGGCGGCGCTGGCGCGCATCGCGCACAGCCTGCATGCGCCACCAGAGCTGGTCCATGGTGTCGCTGGCCGAGGCCACCAGGCTGCCGGTGGCCCGCACCGCAAAGTCAAAACGGGGCGCCTCCAGCGTGCCGTGGTTGGGGTCGTGAAAGTCATCCAGCACATTGATGCCGCCGCAAAACAGCACCCGCCCATCCACCACGCACAGCTTGCGGTGCAGGCGCCGCCAGCGGTGCGGCAGCAGCAGCCCCAGCGGCCCCAGCGGCGAATACACGCTGCACAGCACACCGGCAGCCTGCAACTGCTCGGCCCAAGCCTTGGGCAGAGCCCCGGTGCCCACGCCATCGACCACCAGATGGGTGCGCACGCCGCGCGCTGCGGCGCGCATCAGCGCCTGGGCCACCGTGGCTCCGGCGCCGGTGAAGTCAAAGATATAGGTCTCGAACTGGATGTCCGCCATGGCAGCATCCATGGCCTCGATGAGCGCCGGGAAGAACTCCTCAGCACCTTGCAGCAGACGGACCTGGTGGTCGTCGGCAGGCCCGGCGCCCGGGGCCTGCGCAAAGGGCCTGCGCCTCATCCGGCCACCCCGCCACCGCACACACCAAGCACGCCCCGCCCGGGCCTCACAGCCGGAACTCCGCAATCAAGGGCAGATGGTCCGACATGCGCCACCAGATGCGGCCACGCGGCACCTGCAGCGACAGCGGCGTGAGCCCGCGCGCGTACACATGGTCGAGCTGCGCCAGGGGCAGGCGTGCGGGGTAGGTGAAGGTGCGGGGCGCATCCCATTCATACAGGCTAAAGCCCGCCAGCATGCGCTTGAGCAACTGCCCCCAGTCGTTGAAATCCCCTGCCACCACCAGCGGCGTGCCGGGCGGCACCTCGCGCTCGATGAAGGCCTGCAGCCGCTCGACCTGGCGGACGCGGCTGCCGGGGATGAGGCCCAGGTGCACCACGATCACGTGCACATTGCGGCCCTGCACATCCACCTCCACATGCAGCAGGCCGCGCTGCTCGAAGCGGTGGTCCGAGATGTCTTCATGCTGGTGCCCGATCACCGGCCAGCGGGTCAGCAGTGCATTGCCATGTTCGCCGTGCTTGGTGATGGCATTGGTGCGGTACACCGCCTCGTAGCCTTCCGGCGCCAGAAACTCGGCCTGCGGCAGCTCAGGCCAGCGCTGGAAATACGCCGCCTCGCGCCGGTGCAGCTTGCGCACCTCCTGCAGGCAGACGATGTCGGCATCGAGCTGCTCCACCGCCAGACCCAGGTTGTGAATCTCCAGCCGCCGCGCGGGTCCGATGCCTTGCACCCCCTTGTGGATGTTGTAGGTGGCTACGCGCAGGATGTCGTCGTGTTGCATGGTCCTAGGAGGGGTAGTTGAACGCGCTCGCCAGTGCCGCGATGGGTGCGATAGGCAAGGCGCGAGGACGCGGCGGGCTCATGCCCGCAAGGAGGAACAACGCCGCATGGCGCGCCCAGCGCGGTGCTGGCGAATGCGTAGCGTGCCCACTCGACAAGCGAACGTCAACGAAGCAGCGAGAGTCAGTATCCATGAGGCGCCCTTGAAAACGGCAAGCGGTCAATTGCCGCTCCTAGGACTGGAGATTGTGTCGCAAGCCGTGGTAGCAAGGGGTTTGCCCGACGCAGGCCTGGTGCTGCAGCGGCTTACACTGGGGGCTCCAACATTTTGAGCACGCAGGGACGGCCCCGACCCCCATGGCTACCGAGAGCGGCCCCAATCCCGCCCCACCGACCCAGGCGCTGATCGTGGACAGCAATGCCACGTCGCGCAGCATCCTGGTGGGACAGTTGCGCGAATACGGCGTGACCCGCATCGTGCAATGCTCCCGTGTGCAGGACGCGCGCGCCCGGCTGGAGCACACGGTGTTCGATTACGTGCTGTGCGACCAGTTTTTTGGCGAATCCAACTACTCGGGCCAGACCCTGCTGGATGACCTGCGGCGCGCGCAGCTGCTGCCGTTTTCCACGGTGTTCTTCATGGTCACGGCCGAGGCGTCGTATGCCGCCGTGGCCGAGGCCGCCGAGTCGGCTCTGGACGGCTACCTGCTCAAGCCCTTCACGCCCAGCGCGCTGTTCGAGCGCCTGAGCCTGGCACGTCTGCGCAAGATCCATCTCAAACCCATTTTCGACGCCATCGAGGCCGAGGACTTCGAGCAGGCCGCCGCGCTGTGTGTAGAGCGCTTTGAAGCCCGCAAGCCTTACTGGCTGTATGCCGCCCGCATCGGGTCGGAGCTGCTGCTGCGCCTGGGACGGCATGATGAGGCGCGCACCCTGTTCGAGGCCGTGATCGCCGCGCGCGCCCTGCCCTGGGCCAAGCTGGGCGTGGCCCGTGCGCAGATCGAGTCAGGACAGGCCGCGCGGGCCATCACCACCTTGCAGGAGCTGATTGGCGAGGACGCCTCGTTTGCCGACGCCTACGACGTGCTGGGCCGCGCGCAGGTGGAGATGGGCAACTTTGCACAGGCCATCGAGACCTACCGCACGGCCAGCACCCTCACGCCCGACTCGGTGGTGCGGCTGCAGAAGCTGGGGATGATGTCGTACTACATGGGCGACCGCGCCACAGCCACCAAGGTGCTGGCGCGCGCCACAGTGCTGGGCATTGACTCCAAGCTGTTCGACTACCAGTCGCTGGTGCTGCTGACGTTTGCCTATTACGCCGAAAACGACCGCAAGGGCATTGAGCGCTGCATGGCCGACTTTGCCCGCATCCTGGAGCGCCACCACAGCAGCGCACGCATCCGTCGGTTTGCGGAAGTGGCGCGCGCGCTGCAGCTCATCCAGCAGCGGCAGTTCTCGCAGGCGGTGGAGTCGGTGCGTGGCATGGCCCGCGAGATCACGTCCAGCACCTTTGACTTTGAAGCCGCCTGCAACCTGGGCAGCCTGCTGGCCGTGTTGGCCGTCACATCCATTGAGCTGCCCGAGGGTGACAGCTGGGTGCGCGCCCTGGGCATGCGCTATGCCAACACACGGGGTCTGACCGAGTTGATGGCCAATGCATGCAACCTGCATGAGCCCTACAGCGAGCTGGTGCGCGACTGCCTGCAACGGGTCAACAAGACGGCCGAAGTCGCGATGGCGCAGAGCCTGGGTGGCGACCCGGGCGGGGCTGTGCAAAACCTGCTGGCCGAGGCCGAGCGCACCCTCAACTCCAAACTGCTGGATATGGCCCAGCAGGTGCTGCTGCGCCACAGCGCGCGCATGGCCGCGCCCGAGCCGCTGCAGGCAGCCATCGACGCACTGCGTACCCGCATGGGTACGGCCCCGGCAAGGGCCATCCTGGGGCAAGACAGCGAGCGGCACCCCGGCGGCGTGGCACTGCGGGTGCGCAGCAGCGGCGACAACGCACCGGCACGCATCCCACCACCTCCGCAAGACAGCCTGGCACTGAACCCAGCACCCACTGACGAGGCCGACGACCCTGCGGCAGCCCTGCGGCTGCGGCCCCCAGAATCTCCTTGAGACCACGGCGCCTGGCACGCGGCCTTCCTCGACCACTGGCCAGTGGCTTGCCGGATTTTCAGGGGCTCACGAACCGGGGCAGCAACAGGCAAGCCTCGGCATTGGAGGCAGAAAAACACCGGTCTGCTGCCTGCTGCCAGGGCAGCCATTCATAGGCATCGTGCTCGCGCGGGCTCAGCACCACGGGTGTCCCGGGGGGCACACACAGGCCAAACACGCGCTCGCGGTTGCGCACCACGCCGGGGGCATAACGGTGCAGCCATTGGGGCCAGATGTCGTACACGTTCTCCAGCGCCCAGTCGGTCAGCAGGCAACCCGGTGCCTGGGTGTCTATGCCGGTTTCTTCGGCGACTTCACGGCGGGCCGTCTCGGCAAAGGGCTCGTCCAGCGCATCCTTGCTGCCGGTGACCGACTGCCAATGCCCTTCACCCCCGGTGCGGCGGATCAGCAGCACTTGCAGCGCAGGGGTGTGGATCACCACCAGCACCGACTCCGGAAGCTTGTACGGCCGCTGCGGCCCGGCGGTTGCCATGGCTCGGCGCCCCCCAACCTTCAGCCGCCCTTGGGACGCTGCGCTGTCGTGGTGGTGGGCACGGGCGGGGGCAGCTCCTTGGCCTGCAACGCGCGCGCCTGCACCACCAGCTGGTTGTGCGCGTCCAGAAACGCCGCGGCGATAACCTTGCCCTCGTTGGTGTTGCTCCAGCCAGCGCCTGCAGCGCCGCCCAGCTTGCCGAACACCAGGCCGCCCACCCCGAGGTCGGTGGTGCGTGCGGAGCCGGTGGCCGCTGCCACCTGCTCGGTGGTTTCGTTGTCGGACAGCAGCAAGGCCGTCTGCGCTTCCTTGAACTTGACCTGCTCCACCAGCCCGGCCAGGCCTGCGATGTCGCGCAGCACCGGGATCATGGCGATCACCCCGGCCAGGCCCCGGCCCGCATCCTGCTCGCTGAACGTGAGGCTGGGCGTGAGCGTGTACTGCGCCTCGTAGCCCTTGCCCTTGGCCACGGTGGAGTTGTTCTTGCGCAGCACACCTGCGTCCTTCAGTTCCTGCTCCTGAATCGTCCCCTTCAGGCCGGCCGCCCGGTCCACCACCCGGAAACACCCGCTCTGTTGGGCCAGCAGCTTGACCAGGGGCACCGGCGACGAAGGCAACTGGTAGCCCGAGCCCATGATGTAGCCATTGGGGTTCTCGGCCAGCGCCAGCGTGGCTACGGGCGCATCACAACGCACCAGTTCGCGGGCCGCGTTCTGCGCGCCCTGCGGCCCGGCCGAGCCCGTGACCACCGAGCCGCCCTGCCCCAGTTCGGTTTTCTTCTCGCCACATCCGGCCAGGGCGATGCAGGCGGCCGCTGCCAGCAGCCAATGGGGGCGTGTCAACAAACGCATGGAGGTACCTCTTTCAGTCCGTGCCCGGCGGTCAGTGCCCGATACGCCGCGCATGAAAAAAGCGGCCCGGGCACCAGGCCCGAGCCGCTTGTTGTGCGACGCATGGCTGCATACGCGAAGGACGTGATGCGTCCGAAATCAGGCTGCCGTCTTGACCGCGTCGGGGTTGCGCAGGCGGATGTGCAGCTCGCGCAGCTGCTTTTCGTCCACAGGGCTGGGCGCCTGCGTGAGCAGACACTGGGCGCGCTGGGTCTTGGGGAAGGCGATCACGTCGCGGATCGACTCGGCGCCGGTCATCAGCGTCACGATGCGATCCAGGCCAAAGGCCAGGCCGCCGTGAGGGGGCGCGCCGTACTGCAGCGCGTCCAGCAGGAAGCCGAACTTGAGCTGGGCTTCTTCGGGCGTGATGTTGAGGGCGTCGAACACCTTCTGCTGCACATCGGCGCGGTGGATACGGACGGAGCCGCCACCCATTTCCCAGCCGTTGAGCACCATGTCGTAGCCCTTGGAGATGCACTTCTCGGGCGCGGTGACCATCCAGTCTTCGTGGCCGTCCTTGGGGCTGGTGAAGGGGTGGTGCACCGAGTTCCAGCGCTGGTTTTCCTCGTCGTACTCGAACATCGGGAAGTCCACCACCCACAGCGGCGCCCAGCGGTCTTCAAACAGGCCGTTCTTCTTGCCGAACTCGCTGTGGCCGATCTTGATGCGCAGCGCGCCAATGGCGTCGTTGACGATCTTTTCCTTGTCGGCGCCGAAGAAGATCAGGTCGCCGTCTTGCGCACCGGTGCGCTCCAGCACCGCTTGCAGGGCGGTGTCGTGGATGTTCTTCACGATGGGCGACTGCAGGCCGTCACGGCCCTTGGCCAGCTCGTTCACGCGGATGTAGGCCAGGCCCTTGGCGCCGTAGATCTTGACGAACTCGGTGTAGGCGTCGATCTCGCCGCGGCTGATGCCGCCGTTTTCCTTGGAGCCGCCGGGAATGCGCAGGGCCACGACGCGGCCGTTCTTCATGTTGGCGGCACCCGAGAACACCTTGAAGTCCACGTCCTTCATCACGTCGGTCAGCTCGGTGAATTCGAGCTTCACACGCAGGTCCGGCTTGTCGGAGCCATACAGGCGCGCAGCGTCCTGGTAGGTCATGACGGGGAATTCGCCCAGGTCCACGCCCAGCGTGTTCTGGAACACCGTCTTGATCATGCCCTGGAACATGTCGCGGATGTCCTGCTCTTCCATGAACGATGTTTCGATATCGATCTGGGTGAATTCAGGCTGGCGGTCAGCGCGCAGGTCTTCGTCGCGGAAGCACTTGGTGATCTGGTAGTAACGGTCAAAGCCCGCCACCATCAGCAGCTGCTTGAACAGCTGGGGCGACTGGGGCAGCGCGAAGAACTGGCCGTCGTGCACGCGGCTGGGCACAAGGTAGTCACGCGCGCCTTCGGGCGTGCTCTTGGTGAGCATGGGGGTTTCGATGTCGATGAAGCCGTTGGCATCGAGGAACTTGCGCACCTCCATGGCCACCTTGTAGCGCAGCATCAGGTTGTTCTGCATGTACGGGCGGCGCAGGTCCAGCACGCGGTGCGTGAGGCGCGTGGTTTCGGACAGGTTGTCCTCGTCGATCTGGAACGGAGGCGTGACCGAAGGGTTGAGCACGTTCAGCTCATGGCACAGCACTTCGATCTGGCCGGTCTTGAGCTTGTCGTTGGTGGTGCCGGCGGGGCGAGCACGCACCACACCCTTGACCTGCACGCAGAACTCGTTGCGCACGTCTTCGGCGATCTTGAACATCTCGGCGCGGTCGGGGTCGCACACCACCTGCACGTAGCCTTCGCGGTCACGCAGGTCGATAAAGATCACGCCACCATGGTCACGGCGGCGGTTCACCCAGCCCGACAGGGTAACGGTTTGGCCCAACAGGGCTTCGGTCACAAGACCGCAATAGTGGGAACGCATGGCCATGACAAAACTTCCGGCGCCGCAGGGCGCGTTGACGTTGAAAGAGATTGCTTTTTTTCTTACTTGGGCGGGGGCAGCGTGGGGTCCGCCGGAGCCACCACACCCATGGAGACGATGTACTTGAGGGCACTGTCCACGCTCATTTCGAGCTCGACACAGTCGCTCTTGCGCACCATCACAAAATACCCACCGGTGGGATTCGGGGTGGTGGGCACGTATACGCTGACGAACTCGTCGCGCAGGTAGGCAGCCACTTCACCATTGGGAGCACCCGTGACGAACGCCACGGTCCACACCCCTTCGCGGGGCCACTGCACGAGCACGGCCTTGCGAAAGGCGTTGCCGCTCTCGGAAAACAGCGTGTCCGACACCTGCTTGACGCTGGAGTAGATGGACCGCACCACGGGAATGCGGTGCACCAGCGCATCGCCCCACTCCACAAGCTTGCGGCCCGCAAAATTGCTGGCAATGGCACCCACCACCAGCAAGATGGCCAGCGTGAGCACCACACCGAAGCCCGGGACATGCACCCCAAGCAGCTTGTCGGGCTGCCACGCGCCCGGCAGGATCTGCAGGGTCTGGTCGAGCGTGCTCACAATCCAGTTGAGCACCCAGGCCGTGATGACACCGGGCACGATGACCAGAAGGCCTGTCAACAGCCATTTGCGCAAGGCAGCCATGCAGGTCCTCAGCTCGAAGAGGAAGAAGTGCCGCTGGCACTTCCAGCGCTAGTGGTACTTGCGCTGGATGCTTCTTTTTTAGGAGCATCACCACCACTGGCAGATGCAGAAGACTCGGTCTTGGATTCCGACTTGGCTTCGGTCGCGGGAGCGGAGCTGCCCCCGCTGCCCCCCCGGAAATCCGTCACATACCAGCCCGAACCTTTGAGCTGGAATCCCGCCGCAGTGACCTGCTTGGAGAAGGCTTCAGCGCCGCAGGCGGGGCACACCGTCAGGGGTGCATCGGAGATTTTTTGCAGCACATCCTTGGCATGGCCGCAGGAGCCGCATTTGTAGGCGTAAATAGGCATGTCAGTGTGTTGAGGGAAAGTGCAAAACCCTCAATTATAGGCGGCATGCCCATCCGCAAGGCCCGCACCATGGCGCGGGCCCGGGCATTCAGCTGGCACTGCCTTGGTAGTGGGTGACGTGCCCTTTGTGATCATCGATCCACTGCGGAGCCAACGAACCCGCCAGCATGCCGACCAAAGCGGCCAGTACTCCTGCCAGTTGTTGCGGGAAAGCCTCCGACAGCATGGGGCTCGCAACGAACAGCAGCCAGACACCCAGACCCATCGCCACGGCCAGCAGGGCGCCTTGGGTGGTGGCACGTTTCCAGTACAGGCCAAACACCAGCGGCACAAAGGCACCGACCAGAGGCACCTGGTAAGCGCCCGACACCAGCTCATAGATCGAGGTGCCCTGCATGGTGATGGCATAGGTCAGCACACAGCCCGTGAACACCAGCACAGAGATACGCATTGCCTTGAGGGTCTGCTGATCGCTCATTCCCGGGCGCAGGTTGTGCAAGATGTTTTCCACGAAAGTGGTGGATGGCGCCAGCAAAGTAGCGGATGCAGTAGACATGATGGCCGACAGAAGCGCTCCAAAAAACGCCACCTGCAGCATCAATGGCATGCGCTCCATCACCAGGGTGGGCAATACCTTCTGGGGGTCTTCTTTGAGCAGCGCCTGCGCCGTTTCAGGCATCACCAAGACTGCAGCGGTGACCACAAACATCGGGATGAAGGCAAACAGCAAATACAACAGGCCGCCGATCACCGGTCCCTTGCGCGCGGTGGCAGCGCTGTTGGACGACATGACGCGCTGGAACACGTCCTGCTGAGGGATGGAGCCCAGCATCATGGTGATGGCAGCAGCGATGAAAAATGTCCATTCCTTGACGCCCCCGGTCGGGAAGAAATGGAACTTGCCCTCACGCGCCGCAAATTCGACCACCTTGCCTGCACCGCCCGCCAAATCGGCGGCATACCAGGCGATGGCCAGCAGGCCCACCCCGATGACGATCATTTGCACAAAGTCGGTCATGGCGACCGACCACATACCGCCATACAGGGTGTAAACCAGCACCACCAGCGTGCCAATGATCATGCCCATGGTGATCGACACAGCGCCTTGGGTGAGCAGGTTGAACACCAGGCCCAAGGCCGTGATCTGCGCCGCCACCCAGCCCAGGTAGCTGAACATGATGATCGCCGAGCAGGCCACTTCAATCACACGACCGTAGCGCTGGCGGTAGTAGTCGCCCAGGGTGATGAGGTTCTTTTGGTACAGCTTGTAGGCGAAAAACAGTCCCACCAACACCAGACACATGGACGCGCCAAAGGGGTCTTCCACCACGGCGCCGAGCCCTCCGTCCACAAAGCGGGCCGATACCCCCAGCACGGTTTCCGATCCGAACCACGTGGCAAACGTGGTGGCAATCACCACCGCCAGAGGCAGGCTACGTCCGGCTACCGCATAGTCAGCGGTGTTGTGCACGCGAGTGGCCGCATACAGGCCCACACCAATCGAAACCAGCAGGTACAGAACGATGAATGACAACAGCATGGCGCCGCTCCAAAACTCCAGAGGTGGTAGCGAAAAAGGCAGCGCGCGCGCAAAGTGGCTGGGGTGGTCACACTGCGGCGCCTGACGACCATGGGGCCGCAGCCCCACTTACAAACACGTTACAAAATTGCTGCGGATTATGAAGGCAACTTTTGTGCCGCAGACGCTAAAAAACCCGGATGCGCATGAATAGCTGCATGGCAAGCAGCCCCAGCACAAACCCCACACCGCCATAAATGATGGATTGCAACAGCCGGTTGGTGCGTTTTTGCGCCTCCAGCAACTCGCGCAGGGCGGGCTGGTGGTCCGCGGGGCGCTGGCGCAGGGCGTCGTAGATCAGGCGCGGCAGCTCGGGCAGCAGCTTGGCATAGTGCGGCGCCTCGGCGCGCAGCTCGCGCCACAGGCGCTGGGGGCCCATCTGTTCCAGCATCCACTTTTCGAGGAAGGGCTTGGCCGTGCTCCACAGGTCCAGGTCCGGGTCCAGCTCGCGGCCCAGGCCCTCGATATTGAGCAAGGTTTTTTGCAACAGTACCAGCTGGGGCTGGATCTCGACATGGAAGCGCCGCGAGGTCTGGAACAGGCGCATCAGCACCAGCCCGAGTGAAATCTCCTTGAGCGGGCGGTCAAAGTACGGCTCGCACACGGCGCGAATGGCCGATTCGAGATCGTTGACCCGCGTTTCGGGCGGAACCCAGCCGCTTTCGATGTGCAGCTCGGCCACGCGCTTGTAGTCGCGCCGGAAGAACGCCACAAAGTTCTGAGCCAGGTATTCCTTGTCCACCTCGGTCAGCGTGCCCACGATGCCGAAGTCCAGCGAGATGTAGCGGCCGAACGTGGCGGGCTCCAGACTCACCTGGATGTTGCCCGGGTGCATGTCGGCGTGAAAGAACCCGTCGCGAAACACTTGGGTGAAAAAGATGGTCACGCCGTCGCGCGCCAGCTTGGGGATGTCCACCCCCGCCTCACGCAAGCGCTCGATCTGGCTGATGGGCACGCCCTTCATGCGCTGCATCACCATGACCTCGGGGTGGCAGAAGTCCCAGAAAATCTCGGGGATCAGCACCAGGTCGAGCCCCGCCATGTTGCGGCGCAGCTGGGCCGCGTTGGAGGCCTCGCGCACCAGGTCCAGCTCGTCGTGCAGGTAGTTGTCGAACTCGGCCACCACCTCGCGGGGCTTGAGGCGCTTGCCGTCAGCCGACAGACTCTCCACCCAGCCCGCCATCATGCGCATGAGGCTCAGGTCCTTCTCGATCACCGGCAGCATGCCGGGGCGCAGCACCTTGACGGCCACCTCGCGCTCAATGCCCTGGCGGTCACGCACCGTGGCGAAATGCACCTGGGCGATGGACGCGCTGGCCACCGGTGTGCGGTCGAAAGAGGTGAACACCTCATCCACCGGGCGGCGGAACGCACGCTCGATGGTGGCGATGGCAATGTCGGGGTCGAACGGCGGCACGCGGTCCTGCAGGCGGGCCAGTTCGTCGGCAATGTCGGGCGGCAACAGGTCGCGGCGGGTGGACAGCACCTGGCCGAACTTGACGAAGATGGGGCCCAGGCTCTCCAGCGCCTCCCGCAGGCGCTGGCCACGCGGCGCATCCAGATTGCGCCCGATGGACACGATGCGCGAAATCATGCGCAGCCAGGGTTTGTTGAAGCTGTCGAGCAACAAGCCATCCAGGCCGAACCGGAACACCACCCACAGGATGGCAGCCCCCCGAAAGAAGCGCTTCATGCGTCGGCCCGGTCCGAACCACCCGAGGGTGACAGCGGTGCAGCCGCCGGAGCGCCGGGCGCCACCGGTGCCGTCGCAACCATCACCGAGGAAGACGCCGCGCTGGCGGCGGCCATGCGCGAACCTACAAACTGGCGCAATGTCTGGGCCGCCCGGCCGGCGAACTGCGCCAGTGTGTGTGCAGGGGCATCGCCGATCACGCGGGCCAGGTCTTCTTCCACATCCCAGCGCACATGGTCCGCCAGCCAGTTGATCTCGGCCGCCAGTTGCACGTCACCTTCAATGCGGATGGCGGGCTTGTCGCCCCGCAACGCGGCCTGGGCCAGGGTGATGGGGGAGGTGTCGGTCACTTCCAGCCGCAGGTCGGGCACCGCGGATTCGGGCGCCAGATTGAGCAGGCCTGCCGGGGTGATGACCAACGACAGGGAATAGGCCCGCCACTGCACCCGCGCGATGCGGCCTTTTTGGCGCACCAGCCGGTCCGTGGCCTCTTTTTCCTGCATCAGCACATGGTTGAGAAACAGCACCAGGCGTTGCTGCACTTCGTGGACCAGCCATTGCGGGGGCTGCGGGCCAGCGGCCAGGCGCTCGAAGAGGCCGTCCAGAAAAGGAAAAGGGGACTGTGGTGTTGCCATAGTCCCCGATTATTCCCTGAACTGGAATGCCCCTGACCCGCAGGGGCCCCATGGGCTGCGTTTACTGCAGCGCTTGCACGCCAGCCACCAGCCAGCCGGTGTTGCCGGTCTTGGGCTTGGTCATGTTCCAGACCTCCCTGAACGGGCTGGGCCCGGCCGAGGGTTCTTCGCGGATCATGCCGGAGAACTCGACGCTGGCCATGTAGCCATCGCCCAGGTCTTCGATGCCCAGCAGCTGCGCCTCGATCATCACCACATCGGTGTGGTTGGGCTGCGTGCCCCGGTGGGCTTCGCGCTCGGCCAGCTGGGTGCGGATTTCATCGAGCATGTTGTCCGTCATCATGGACCGCAGGGTGGCGATGTCCGACCGGTCCCACGCGCCTTGCAGGGTCACAAAGTTGCGCTTGGCGGCCGACAGGAAACCCTCGGTGTCGAAGTCTGCGGGCACACCCCAGTTCTGCGAGCCCGACAGGCCCGAGCCGATCACCACACCCGAGCCCACGCCACCCTGACCAGCGCGCGAGGCGTCAAACGCCATGCTGCTGCGCTCCCAGGGGCGGGCCGATGCGTCGTTGCCCACGTTGTTGGGGCTGTACTGCGGAGGCACCTGCGCAGCGGCAGGCGTTGCGGCCCCTGCGCCCTGGAAGGCGAACGGAGCGCCACCCGCCGCGTTGCCCGTGCCATTGCCGCCACCGTTGCGCGACCGCATGACCATCTTGAAGATGGCAAACGCCGCCAGCGCCAGCAGCGCAATCATCAGGATGTTGGCAAAGCCTGCGCCCAGACCCAGCGAGTGCGCCAGCCAGGCCAGACCCAGCCCCGCTGCCAGGCCGCCCAGCATGGCGCCCCAGGGCTTCTTGGCCGGTGCGGCCGGGGCTGCTGCCGGCGTAGCGGTGGCAGGCTTGGCGGCCGCCGCCGTGTTGGTCGCACTCTGTGCAGGTGCGCCCGGTGCAGCGGGCGGCGTGGCCGCCTCGCGCTGCGTCACGTTGCTGGACTGCTTGCCCACCGATTTGCCACCACCCAGTCGCCGCGCGGCGTCGGCATCGGCGTGTGCAAACGCCAGCATCGCGACCAACACCACAGACCACAGTTTCATCATGACTTCTCCGTCTCCGTTATCGACCGAGCAAACCGCTCAGCACTTGATTCCAACATGGAGGGCGACAATTCCCCCCGTCATGTTGTGATAGTCCACATGCCCAAAACCATTTTTTTGCATGAGGCTTTTGAGTTCTTCCTGCCCCGGGTGCATGCGGATGGACTCGGCCAGGTAGCTGTAGCTGGCGTCGTCGCCCGCCACCAGCTTGCCCAGCTGGGGCAGCACCTTGAATGAGTACCAGTCGTACACCTTCTCCAGCGGCTTGGCCACCTTGGAAAATTCCAGCACCAGCAGCTTGCCGCCGGGCTTGAGCACGCGGCACATCTCGGCAATGGCCTGGTCCTTGTGGGTCATGTTGCGCAGGCCAAAGGCCACGCTCACCACGTCGAAATGCGCATCGGGGAACGGCAGCTTTTCGGCGTCACAGACCAGCGTGGGCAGCACCACGCCCTCATTGATGAGCCGGTCACGGCCCACGCGCAGCATGGCTTCGTTGATGTCGGTGTGCACCACACGGCCCGAGGCGCCCACCTTCTTGGAGAACGCCAGCGCCAAGTCACCCGTGCCACCGGCAATGTCCAGCACCTGGCTGCCTTCGCGCAGGTTGGCCACCATCACGGTGTAAGCCTTCCAGGCGCGGTGCAGGCCCGCCGACATGAGGTCGTTCATCACGTCGTATTTGGAGGCCACGGAATCGAACACACCGCGCACGCGGCGTGCCTTTTCCTGCTCGTCCACCGACTGAAAACCGAAATGCGTGGTGCTCATAAGAATCATGCTAGGCGCGTGAACGCCAGAGGTACAGCGACAACCCCGCACTGAATTGGGGCATCTGTCGCAATTTGGAGAACACTATTGAAAAAAACCAACCGCTAGCGCAAGCAAATATTGCGCTGACAGCTATATTTTCAATAGCACCTTGGTGAACAGGGGCTTGTGCAGCTGAGGGTGCCTGGCACCCCGGCGCGTCTGCGCACAGCCTCAGTGGCCGCCGCAGGCATGGCCCCCTGCACCACCCTTGGGCGCCATGGGCGCGTCGCGATCGGCTCCGGCCGCAGCCAGCCGCTCGGTGTACTGCGCCCACAGTGCGTCCTGCTTCTGGCCCAGCTCGTAGAGGTAGTCCCAGGTGAAGATGCCGCTGTCGTGCCCGTCAGAGAACGTGGGCTTGACGGCATAGTTGCCCACGGGCTCCAGGTTGACCAGCGCCACATTGCGCTTGCCCGTCTGCAACACCTCTTGCCCCGGGCCGTGGCCCTGCACTTCGGCCGAGGGCGAGTACACGCGCATCAGCTCGAACGGAATGCGGAACGTGGCGCCATCCGAAAAGCCCACTTCCAGCACGCGCGACTGTTCATGCACCGTCAGGGCCTGCGGCGTGGGAGCGCCCGCTTTCAAACCTGCCATGGAATCACCTTGAGAAAACTGTTGTCAGAAACGACGGCTGCCATTGTCCCACCCGCCCCGGCACAAGCTGCCAGCCAGGTTACCGGGCGGCCCACTGCGCCAGCTGAGACTGCAGCTGCGCCTCCAGCGCGGGCAGCAGGGCCAACACGGCGGCCTCTTGTGCTGCGGGGCTGGGCCGCTGCGCTGCGGCCCATACCGGGGCAGGGAAGTGGCTGTCCCAGTCAAACCGTGCAATCACATGCCAGTGCAGGTGCGGCACCATGTTGCCCAGGGCCGCGATGTTGACCTTGGTGGGCGCCAGGTGCTGGCGCAGGGCCTGCTCCACCAGCGTCACCGCCTCCATGCAATGCACGCGGTCGGCGGCAGTCAGGTCCGAGAACTCAGCCACGTGCGCGTTCCACACCACGCGGTAGAAGGCGGGGAACCCCGCCTCCTGCGCGCGGATGACACGCAGGCGCTCGCCACGCCAGACCAATGTGCCGCCGTCTTCAGCGCACAAGGGGCAGGCCATCAGACCAGCACCCGCTCAATGCCGCCGTTGTTGGCGCGGTGTACGTACTCGGGCATCCAGTTCTCGCCCAGAATCTCGCGCGCCATCTCGACCACGATGTAGTCTGCTTCGAGCAGGCCGTTGTTCAAGTCACCCTCATAGCGGTTCAAACCCTGCAGACAGCTGGGGCAGCTGGTGAGGATCTTCACGTTGTCCTGCGGGCCCACGGCACCGCTTTCGCGCAGCTTGGCTTCGCCCTTGCGGATTTCTTCTTCCTTGCGGAAGCGCACCTGCGTGGACACGTCGGGCCGGGTCACGCCCAGCGTGCCCGACTCGCCGCAGCAGCGGTCGCTCTTGAGCACCTGTTCGCCCACCAGCGCCTTCACGGTCTTCATCGAGTCCTGCTGCTTCATGGGGTTGTGGCAGGGCTCGTGGTACAGGTAGGCGCCCTTGCCTTGCAGCTGGATGCCCTTTTCGAGCAGGTACTCGTGGATATCGATGATGCGGCTGCCCGGGAAGATCTTGTCAAACTCGTAGCCCTGCAGTTGGTCATAGCAAGTGCCACAGCTCACCACCACGGTCTTGATGTCCAGGTAGTTGAGTGTGTTGGCCACGCGGTGGAAGAGCACACGGTTGTCCGTGATCATCTTCTCGGCCTTGTCGAACTGGCCCGAGCCGCGCTGGGGGTAGCCGCAGCACAGGTAGCCGGGCGGCAACACCGTCTGCACGCCCGCGTGCCACAACATGGCCTGGGTTGCCAAGCCGACCTGCGAGAACAGGCGCTCCGAGCCACAGCCCGGGAAGTAGAACACCGCCTCCGTCTCGGCCGTGGTGGCCTGCGGGTTGCGGATGATCGGCACGTAGTCCTTGTCCTCGATGTCGAGCAGCGCACGCGCCGTCTTCTTGGGCAGGCCGCCGGGCAGCTTCTTGTTGATGAAGTGGATCACCTGCTCCTTGATCGGAGCCGTGCCCACCGTGGCTGGCGGCTTGGCCGTTTGCTTGCGGCCCACCTTGCGCAGCAGGTCCACGGCCATGCGCTGGGCCTTGAAGCCCACGTCCACCATGGCCGAGCGCATCAGCTTGATGGTGTCGGGGTTGGTGGCATTGAGCATGGTCATGGCCAGCGCGTTGCCAGGGCGGAAGGTCTTCTTGCCCATCTTGCGCAGCAGGTTGCGCATGTTCATGGTGACGTCGCCGAAGTCGATCTTCACCGGGCAAGGGCTCTCGCACTTGTGGCACACCGTGCAGTGGTCGGCCACGTCTTCAAACTCCTGCCAGTGCTTGATGCTCACGCCCCGGCGGGTCTGCTCTTCGTACAAAAACGCCTCGACCAGCAGCGAGGTCGCCAGGATCTTGTTACGCGGGCTGTACAGCAGGTTGGCGCGCGGCACGTGCGTGGAGCACACGGGCTTGCACTTGCCGCAGCGCAGGCAGTCCTTGACCGAATCGGCAATGGCGCCGATGTCGCTCTGCTGCATGATCAGCGACTCGTGGCCCATCAGCCCGAAGCTGGGCGTGTAGGCGTTGGTCAGATCGGCATGCAGCGCAGGTTTTGAAGCCGAATCGGCACCAAGCGCTAGTGGAACATGCCCTGGTTGCTCCTGATTTCGGAGCAGCTTGCCTTTATTGAAGCGGCCTTCCGGGTCCACCTTGCGCTTGTATTCGGCAAAGGGACGCAGTTCGTCGTCGGTCAAAAACTCCAGCTTGGTGATGCCAATGCCGTGTTCGCCGGAGATCACGCCATTGAGGCTGCGCGCCAGCACCATGATGCGCGCCACGGCCTCGTGCGCCGTCTGCAGCATCTCGTAGTCGTCGCTGTTGACGGGGATGTTGGTGTGCACGTTGCCGTCGCCCGCATGCATGTGCAACGCCACCCACACGCGGCCCTTGAGCACGCGCTTGTGGATGGCCACGGCCTCGTCCAGGATGGGCTTGAACGCCGCACCGGTGAAGATGCCTTGCAGCGGCGCACGCAGCTGGGTCTTCCAGCTGGCACGCAGCGTGTGGTCCTGCAGCTGGGGGAACAGGGTTTCCACATCGTGCAGCCAGCCCTGCCACAGGGCGCGCACCTCTTCGACCAGGGCGATGGCCTGGGCCACGCGGTCTTGCAGAAGCTCGGGCGAAGGCACCTCGTCGTCGGCGTCGTGCTTGCCCAGGGGCAGGTTGCCACGCTCGAAGAACTCGGTCAGCGCGTCGCACAGCTTGAGCTTGTTGCGCAGGCTCAGTTCGATGTTGATGCGCTCGATGCCGTCGGTGTACTCGGCCATGCGTGGCAGCGGGATCACCACGTCTTCGTTGATCTTGAAGGCGTTGGTGTGGCGGCTGATGGCCGCCGTCTTCTTGCGGTCGGCCCAGAACTTCTTGCGCGCATCGGCTGTGATGGCCACGAAGCCTTCGCCGCTGCGGGTGTTGGCCAGGCGCACGACCTCGCTGGTCACGCGGGCCACGTCATCGGCGTTGTCACCGGCAATGTCGCCAATCAGCACCATCTTGGGCAGGCCGCCGTTGCCCTTCTTGCTCTTGGTGGCGTAGCCCACAGCCTTCAGGTAGCGGTCATCCAGATGCTCCAGGCCCGCCAGCAGCACGCCACTGCGCTTTTGCTCGGCGAACATGAAGTCCTTGATCTCGACGATGCTGGGCACGGCGTCCTTGGCGTTGCCGAAGAACTCCAGGCATACGGTGCGCGTGTGCTCGGGCATGCGGTGCACCACCCAGCGCGCGCTGGTGATGAGGCCGTCGCAGCCTTCCTTCTGGATGCCGGGCAAGCCCGCCAGGAACTTGTCCGTCACGTCCTTGCCCAAGCCTTCTTTGCGGAAGGTGCGGCCCGGAATTTCAAGCCGCTCGGTGCGCACGGGCGTCTTGCCATCGGCCTCGAAGTACTGCAGCTCGAAGGTGGCGACCTCCACGTCATGGATCTTGCCCATGTTGTGGTCCAGGCGCGTCACCTCCAGCCACTGGGCGTCGGGCGTGACCATGCGCCAGCTGGCCAGGTTGTCCAGCGCAGTGCCCCACAGCACGGCCTTTTTGCCGCCTGCGTTCATGGCGATGTTGCCGCCAATGCACGATGCTTCGGCGCTGGTCGGGTCCACCGCAAACACAAAACCTGCGCGCTCGGCCGCATCGGCCACGCGCTGGGTGACCACGCCGGCCTCGGTCCACACCGTGCCCACTTCGCGGTCCAGGCCCGGCAGGCGGCGCATCTCCACCTCGGTCATGGCTTCGAGCTTTTCGGTGTTGATGACCACGCTCTTCCACGTCAGCGGGATCGCGCCGCCGGTGTAGCCGGTGCCGCCCCCACGGGGAATGATGGTCAGGCCCAGTTCAATACAGCCCTTGACCAGGCCCGCCATCTCGGCCTCGGTGTCGGGCGTGAGCACCACAAAGGGGTACTCGACGCGCCAGTCGGTCGCGTCGGTCACGTGGGACACGCGCGAGAGGCCGTCGAACTTGATGTTGTCCTTGGCCGTGAGGCGGCCCAGGGTTTTCTGGATCTGGCGGCGCAGCTGCGCGGCCTGCTCGAAAGTGGCGTTGAACTCGGCCACCGCACGGCGCGCGGCGACGACGAGCTCGCCCACGAGGCGGTCGCGGTCGGCGTCGTCGGCGGGGGTGCGGCGCTTTTCGATCTCGGCCAGCCGGTGGTTCAGCGCATCAACCAGCAGCTTGCGGCGGCCGGGGTTGTCCAGCAGGTCGTCCTGCAGGTAGGGGTTGCGCTGCACCACCCAGATATCGCCCAGCACCTCATACAGCATGCGGGCCGAGCGGCCCGTGCGGCGCTCTTTGCGCAATTGGTCCAGCACCTCCCAGGAGGCGGAGCCCAGCAGCCGGATCACGATCTCCCGGTCGGAGAACGAGGTGTAGTTATAGGGAATTTCTCGCAGTCGGGCAGGCTCGGCGGCCTGCGTCTGCAAGGCCGCCAGCGCGATCGGTACATTCATGGGGGTCTACCTGGGGTGGGGGCGCGATTTTAAGCCACCGGCCTACGGCTTGCCGGGCCAGGGCTGCCCGGCTGAGCCGAAGCAGCCCTGCCAGAGCCTCAGAACAGCACGCGGCTGCGCAGGGTGCCACTCACCCGGGCCAGCTTGTCCAGCGCCAGGTCGGACGAGGCAGCATCGATGTCGATCACCACATAGCCGATCTTCTCGTTGGTCTGCAGGTACTGAGCCGACACATTGATGGCGTTGTCCGAGAAGATGCGGTTGATCTCGGACAGCACCCCCGGCACGTTGCGGTGGATGTGCAGCAGACGGTGCTTGCCAGGGTGGGCGGGCAGCGCCACCTCCGGGAAGTTGACCGACGAGGTGCTGGTGCCGTTGTCGCTGTACTTCACCAGCTTCTCGGCTACCTCCAGGCCAATGTTGGCCTGCGCCTCCATGGTGGAGCCGCCGATGTGCGGGGTCAGGATCACGTTGTCCAGCCCGCGCAGGGGCGACTGGAACTCGTCCTTGTTGGTGCGCGGCTCGACCGGGAACACGTCGATGGCGGCGCCCAGCAGCTTCTTGGCCTTGAGGGCCGCAGCCAGCGCCTCAATATCCACCACCGTGCCCCGCGCGGCGTTGATGAGGATGCCGCCGGGCTTCATGGCCGCAATTTCGGCGGCGCCGATCATGCCCTCGGTAGAGGGCAGCTCGGGCACATGCAGGCTCACAATGTCGCTCTGGCCCAGCAGGTCGTGCAGGTGCTGCACCTGCCGCGCATTGCCCAGAGGCAGCTTGTTGACCACATCAAAGAAGGCCACGTGCATGCCCAGCGCCTCGGCCAGCACCGACAACTGCGTGCCGATGGAGCCATAACCCACGATGCCCAGGGTCTTGCCGCGGATTTCGTAGGCGTTGTCGGCGCTCTTGAGCCAGCCGCCCCGATGCGCCACGGCGTTCTTCTCAGGCACCCCGCGCAGCAGCAGGATGGCCTCGGCCAGCACCAGCTCGGCCACAGAGCGGGTGTTGGAGTAAGGCGCGTTGAACACCGCAATGCCCCGCTCGCGCGCCGCATTCAGGTCCACCTGGTTGGTGCCAATACAGAAGCAGCCCACTGCCACCAGCTTGTGGGCCTGGGCAAACACCTCTTCGGTGAGCTGGGTGCGCGAACGGATGCCCACAAAGTGCACATCAGCGATCTTGCGCTTGAGCTCCTCGTCCGGCAGCGCACCGGACACCGTCTCGATCTGCGTATAGCCCGCCGCCCGGATCACATCCACTGCGGAGGAGTGGATGCCTTCGAGCAGCAGAAACTTGATCTTGTTCTTGTCGAGCGAATTGGTGGCCATGGCGATGAAGGAGAAGGGGTGAAAGAAGGAAACGTCCGGCGCGCGACGGCGCGAACGAACCGAGGGTGCCCACGCAGGTGAACAGTCACCAGCATGGTGCATTGCACAAAACCTTGCAAGCCTCGGCAAATGCGCCACACCTTGTCACAAAAAGGTCACAATCGCACCCCTCACGGGTAACCCAAGGGGTTTCCCCGGTTGATGCATGCCGCGAGGTCATGCGACAACGACATATCAATGTCACAAAGGCTGCATAGCATCCGGCCCTTGTGCTTTTCGTCATCCTCGGAGGAAATATTCATGAAAACGAAGCTTCTGGCGGTCTGTGCTGCTGTTGCCATGTCGGTCTGCGTGCCTGCACAAGCGCAGGCTCCCATTGAGATCCAATGGTGGCACTCGATGAGTGCAGCGCTGGGCGACTGGGTCAATGACCTGGCCAAGCAATACAACGCCAGCCAGACCCAGTACAAAGTGGTTCCCACTTACAAGGGCCAGTATGACGAATCGATGACCGGTGCCATCGCCGCGTTCCGCGCCGGCAATGCCCCCCACATCCTGCAGGTGTTCGAAGTGGGCACCGCCACCATGATGGCCAGCAAGGGCGCCATAGTGCCTGCGGCCAAGGTGCTGAACGACGCAGGCTTCAAGTTTGAGCCCACCGAATACGTGTCCGCAGTGGCCGGCTACTACACCGCCCCCAACGGCCAGATGCTGAGCTACCCGCTCAACAGCTCCACCACCATCTTCTATTACAACAAGGACGCCTTCAAGAAGGCCGGCCTGGACGCCGACAAGCCGCCCAAGACCTGGCCCGAAGTGTTTGCTGCTGCCTCCAAGCTGAAGGCCAGCGGCCACAGCTGCCCGTTCACCACCAGCTGGGTGAGCTGGACGCAGCTGGAAAGCTTCTCGCTGTGGCACAACACGCTGTTCGCATCGAAGAACAACGGCTTTGACGGCAACGACGCCCAGCTGCAGATCAACACCCCCCTGCACGTTCGCCACTTCGAGAACCTGGCCAAGGCCTCCAAGGAAGGCAGCTTCGTCTACAAGGGCCGCAACAACACCGCCGATGCATCCTTCCCCTCCGGTGAATGCGCCATGATCACCGGCTCGTCGGGCCTGTACGCCCGCGTGGCCAAGGAAGCCAAGTTTGCCTACGGCATCTCCACCCTGCCCTACTACCCTGATGTGAAGGGCGCTCCCCAGAACACCGCCATCGGTGGTGCCAGCCTGTGGGTGATGGCCGGCAAGAAGCCCGAGGAATACAAGGGTGTGGCCAGCTTCCTGAACTTCCTGAACGACACCAAGGTGCAGGCCGCCAGCCACCAGCGCACGGGCTACCTGCCTGTGACCATGGGCGCGTACAAGCTCACCGAAGCCTCTGGTTTCTATGACAAGAACCCCGGCACCGATGTGGCCGTGACGCAGATGATCCGCAAGGCCACCGACAAGTCGCGCGGCATCCGCTTGGGCAACTTCGTGCAGATCCGCACGATCATCGACGAGGAAACCGAACAGATCTGGTCGGGTAAGAAGTCGCCCAAGGAAGCCCTGGACACCGCTGTGACCCGTGGCAACGAACAACTGGCCCGCTTCGCACGCGCCAACAAGTAAGTACGGTCCACCATCTGTCGGTGCCACCCTGCCCCACAGCAGGATGACACCGAAAGCCCGCCGCCCCGTCAACCAGCATGGTTCACGGGGCGGCGGGGTTTTCTTTTTGAGAGTTTCGTCATGGAAAAACGCGTACTTTTCCGCTCTGCATGGCTGCCCTGGGTGCTTCTGGCGCCACAGCTGGTCATCATCAGTGTGTTCTTCTTCTGGCCTGCAGGCCAGGCCCTGGTGCAGTCGTTCCAGATGCAGGACAGCTTCGGCATGTCCACCGAATGGGTGGGGCTGGACAACTTCAAGGCCCTGTTCGAGGACCCAGGCTACCTGGCATCCTTCAAGACCACGGCCTTCTTCTCGATTCTGGTGGCGGTGGTGGGCATTGGCCTGTCGCTGATCCTCGCGATCTTTGCCGACCGCATCATCAAGGGCGCCATCGTCTACAAGACCGCCCTGCTGCTGCCCTACGCCGTGGCCCCTGCGGTGGCCGGTGTGCTGTGGATGTTCATGTTCTCCCCCTCGCTGGGTGTGGTGGCGTACATGCTGCGCCAGTCGGGCTTTGACTGGAACCACATGCTCAACTCCGACCACGCGATGACGCTGATCGTGATTGCTGCGGTGTGGAAGCAGATCTCCTACAACTTCCTGTTTTTCCTCGCAGGCCTGCAGTCCATCCCCAAGTCGCTGATCGAAGCTGCCGCCATCGACGGCGCCGGCCCCTGGCGCCGGTTCTGGAGCATCCAGTTCCCGCTGCTGTCGCCCACCACCTTCTTCCTGCTGGTGATCAACGTCGTGTACGCGTTCTTCGACACCTTTGCCATCGTGGATTCGACCACGCAGGGCGGCCCCGGGCGCGACACCTCCATCCTGGTCTACAAGGTCTACCACGACGGTTTCAAGGCCATGGACATGGGCGGTTCGGCCGCGCAGTCGGTGGTGCTGATGGCCATCGTCGTGGTGCTGACGGTCATCCAATTCCGCTACGTCGAGAAGAAAGTGCAGTACTGAAATGGTTGAACGTAGTCCCTACCTCACCGCGTTCTCGCACCTCATCATGGTGCTGGGCGTGATCATCGTCGGCTTCCCGCTGTACCTGGCCTTCGTGGCCTCCACCCACACGGCGCAGGACATCGTGCAGGTGCCCATGCCCATGGTGCCCGGCAGCAACTTCTGGCAGACCTACCACGATGCGCTGTTTGGCGGCGGCTCAGGCCCCGGCTCCAGCGCCCCTGTGGCCCGCATGATGTGGGTGAGTTTCATCACCGCCATCGTCATCACCCTGGGCAAGATCGCCATCTCGCTGCTGTCGGCGTTTGCCATCGTGTACTTCCGCTTTCCCTTCAAGGGCATCTGCTTCTGGCTGATCTTCATCACGCTGATGCTGCCGGTGGAAGTGCGCATCGGGCCCACCTACCAGGTCGTGTCCAACCTGGGCATGCTCAACACCTACGCGGGCCTGACCGTGCCGCTGATCGCCTCGGCCACTGCCACCTTCCTGTTCCGGCAGTTCTTCCTCACGGTGCCCGATGAGCTGGTGGAGGCCGCACGCGTGGACGGCGCCGGCCCCATGCGCTTTTTCAAGGACATCCTGGTGCCGCTGTCGCGCACCTCGATTGCCGCGCTGTTCGTGATCCAGTTCATCTACGGCTGGAACCAGTACCTCTGGCCCTTGCTGGTGACCACCTCCGAGGACATGTACCCCGTGGTCATCGGCATCAAGCGCATGCTGGCCGGCGGCGATGCAGGCAACGAGTGGAACATCGTGATGGCCACGGCCCTGCTGGCCATGCTGCCGCCTGCCTTTGTGGTGGTGGTGATGCAGCGCTGGTTCGTCAAAGGCCTGGTGGATACCGAAAAATAGGACAAAACCCCTGCAAGCGCTTGTTCAATAAGCCCCTGTAGCTATCAAATTCATTGCACATATGGCATCCCTCTCTCTTCGCAACATCGTCAAGCGCTACGGCGTGGGCCCCAAGGCCAACCAGGTCATCCACGGCGTGAACGCCGAGATCAAGGACGGCGAGTTCGTCGTCATCGTCGGCCCCTCGGGCTGCGGCAAGTCCACCCTGCTGCGCATGGTGGCGGGCCTGGAAGAAATCTCCGGCGGCGAACTGCGCATCGGCGACCGCGTGGTCAACGACCTGGAACCCGCCCAGCGCGACATCGCCATGGTGTTCCAGAACTATGCGCTGTACCCGCACATGACGAACTACGAGAACATGGCCTATGGCCTGAAGATCGCCAAGGTGCCCAAGGAAGAAATCCAGCGCCGCGTGGACAAGGCCGCCAAGATCCTCGAACTCTCGCACTTGCTGGAGCGCAAGCCACGTGAACTGTCTGGCGGCCAACGCCAGCGCGTGGCCATGGGCCGCGCCATCGTGCGCCAGCCGCAGGTGTTCCTGTTTGACGAGCCCTTGTCCAACCTGGACGCCAAGCTGCGCGCCCAGACCCGCCTGGAGATCCAGAAGCTGCACCGCGAGCTGGGCATCACCAGCCTGTTCGTGACGCACGACCAGGTCGAGGCCATGACGCTGGCCCAGCGCATGATCGTGATGAACGCGGGCAACATGGAACAGTTCGGTACGCCCGAAGAGGTCTACCACACGCCCGCCTCCACCTTTGTGGCCAGCTTCATCGGCTCGCCCCCCATGAACCTGCTCAAGAACGCCCCGGGCGCCAAGCCGGGAACCATCCTCGGCATCCGCCCCGAGCATCTGGACGTGGGCAGCGAGGGCTGGGCCGTCACGGTCGAAACCGTGGAGCTGCTGGGTGCTGAGCGCCTGATCTACGGCCGCCTCAACGGCGAACAGATCATCGTGCGCGTGGAAGAAGGCACCCACGCGCCGCAGCCCGACGCGGTGATCCATGTGCTGCCGCGCCCCGACCGCCTGCATGCGTTCGATGCCACCACGGGCAAACGCATCCCCGGCTGAGCCTGTGCAGCTGGGTGAAGCCGTCCGCGCCGGGCAAGGCATTCTGGCCACCGTGCCGGTGCTGGCCTCCCTGCACCTGGCGGAAACCCGGCAGTTCTACGTCGAACGGCTGGGCTTCACCGCGCTGCTGGAGATGGACAACTACCTGATCCTGCAGCGCGACGGCTGCGAACTGCACTTCTGGCACTGCACCGAGCGTCACATTGCAGAAAACACCTCGTGCTACGTGCGTGCAGACACTGGCTTGCTGCACGCGGATTTCACGGCACGGGGCCTGCAACTGGCGCCCCCTACCGTCCAGCCCTGGGGCATGAAGGAGATGTTCGTCATCGACCCCCACGGCAATCTGCTGAAATTTGGTGAACCCGCATGAGCGCACCCTCTTCACCCCTCGCCCCCTGGCCCTACCCCCGCTGGATCGCCCACCGTGGCGCTGGCAAGCTGGCCCCTGAAAACACCCTGGCCGCGTTCCGGATGGGCGCCCAGTACGGCTACCGCATGTTCGAGTGCGACGCCAAGCTGAGCAGCGACGGCGTGCCCTTTCTGATGCACGACGCCACGCTGGAGCGCACGACCAACGGCCACGGCACCGGCGGTGATCTGCCCTGGGCCGAGCTCGCCCAGTTGGACGCCGGCGGCTGGCACTCTCGCAGCCACGCGGGCGAGCCCCTGCCCACCCTGGAGAACCTGGCGCGCTACTGCATCGCCAACGGTTTTTTCCTGAACATCGAGATCAAGCCCACGCCGGGGCAGGAAGAAGTGACTGGCCGCGTGGTGGGTGAATACGCTGCGCGGCTGTGGCAAGGCCAGGCTGTGCCGCCCCTGTTCTCGTCATTCAAGCCCGAGGCACTGGCCGGTGCCATGGCCACCGCCCCCCACATACCCCGCGCGCTGCTCATCGACGCACTGTGGGACGGGTGTTTGGACAAAGCCCAGGCGCTGGGCTGCGGGGCCATCGTGTGCAACCATGCGCTGTGGGACCAGGCCCTGGTGGCCCAAGTGCACGGCATGGGCATGCGTACGCTGAGCTACACGGTGAACGATGACTGGGCAGCGCACCGCCTCATCGCGCTGGGCACGGACGGCATCATCACCGACCGGGTGGATTTTTTCTCGCCCGCCAAGCCATAGGGCACCACTTCACCAAAACACCCCCATCCCAATCCAGCGGCCACCGTGGGCCGGCCTCACCGGGCCACTGGTGGCGCCCCCCTTCAGGGGGGAGGCGCTTAGCGCCTCAGAGGGTCAATCCATCTTCGCGCCGGACTTCTTGACAGCATCCGCCCAGCGCGGCATTTCGGCGGCCAGGAACTTGGCAAAGTCGTCTGCGCCCAAAAACGCCGGGTCTGCGCCCTGGCTCACCATGCGGTTGCGCACGTCGGGCATCTGCAGCACCTGGCCAAAGGCGTCACTGAGCTTGTTGACCACGTCCTTGGGCGTGCCTGCGGGCGCCAGAAAGCCGTAAAAGCCCACCACCTCAAAGCCCTTGATACCGCTCTCGATCACCGTGGGCACCTCGGGCAGCGCGGGGTTGCGCTCTTTGCTGGTCACGGCCAGGGCGCGCACCTTGCCTTGCTTGTGGTACGACGCAGCCTGGGGAATGCTCTCGGCCATGAACTGCACCTGCCCTCCCATGAGGTCGGTGAACGCGGGCGCGCTGCCCCGGTAGGGGATGTGCACCATGAACAGGCCCGTGGCCGTCTTGAACATCTCGGGCACCAGGTGGCTGATGCCGCCATTGCCCGCCGAGCCAAAGTTGACCTGGCCGGGCCGCGACTTGGCATAGGCCATGAACTCCTGCAGGTTCTTCGCGGGCACGCTGGGGTTGACCAGCAAGGCCAGCGGCTGCATGGCGGTGCGCGCCACGGGCACAAAGTCCTTCAGGGTCGCGTAGGGCAGGCGGCTGTACAGCGCGGGGTTGATAACCATCACCCCCGTGTTGGCCAGCATGATGGTGTGGCCGTCCGGGGGCGCTCGCATGACCTCCTGCGCACCCACGGTGCCACCGGCACCGGCCTTGTAGTCCATCACCACGGGTTGGCCCAACACGGTCTGCAGCTTGTCGGACAGCAGGCGCGCATGCTGGTCCAGCGGCCCGCCGGCGGGGAAACCCACCACGATACGAACGGGCTTGGACGGAAACGCCTGCGCATGCACGGCGGCAGCCAAGGTCAGGCCTGCGGCCAGGGTGATGCAGGTACGCAGCAGCTTCATGGGGGTGTCTCCAGCTTTGGTTGTGGGTGTGAGGGATACTTGCCGCCTCCGCCGACGCGGACCGTGGCGGCCGCATGGGAAGATGCAAAGAGGCTATCAGACACCAGGGCGCGGCAGCCCTCCAAAGCACCTCTCGCAAACCCTCAAAAAATGCGACGGCTTGCTGAAAGCTTCAGGCCTTCCAGCCCCGCACCAGCACCCACTGGCAGGTGGCGCAGGCCACGACCAGCGCGGCATAGGTGAGCATCTTGCCGTCGCGCCCCCACAGCACCAGCCCTGCCGCGAGCACTGCCACCCCCACGGCAAACAGAATCGCCCCACGCAGCCACACCGACATCGCAGAGGCACTGCGCGAGCCCACCAGGCGGCCCGAAAGCACCAGCACGAGCGCCACGGCAGCAGCGGGTGCAACAAAATTGAGGAGGTGGTTGGCGATGTCCAGCGGACCCATGGAATTGACCCAAATCAAGGCTTGAACAAGCAAGGCCGCCTGTTCGGGCCAACAATTTTATAATTGCAGCATATGGCAGTCTGGGCCCTCGGCATCAACCACACCACCGCGCCGCTCGATCTGCGTGGCCGGTTTGCGTTTGCGCTCGACCAGATTGCGCCCACCCTGCATGGTTTGCGCCAGTCGCTGGGCAGTAACACCCGGCACCCGGGGGTGGAAACCGCCATCATTTCCACCTGCAACCGCACCGAGATTTACTGTGCGGCCGAGGCGCCGGCCATGGACCACACGCTGGGCTGGCTGGCACAGAGCGGTGGCGTGAGCCCCGCGCTGCTGCGCTCGCACTCCTACACCCTCGAAGACAGCCTCGTCGCCCGCCATGCCTTCCGCGTGGCCAGCGGGCTCGATTCGATGGTGCTGGGCGAGGCCCAGATCCTGGGCCAGATGAAAGACGCGGTGCGCGCCGCCGAAACGGCCGGCGCACTAGGCACCACGCTCAACCAGCTGTTCCAGCGCAGCTTTGCCGTGGCCAAGGAAGTGCGCACCAGCACCGAGATCGGCGCGCACAGCATCAGCATGGCCGCCGCCGCCGTGCGCCTGGCCAGCCAGCTGTTTGAAGACCTCTCCAAGATCCGTGTGCTGTTTGTAGGCGCGGGCGAGATGATCGAGCTGTGCGCCACGCACTTCGCGGCCAAGAACCCCAAGGCCATCGCCATTGCCAACCGCACGCTGGAGCGTGGCGAAAAGCTCGCCACCCGCTTTGGCGGTGAGGTGATGCGCCTGGCCGACCTGCCCGAGCGTCTGCACGAGTTCGACGCCGTCATCAGCTGCACCGCCAGCAGCCTGCCCATCATCGGCCTGGGTGCCGTGGAGCGCGCGCTCAAGAAGCGCCGCCACCGCCCCATCTTCATGGTGGACCTGGCCGTGCCGCGCGACATCGAGCCCGAGGTGAAAGCCCTGGGCGACGTCTACCTGTACACCGTGGACGACTTGGCCACTGTGGTGCAGACCGCGCAAGCCAACCGCCAGGCCGCCGTGGCGCAGGCCGAAGCCATCATTGACGCCGGTGTGCAGAGCTTCATGCACTGGATGGAGTTGCGCAGCCCCGCTGCTGCCGAGGGCGGCGTCGTGCCGCTGATCCAGCAGCTCAACGCCCAGACGGACGAATGGCGCGCGCTGGAAATCGCCCGCGCCAAGAAGCTGCTGGCCAAGGGCGAGGATGTGGACGCCGTGCTCGAAGCCCTCTCGCGCGGCCTCACGCAAAAGATGCTGCACGGCACCCTGGCCGAGCTGCGCGCGGGCGATGCCGAGATGCGCGCCCAGACGGCCCAGACCGTCTCACGCCTGTTCCTGCGCTCGCAAAGCAAGCCCCCCCACAACAACGGCCTGTAGCGGCGCTCGCCCGCTCCGCAGCCGTTCCGATTTGAGCCAAATCGGCCTCAAGCGCATGATATATAAGCGCTACCAGCTACCAAATCTGTAGCAAATCCTTTTCCCAGAATTCCATGAAACCCTTTCTCCGAAGCCAGCTGGAGCGCTACGCACAACGCCTGGGCGAACTCGACTTTCTGCTCTCGCGCGAAGACATCATGAGCGACATGGCGCAGTACCGGCGCATCTCCGTCGAACATGCCGAAGTCACGCAGGTCGCCGGCCGCTACGCCCGCTACCAGCAGCGCGAGGCCGACCTAGCCGGTGCGCGCGAGATGCTGGTGTCTTCTGCCGATTCGCCCGACATGGCCGAAATGGCACAGGAAGAAATCGCCAGCGCCGAGGCCGAGCTGGTGCTGCTGGAGGATGAACTCCAGCGCCTGCTGCTGCCCAAAGACCCCGACGACGCGCGCAATGCCTTCGTCGAAATCCGCGCGGGCACGGGCGGCGATGAATCCGCCCTGTTCGCCGCCGACCTGACCCGCATGTACACCCGCTATGCCGCCACCCAGGGCTGGAAGGTGGAGATCATGAGCGCCAACGAAAGCGAGCTGGGCGGCTACAAGGAAATCGTGCTGCGCGTGGAGGGCGACCATGTCTACGGCGCGCTCAAGTTCGAATCCGGCGGCCACCGCGTGCAGCGCGTGCCCGCCACCGAAACGCAGGGCCGCATCCACACCAGCGCCTGCACCGTGGCCGTGATGCCCGAGCCCGATGAGCACCAGGCCGTCACGCTGAACCCGGCGGACCTGCGCATCGACACCTTCCGCGCCAGCGGCGCGGGCGGTCAGCACATCAACAAGACCGACTCTGCCGTGCGCGTGGTGCACTTGCCCACCGGCATCGTGGCCGAATGCCAGGACGGCCGCAGCCAGCACAGCAACAAGGCCAAGGCGCTGCAGGTGCTGCAGGCCCGCATCCAGGAGAAAGAGCGCAGCGAACGCGCCGCCAAGGAGGCCGCGCTGCGCAAGGGCCTGATCGGCAGCGGCGACCGCAGCGACCGCATCCGCACCTACAACTTCCCGCAGGGGCGCCTGACCGACCACCGCATCAACCTCACGCTGTACAAGCTGCTGGCCGTGATGGAAGGCGACCTGGGCGATGTGCTGCAGGCCCTGCAGCATGCCCGCGAGGCCGAGCAGCTGGAAGAGCTGGAGATGGGCGCCACCGCGTGAGCCAGGCCAGAATTTGAGAAAAATTGGCAGGTAGCGCTAGATTCACATGCCTGAACGGCTATCAAAACAATAGTGAACCACTCCACCTCCCCCACCCTCGCCCAGGCTTTGGCGCAGGCCCACACACTGGGCCTGGCGCGTATCGACGCGCAACTGCTGTTGCTGCACGCCGTGGGTCGGCCTGATGCAGGCCGCGCCTGGCTGCTGGCACACGACACCGACGCCATGGACGAAGCAGTACACACCCAGTTCATCGCCCTGTGCCAGCGCCGTTTGGCGGGCGAGCCGGTGGCCTACCTCACCGGCCGCAAGGAGTTCTACGGCCTGCCGCTGCAGGTGGACGCGCGCGTGCTGGACCCGCGCCCGGACACCGAAACCCTGGTGGACTGGGCGCTGGAGGTGATCGCCCCGCTGGCATCGCCCCGCGTGGTGGACCTGGGCACCGGCAGCGGCGCCATTGCCCTGGCGCTGCAAAGCCAGCGCACCGACGCCCAGGTGCTGGCGGTGGATGCCAGTACCGATGCGCTGGCCGTGGCGCAGGCGAATGCCGAGCGGCTGGGCCTGCCCGTGCAGTTCCAGTCAGCCAATTGGCTGGCGGGCGTGGAGGGCCTGTTCGATGCCATCGTCTCCAACCCGCCCTACATCCCCAGCGCCGACCCACACCTGGCCGCGCTGACGCACGAGCCGTTGCAAGCCCTGGCCAGCGGCGCAGACGGCCTGGAAGACATCCGCACCATCGTGGCCCAGGCGCCCACCCACCTGCGCCCCGGCGGCTGGCTGCTGCTGGAGCATGGCTACGACCAGGCCCAAGCCGTGCAGGCGCTGCTTGCCGCCCACGGCTTTGCCCAGGTGCAAAGCCGCAATGACCTCGCTGGCATTGCGCGTTGCACGGGCGGGCAGTGGCCCTTGGCGCAGACAGTGAAATAATCCACCCCATCGCGGGCTCCTAGCCCCCCCTGCCCGCCAGCCCCTTTACCAGGAGTTTTCCCCATGAGCGACACCCAACAACGCATCGACGCCCTCGTCAAATCCAGCGACATCCTGCTGTTCATGAAGGGCAGCGCCAGCTTCCCCATGTGCGGCTTCTCCGGCCGCGCGATCCAGATCCTGAAGGCCTGCGGCGTGGACCCCAAGAGCGTGGTCACCGTCAACGTGCTGGAAGACGACGAAATCCGCCAGGGCATCAAGGAATACAGCAACTGGCCCACGATCCCCCAGCTGTACGTGAAGGGAGAGTTCATCGGCGGCTCGGACATCATGATGGAGATGTACGAATCGGGCGAACTCAAGCAGGTGCTGGGCACCGAAGGCTGATCGACGCAGCCGTTGCGCCACCCGCCATCAGGCCGCCTTCGGGCGGCCCTTTTTGTTTGCCCGCAACAGAGGCACCAATCAGGGGCTTTTCCGATGGAGCAGCGGGCATGTTGTGTGCTTGAATGATTGCGTGACGTAACCCTCACAGGAGCATGCAATGACCAGCCATAGCCTTGTTCCCCAGTCCCCCGCCCTGCGCCTGCCGGTGGCCCAGATGCGCAACGTGTTCCATCCGGGTGATGTGGAACGCAAGCTGGCCCGGTTGCAAGAGTCGGGCAACCAGCGCGAATACGAAACCCTGCGCACCGTGTACGAACGCATGCTGGAGCGTGGCCCGGAGCGTTTTCAGGTCAAGCCCTCTGGCGTGCCCGACATGGCCAGCCTGTACGAGCAGTTGCCCAACTTCACCGAGGTGCTGGACGACGTGAAGCGCCACGTGGCGCTGGCACAGGACAGCAGCGACGGCCTGGAAGTCACGCCCATGCTGCTGCTAGGCCCGCCCGGCATCGGCAAGACCCACTTTGCACGCCATCTGGCCGAACTGCTGGGCACGGGCATGAACCTGCTGCCCATGAGCTCCATGACCGCTGGCTGGCTGCTCTCGGGCTCGTCCGCACAATGGAAGGGCGCGCGGCCTGGCAAAGTGTTCGAAGCGCTTGTGGAGGGCGAATACGCCAACCCGGTCATCGTGGTGGACGAGATCGACAAGGCCAGCAGCGATGCGCAATACGACCCACTGGGCGCGCTGTACAGCCTGCTCGAATACGACACAGCCCAGAGCTTTACCGACGAGTTTGCCGAGGTGGCCATCGACGCGAGCCAGGTGATCTGGATCACCACAGCCAACGACACGCGCGGCATCCCCGACCCCATCCTGAACCGCATGAACGTGTTTGAGGTGGAGGCGCCCACGCTGGATCAAGCCCGCACCATCGCCCGCAATCTGTACCAGGGCATCCGCGCGGGGCATGACTGGGGCCGCCTGATCGACCCCGAGCCGCTGGACGACGTGCTCGACCACCTGGCCCAGATGCCCCCGCGCGAGATGCGGCGGGCGCTGATGACAGGCTTTGGCAACGCGCGGCTGGACCGTCGATCTACCGTGGAGATCACCGACCTGCCCAAGGCCGCCACGGGGCGCAGCCGCATCGGCTTTGTGCAGTAAGTAGCGCGGTCGCCTGCTGGTGCCGCCTCCCCCGCCACGCCAAGCAACGGCCTGGCGCAGGGTTGGCACCACCCACCCAGACAACATCAGCAGGCCGGCGCACAAGGTGCGCAGATACACTTGGTGGCCCGTGGCACACACACTGTGCACCGGCTCCACCCTCGTCCCATGACCCTGTCCCAAAGCCTCTTCGTGATCGGGCTGCTGATTGCAGCCAGCGCCTTTTTCTCCATGGCCGAGATTTCGCTTGCGGCCGCCCGCCGCCTGCGCCTGCGCCAGATGGCCGACGAAGGCGACGCGCGCGCGGACCGGGTGCTGCGCATGCAAGAGCAGCCGGGCGACTATTTCACGGTGGTGCAGGTGGGACAAAACGCCGTGGCCATCCTGGGCGGTATCGTGGGCGAAGGGGCGCTGAGCCCGCATTTCAGCGAACTGTTTGCGCTGTGGATGTCGGGCCCCTCGGCCGAGCGGGCGGGGTTCCTGGCCTCCTTCCTCATCATTACCTCGCTGTTCATCCTGTTTGCCGACCTGTTCCCCAAACGCCTGGGCATGGCAGAGCCCGAACGGCTGGTGATACGGCTGGCACAGCCCATGGCCTGGTGCATGACGCTGTTGCGGCCGCTGGTGTGGTTCTACAGCCGGGGGGCGGACGCGCTGTTCCGCCTGCTGGGCTTGTCATCGTTGCGGGACGACCGCATCACCTCGGACGATATCCTGGCGATGATGGAGGCCGGTGCCCGCGCCGGGGTGCTGGCAGCGCGCGAGCAACAGGTCATCACCAACGTGTTTGAGCTGGACACGCGCACTGTGTCCAGCGCCATGTCGCCGCGCGACCGGGTGGCGTTCTTCCTGCGCGACGAGCCCGACTCGGTGATCCGCCTGCGCATTGCAGCCGAGCCGTTTTCAACCTACCCGGTCTGCGAGGGCGACATCGACCATGTGGTCGGCTATGTGGATGCCAAGGACCTGTTTCAGCGCGTGCTGAACAACCAGCCGATTTCACTGGCCGACGACAGCCTGGTGCGCAAGGTGCTGATCGTGCCCGACCGGCTCACCTTGTCGGAAGTGCTGGAGCAGTTCCGCCAGGTGCACGAGGACTTTGCGGTCATCGTGAACGAATACAGCCTGGTGGTGGGCGTGGTCACGCTGAACGACGTGATGAGCACCGTGATGGGCGATCTGGTGGGCCCGGTGGATGAGGAGCAGATCGTGCGACGGGATGAAAACTCCTGGCTCATCGACGGTGTGACGCCCATTGAGGATGTGCTGCACGCACTGTCGCTGGACGAGTTGCCGCACACTGGCGAATATGAAACCCTGGCGGGCTTCCTGATGGTGATGCTGCGCCGCGTGCCGCGCCGCACCGACAGCGTGAGTTGGGGCGGCTACAAGTTTGAGGTGCTGGACGTGGACAGCTACCGCATCGACCAGGTCATGGTGTCCCGGCTGGGCGGGGCCTCTGGCGGCACCGCTGTGAACCCGTCAGCGCCCGCAGCAACCACCGCGCAGTGACCGGGGCCCGGCCCACGTCATGCCCTGTTCACTGAATCAAGCGGCGGGCGACTGCGGCCGGTCGGCAAACAGCCACTTGCGCTGGGCCGCAAACACGGCATCTGGGTAAGGCGACCGGCCTCGGCTGCCGTTGTAGCGGCCCAGTGCCATGAACAGGTCGCCCTGCTCCCGGTCAATGTAGTGGCGCAGGATGACGCAGCCAAAACGCAGATTGGTCTGCATGTGAAACAGCTTGCCCGGGTCGCCGTCGCCAATCACGCGCGTCCAGAAGGGCATGACCTGCATGTAACCCCGCGCTCCGACGCTGGACACCGCAAACTTGCGGAATCCGCTTTCCACCTGGATCAGCCCCAGGACCAGAGAGACATCCAGCCCCGCGCGCTTGGATTCGTACCAGACCGTCTGCAGGAAGTCGCGGCGCACCTCCAGGTCCGGCTTGCGCGGGCGCAACCGATCGCTCTGCGTGCCCAGCCACCGCAGGTAGTGCAGGCGCGCTTCGGTGGTGAAAAACTCCGGCTCAGGCGGTGCCTGGTTGGCAATGGCCGAACTCAGTGCGGTACGCACCGAATCCATCAGGGGCTCCTCCAGCTGCCCGCCGGCGTGCGCCACCTGCGGAGCACCCAGCCAGGCAGCGGGCGCTGCCAGTGACGCCAGCGACACCAGGCAGCCGCGGCGCGACAGCCCCCCGGGGCCGCCAGCGGCAGCAACCCACGGAGCGTTCAAGGGAGCGCCGCTCTTGCTCATACGGCCATGCGGCCCTTCACGTGGGCCAGGATGTCGGCCACGGCCACCTTGGTGGCTGCGGTGTCACGGCGGTGCTGGTACTCGACCACACCTTCCTTCAGGCTCTTGTCGCCGATGGTCACGCGGTGGGGCACGCCGATCAGTTCCCAGTCGGCAAACATGGCGCCGGGACGCTCGCCACGGTCGTCCAGGATCACGTCCACGCCTGCGGCCAGCAGGTCGGCATACAGCTGCTCGGCCGTGGCCTTGACGGCCTCGCTGCGGTCCATGCCCACGGGGCAAACCACCACCGTGAACGGTGCAATGGCGTCCGGCCAAATGATGCCGCGCTCATCGTGGTTTTGCTCAATAGCGGCAGCGGGCAGGCGCGTCACGCCAATGCCGTAGCAACCCATCTCGAAGAACGCCGGCTTACCATCGTCGCCCAGGAAGGTTGCGTTCATGCCCTTGCTGTATTTGGTGCCCAGGTAGAACACATGGCCCACTTCGATGCCGCGCTCGATCGCCAGCTCGCCCTTGCCGTCCGGGGAGCGGTCGCCCGCTACTACGTTGCGCAGGTCAGCCACCATGTCGGGCTCGGGCAGGTCACGACCCCAGTTGACGCCGGTGATGTGAAAGTCCACTTCGTTGGCGCCGCAAATCCAGTCCGCCATCACAGCAACTTCGCGGTCCACCACGATCTTCAAAGGTTTCTTGAGGCCAATGGGGCCCAGGTACCCCGGCTTGCAGCCAAAGTGGTCCTCGATTTCGCCCAGCGTCGCAAAGCGGAAGCCCGCCAGTCCGGGCACCTTGCCGACCTTGATCTCGTTCATGTCATGGTCGCCACGCAGCAGCAGCAGCCAGACCTGGGTCTTGATGATCTCGCCGGCTTCGTTGGTGTCGTCCGTGGCCAGCACCAGCGACTTCACGGTGGTGTTGAGTGGAACACCCAGCAGTTCCGCCACATCGGCGCAGGTGCTCTTGCCCGGTGTGGCCGTCTTGGTCAGCGCCTGCGTGGCAGCGCCGCGTGGTCCGGTGGGGGCCAGCGCTTCGGCCTTTTCCATGTTGGCGGCGTAGTCGCTCTGCGGGCAGTAGACGATGGCGTCTTCCCCCGTGGCAGCAATCACCTGGAATTCTTCTGACAGGTCGCCCCCGATGGCACCGCTGTCAGCGGCCACGGCGCGGTAGGTCAGGCCGAAGCGGTCAAAGATTCGCCGGTAGGCCTGCGCCATCACCTGGTAGCTGGCCTTGGCGGCCGCCTGGTCGCGGTCAAAGCTGTAGGCATCCTTCATGATGAACTCGCGGCCGCGCATGAGGCCAAAACGGGGACGGCGCTCGTCGCGGAACTTGGTCTGGATCTGGTAGAAGTTCTTCGGCAACTGCTTGTAGCTCTTGAGCTCCTGGCGTGCGATGTCAGTGATCACTTCTTCACTCGTCGGCTGCACAACAAAGTCGCGGCCATGGCGGTCCTGGATGCGCAGCAGCTCAGGACCCATTTTCTCAAAGCGGCCCGTTTCCTGCCAGAGCTCGGCGGGCTGCACCACCGGCATGGTCAGCTCCACGGCGCCCGCGCGGTTCATTTCTTCGCGCACGATAGCTTCCACCTTGCGGATCACGCGCAGGCCCAAGGGCATGTAGTTATAGATGCCAGCGCCCAGCTTCTTGATCAGCCCGGCCCGCGTCATGAGTTTGTGGCTGACCACTTCGGCGTCCGCCGGAGCTTCCTTGAGGGTGGAAATGAAGAATTGGGAGGCTTTCATCGGGAGTCGATTGCAGGCAGAACGGGGCCGTCCACTTGCTGCGCGCTAGGCGCCGTGCATAATGGACACAGTTTAAAAATTTGGGGTTTGATTATGCTTGACCGGGACGGCTTTCGGCCGAACGTCGGCATCATCCTGCTCAACCAGAAAAACCAGGTGTTTTGGGGCAAGCGCATACGCACCCACAGCTGGCAGTTCCCGCAGGGTGGCATTGACCGGGGCGAGACCCCCGAGCAGGCCATGTTCCGCGAGCTGCATGAGGAGGTGGGATTATTGCCCAACCACGTTCGCGTGGTGGCCCGCACCCGGGACTGGTTGCGCTATGAGGTGCCTGACCGGTACATCCGCCGCGATGCACGCGGTCACTACAAGGGCCAGAAGCAGATCTGGTACCTGCTGCAATTGATGGGGCATGACTGGGACTTGAACCTGCGCGCCACCAACCACCCGGAGTTTGACGCTTGGCGGTGGAACGATTACTGGGTTCCGCTGGATGTGGTGGTCGAGTTCAAACGTGGCGTTTACGAAATGGCGCTGACCGAACTGGCCCGCTATCTCCCGCGCCACGAACAGCGCAACCGCTATTTGCGCAGTGGCTTGCGCACCAGAGAGGGCGAACACACCGGCGCTGCGAACATGTTTCGCACGGGCTCCATGCTCGTCAATCCGGGCATGGAACTCCCACCGGGGGCCAGCTTCGACCCCGATCCGCAAAACAGCATGCCGGGAGAGCTTGACGGTATCCCATCGGTATCAGATACGCCGCGCTGACCCAGGAGCGCTCCATGCAAAACGCCTGCAAATGCAGGCGTTTTGTTTTGGTGGGTGGTTCGCTTCTCAGCCCAGAACCGGTGCACACGCTGCTCGATGCACGCTGTGAATCTCTAGGCGCCCTGCGCCAGCACGAGATTGTCGCGGTGGACCATCTCCGGCTCCGCCATGTAGCCCAGCAGTTTCTCAAACTCCGTTGACGGCTTGCGGCACAGCAGGCGTGCTTCGGCAGCCGCATAGTTGGCCAAGCCACGTGCGATTTCGACTCCGGCCCCGTCGCGCACAGCAATCACATCGCCACGCGAAAAGTCGCCCTCCACCGCCGTCATGCCGATGGGCAGGAGGCTTTTGCCTTCATCGCGCACCTTGGCGGCCGCACCCGCGTCCACCACCACGGAGCCGCGCAGCTGCAGATGGTCGGCCATCCACTGCTTGCGGGCCTGCTTTTTCTGCGTTTGCGCGACCAGGAGGGTGCCCAGTGCCTCGCCATTCACGAGACGAACCAGCACATCGGGCTCGCGCCCCCAGGCGATCACGGTCGATGCGCCGGAGCCCGCCGCACGCTTGGCCGCCAGGATCTTGGTGATCATTCCGCCCTTGCCGATGCTCGATCCCGCGCCGCCCGCCATCGCTTCCAGCGCCGGATCACCCGCCTTGGCCTCGTGCACAAATTGTGCGGATGGGTCCCGGCGCGGGTCAGCGGTGTAAAGCCCCTTCTGGTCCGTGAGGATGATCAGGGCGTCGGCCTCCACGAGGTTGGCCACCAGCGCACCCAGCGTGTCGTTGTCGCCAAACTTGATCTCGTCATTGACCACCGTGTCGTTTTCGTTGATCACCGGGACCACACCCAAACGCAGCAACGTGAGCAGGGTAGAGCGCGCATTGAGATAGCGCTCGCGATCGGCCAGGTCGGCATGGGTGAGCAGCACCTGCGCGCTGCCCATGCCCTGCTCGCGCAGCTTGGTTTCGTACATCTGCGCCAGCCCCATCTGCCCCACCGCTGCAGCAGCCTGCAACTCGTGGACTTCCTGGGGTCGCGTGGTCCAGCCCAGACGCTTCATGCCTTCGGCAATGGCGCCACTGGACACCATCACCACCTCGCGCGGTGCGCCCCCGTCGCCGCGTACAAGAGCGGCCAGTTGGCGACTCCACTCGCCGATGGCAGTTTCATCCAGTCCACGCCCTTCATTGGTCACAAGGCTGGAGCCCACCTTCACCACGATGCGGCGGGCATCTCTCAATACGCTGGAAACCATTTTGATGTCTTTGATGCCGATAGCGCTACTGCTTCATGCCTGAGTAGCTATTAAAAATATAGCAAATCTTTGCTCTGGACCTCAAGGCGTCAAGCCGGCGCGTCACCCGCAAAACGAGGATCCACCTCCACCGGCTCGTTCTCCGTGCGCTGCTCGGACTGCACGTGGCGGAAGATGGCGTGGATCAGCGGCTCGCAGCCCTCGCGGGTCAAGGCGGAAATTTCGAACACCGGGCCCTTCCATTTGAAGCGCTTCACAAAGTCCTTCACACGCGCCTCGCGCTCCTCGGCGGGCACCATGTCCAGCTTGTTCAAAACCAGCCAGCGCGGCTTGTTGTAAAGCTGCTGGTCGTATTTCTTGAGCTCGTTCACGATGGCTTTGGCCTGGGCCACCGGGTCCACCGCCTCATCGAACGGCGCCACGTCAACGATATGCAGCAACAAGCGCGTGCGCTGCAGATGGCGCAGGAACTGGTGCCCCAAGCCCGCACCTTCGGATGCGCCCTCGATCAGACCGGGAATGTCGGCCACCACAAAACTCTGCTCAGGCCCCACCCGCACAACGCCCAGGTTGGGGTGCAATGTGGTGAAAGGGTAGTCCGCAATCTTCGGCCGCGCGTTGGACACCGCCGTGATAAAGGTAGACTTGCCCGCGTTGGGCATGCCCAGCAGGCCGACATCAGCCAGCACCTTCAATTCCAGCTTGAGGTTCTTTTTCTCTCCCGGCCAGCCGGGCGTTTTTTGGCGCGGAGCGCGGTTGATGGCGCTCTTGAAACGCAAGTTGCCGAAGCCGCCGTCCCCCCCCTTGGCAATGGTGATGACCTCGCCCGGTGTCAGCAGCTCGTACAGCACCTCGCCCGTCTCGGCATCGCTGATGATGGTGCCAACCGGCATCTTGAGGGTGATGTCGGCACCCGCAGCACCGAACATGTCGGAGCCCATGCCATGCTCACCGCGTTTGGCCTCGTGGCGGCGCGAGTAGCGATAGTCCACCAAAGTATTCAGATTGGGATCAGCCACGGCGAACACATGCCCGCCGCGCCCCCCGTCACCACCATTGGGGCCGCCGAACTCCTTGTATTTTTCGTGCCGGAACGACACGCAGCCATTGCCACCATCACCAGCGGCAATGTCAATAAAGGCTTCATCGACGAACTTCATGGGGTATCCAGTTTACAAAAGGGTCCGCAGCATCCGCTGGCAATCCATTGTGGCGGAATGGCGACGCGTACTCCAGCCACCACGCACCAACAACACATCAGTAACGCGTACAGACCAAACAACAAAGCCCCGACAAAGCGGGGCTTCGATGAGTGCCAGAGGAAAAATCCTCAGGCGGGTGTCACATTGACCGTGGACTTGGACAATGCACCCTTGGTACCAAACGACACGTGGCCGTCCACTAGGGCAAACAGCGTGTGATCCTTGCCCACGCCGACATTGGTGCCGGGGTGGAAGCGCGTGCCACGCTGGCGCACGATGATCGAACCTGCGCTGATCAATTCACCACCGAACGCCTTGACACCCAACATCTTTGGCTTGGAGTCGCGCCCGTTTCGCGTAGAGCCGCCGCCTTTTTTCTGTGCCATGACTAGCTCCTTCGATTAAGCAGCAATCGCACCGATTTGCAGCTCAGTGAACTGCTGGCGATGGCCTTGGCGTTTTTGATAGTGCTTGCGACGGCGCATCTTGAAGATGTGCACTTTGTCGTGCTTGCCGTGGGCCACAACAGTGGCTTTCACGGTTGCGCCGGACACCAGGGGTGTACCAACCTTCAGCTCAGCGCCGTTGCCGACTGCCAGAACTTGGTCGATCACAATTTCCTGGCCTACGTCCGCAGCAATCTGTTCTACTTTAATTTTTTCGCCGGAAGCAACGCGATACTGCTTGCCGCCGGTTTTTATGACCGCGTACATGTTGACCTCTTGATTTGAGTTCTGCAGACGAATTTCTGCAGAGCTCGCAATCATAGCACGCCTCCCGACGTTTGACCAGACCCTATCGCACCACTCGGCATGGGGACGTCAAATGCCGATGGGCTTACGGTCGGCGCGGCGCGCCTTCCTATAATTCCGGCACTTTCTGTGACCATCATCTTGACTGACCATACCGCCCCCACAGCTTCCCCCCTCGCGCTCGTTGCACAAGACATGCACGAGGTTGACAAGGTCATCGGTCAGCGACTGACATCCAGCGTCCCTCTGGTGGCCCAGATTTCGCAGTACATCATCGCTGCGGGCGGCAAGCGCCTGCGCCCTGCCCTGTTACTGATGGTATGCGGAGCCTTAGGTTACCGTGGCGCCCATCGGCACAGCCTGGCTGCGGTGGTCGAACTGATTCACACAGCGACATTGCTGCATGACGATGTGGTGGACGCATCCACGCTGCGCCGTGGCCGCCCCACAGCGAACGAAACCTTCGGCAACCCTGCCAGTGTCCTCGTGGGCGACTTTCTGCACACCCGGTCATTCCAGATGATGGTTGAGGCCGGAAGCATGCGCATCATGGAAATTCTCTCCGAAGCCACGAACGTGATTGCTGAAGGTGAAGTGCTCCAGCTCATGAACATGCACGATGCCTCACTGGACGAGGCAGGCTATTTGCGTGTTATCCGCTCCAAAACAGCCAAACTGTTCGAAGCCAGCGCCCGGCTGGGCGCCATCCTTGCCAACAGCACCCCCGGCGTGGAAGAAGCATGTGCAACTTACGGGCAGGCACTGGGCACCGCTTTCCAGATCATTGACGATGTGCTGGACTACGACGGCGACGCCGCAGAAATGGGCAAAAATCTCGGGGATGACTTGCGCGAAGGCAAATCCACACTCCCGCTGATCGCCGCGATGGAGCGGGGGACTTCTAGTCAAGCGGAGGTTGTTCGCCAAGCTATCGAACAAGGCTCGACCGAACAATTGGCAGAGATCGTGAGCATTGTCCGCCAGACTGGCGCCTTGGACGTTACGCGCGCCGCAGCCTTCGCAGAAGCACACCGCGCCATGGCCGCCGCCCGACAATTACCAGCCAATGCCTACTCGGAGGGTTTGCTAGAATTGGCCTCGCAATTGCTTGAGCGGCGGAATTGAAAAAGGCATTCAATCCATTTGCAAACGCGATTGCAATATGCGGGGTGTAGCTTAGCCTGGTAGAGCGCTACGTTCGGGACGTAGAGGCCGGAGGTTCGAATCCTCTCACCCCGACCAAAAGCACTGCGCGATTACGCTTCCAAGCCTTGGTTTGTGGCGCCGTTGCCAATATGCGCCGCTGTACAGTCCATGGTTGATCGGTGATGATAGGATGGTTTCTTTTCCACACCTAACATATTTCCGGTTACATGGCCGCTGTTGATACTGCCCTCAAAGAAGCTTCCGCAGTCGCTCTGCCGGGGCTTGGCCGTGCCCTGATGTCCGCCGGCAAACTGACCCAAAAGTCAGCGGAAGACATTTACAAAAAATCACAAATCAGTCGAACCAGTTTCATTGCTGAACTGACGGGTTCGGGCGCTGTTTCTGCAGCCGATCTCGCGCACACGGTGTCGGCAGTCTTTGGCGCACCTTTGCTCGATCTGGACGCCATTGATCCGTTGCGCCTCCCCAAAGAACTGCTGGATAACAAGATATGCCAGGCATATCGCGTGGTGGTTCTGAGCAAACGCAATAACCGACTGATCGTTGCAACGGCCGACCCAACGGACCAGGAAGCCGCAGAAAAAATCAAGTTCACCACTCAAATGGGGGTAGACTGGATTATTGCGGAGTATGACAAGCTCAGCCGACTGGTAGAAGCGACCACAAAATCCACGAGCGAGTCTATGGATACACTCGTGAGTGGCGGAGGTGATTTTACTTTTGATGACATTGCCATTGAGGATGCGCCTGAAGAAGCGGATACTGGCGCCACAGAAGTTGAAGACGCGCCTATTGTCAAGTTCCTGCACAAAATGCTGCTCGATGCATTCAATATGCGCGCCTCAGATTTGCATTTTGAGCCTTATGAGCATCAATACCGGGTTCGCTTCCGCATCGACGGCGAATTGCGCGAAATTGCATCTCCACCGATCGCAATTAAAGATAAGCTGGCATCCCGCATCAAGGTGATCTCGCGGCTGGACATTTCCGAGAAGCGCGTGCCCCAGGATGGCCGCATGAAGCTCAAGGTAGGGCCAGATCGAGTCATCGACTTTCGCGTGAGCACCTTGCCAACCTTGTTCGGTGAAAAAATCGTAATCCGCATTTTGGACCCGAGTAGTGCCAAACTCGGTATTGATGCGTTGGGCTACGAGCCCGTAGAAAAAGAGCGATTGCTCCAAGCCATCGGTCGCCCCTATGGGATGATTCTGGTCACCGGTCCTACAGGCTCAGGTAAAACTGTATCTCTTTACACCTGCTTGAACCTGCTCAACAAGCCTGGTGTCAATATCGCAACAGCCGAAGACCCTTCCGAAATCAACTTGCCTGGTGTCAATCAGGTCAACGTGAATGAGAAGGCGGGGCTGACCTTTGCAGTGGCATTGAAATCATTTCTGCGCCAAGACCCCGACATCATCATGGTAGGTGAAATTAGAGATCTAGAAACTGCAGATATTTCCATCAAAGCAGCGCAGACGGGCCACTTGGTACTTTCTACCCTGCACACAAATGACGCCCCGACCACACTCACGCGCATGCGTAACATGGGTATAGCGCCATTCAATATTGCATCCAGCGTAATTCTCATTACAGCGCAGCGACTGGCCCGTCGGTTGTGTCCGGTGTGCAAGGTTCCTGCCGACATCCCGCACGAGGCTCTGGTAGACGCAGGGTATCAAGAGCACGAGATTGATGGTTCATGGGTTACCTACCGTCCCGTCGGTTGCTCGGCCTGTAACAACGGCTACAAAGGGCGACTCGGCATCTATCAGGTAATGCCGGTTTCCGAAGAGATCCAACGCATCATTCTCCGTGATGGGAGTGCACTGGAGATCGCGGAGCAGGCTCGTGCCGAGGGTGTTCGATCGCTGCGCGAATCGGGGCTCTACAAGGCCAAATTAGGCCTCACTTCGCTGGAAGAAGTGCTGGCTGTGACCAACGAATAATATTCGAGGACGAGGGCACCATGGCTACCGCAGCATCAGCTAAAGATATTAAAGATTTTGTCTTCGAGTGGGAGGGCAAGGACCGCAACGGAAAGATAGTGCGAGGAGAAATCCGCGCGGTCGGAGAAAACCAGGTGCAAGCGACCTTGCGTCGCCAAGGGGTTTTTCCTACAAAAATCAAGAAGCGCCGCATGCGCTCAGGCAAGAAGATCAAGCCGAAGGATATTGCGCTGTTTACACGCCAGTTGGCAACCATGATGAAGGCCGGCGTACCATTGTTACAGGCCTTCGATATTGTGGGTCGCGGTAATACCAATGCCAGCGTCACCAAGCTGCTCAACGACATTCGTTCCGATATCGAGACAGGGACATCGCTCAACGGTGCCTTCAGAAAGTACCCGATGTACTTTGATAGCCTCTACTGCAATTTGGTAGAGGCGGGCGAGGCTGCAGGTATTTTGGAAGCCCTTCTGGATCGACTGGCCACGTACATGGAAAAAACAGAGGCAATTAAATCCAAGATTAAATCGGCTCTCATGTATCCTATTTCTGTGGTGATTGTGGCTTTCGTGGTTGTGACAGTGATTATGATTTTCGTCATTCCCGCATTCAAAGAGGTCTTCACCTCTTTCGGTGCAGACTTACCCGCGCCCACCTTGTTCGTGATGGCTATCAGCGAGGTATTTGTCAAATGGTGGTGGCTTATTTTCGGCGTCATCGGCGGGGGCTTCTTCTTTTTCATGCAGGCATGGCGCCGTAACGAAAAGATGCAGATGTTCATGGACCGACTTCTGCTGCGTATTCCCGTGTTTGGCCCTTTGATCGACAAATCTTGCGTCGCGCGCTGGACTCGTACGCTATCCACCATGTTCGCCGCCGGAGTACCACTGGTTGAGGCACTAGATTCGGTGGGAGGAGCTGCGGGCAACTCGGTGTACTCCATAGCCACGGATAAGATCCAACAGGAAGTTTCCACGGGCACAAGCCTCACCGCAGCTATGGGAAATGCCAATATCTTTCCATCCATGGTGCTACAGATGTGCGCTATCGGCGAAGAATCCGGCTCCATCGACCACATGCTCGGCAAGGCCGCAGACTTCTACGAGGCGGAGGTGGACGACATGGTCGCAGGCCTATCCAGCCTGATGGAACCCATCATCATCGTGTTTCTGGGCACGCTCATCGGCGGGATCGTGGTATCGATGTATCTCCCCATCTTCAAGCTCGGTCAGGTTGTGTAATGGTGCTTGAAGCGTGGTTGGACGCCGCTATCGGCGGCGTGATTGGTTTGCTTTTCGGTAGTTTTCTGAATGTGGTGATTTACCGCCTTCCCAAAATGATGGAGAGGCAATGGGCAGCAGAACTGGCGCTGGTCGAAGCATCCAACCAGGGCAAAGAACTGCCAGAGGACACGCAGCCCACCTTCAACCTCATGACGCCACGCTCCCGCTGCCCGGCTTGCGGGCATGTAGTGCGGTGGCATGAAAACATTCCGGTTTTGAGTTACCTGTTTCTGCGTGGACGTTGCTCGTCCTGCAAGACGCGCATCAGCCTCCGCTACCCGCTGGTCGAGCTGGCGACGGGGGCGCTGTTCTTCTTCTGCATCCACCGCTGGGGCGCGACACCCACAGGGTTGGCATGGTGCGGCTTTTCGGCCGCTGTGGTGGCTCTGGCATTCATTGACTGGGACACCACACTCTTGCCGGATGACATTACCCTGCCCTTGCTCTGGGCGGGACTGCTGGCGTCGGCCCTGCAATGGATCAACGTGCCGTTGTTTGCCTCGGTCATGGGTGCAGCCGCGGGATACCTGTCACTTTGGCTGGTGTATTGGGGATTCAAGCTGGCCACCGGCAAGGAAGGGATGGGCTACGGAGACTTCAAACTGTTTGCGGCTTTGGGGGCCTGGTTCGGCTGGCAGGCCCTGGTGCCCATTATTCTGATGTCTTCGGTAATTGGCGCCATCATCGGGATCGCCATGAAGATTTTCAGCAGCTTGCGTGAAGGTGGCTACATCCCATTCGGCCCCTTTCTGGTCGGCGCAGGGCTCACCGCGATGGTGTTTGGGCCCAACGCCATTCTGGGTACAGTGCTCGGGCTCTTCGGACTCTGACAGACCTCCATGGCAACCTCCCGACAGCCCTCGCGCGTGGGACTGACAGGCGGCATTGGCAGTGGCAAGAGCACCGTGGGCCAGATGCTGGCAGCCCTTGGCGCTGTCCTGATTGATGCCGACCAGATTTCCCGGGACGTGACCGGGCCCGGGGGCGCGGCCATGTCAGCCATCCAAAGTACCTTCGGTGACGCGTATGTCGATGCATCGGGCGCGTTGGACCGCGCGCGTATGCGGCAACTGGCCTTCAGCCAACCGGAGGCCCGTAGCCAGCTGGAGGCCATCGTGCACCCTTTGGTGGCCCTGCACAGCGAGCAACGGATTGAGCAGGCCTTGCAGGCTGGCGCCGGATTGATCGTGCACGACATCCCGCTGCTCACAGAGTCCGGGCGATGGGCTCGCCAGCTTGACGCCGTGGTTGTGGTGGACTGCACAGAGCAGACCCAGATCGCTCGGGTCGTGCGGCGCAGCGGTCTGTCCGCTGAAACCGTACAGGGAATCATTGCCTCACAAGCCACGCGCTCAGCGCGCAGGGCGGTGGCCGATGTGCTGATTGCCAACGACGCACACTGCACACTGGAGCAGTTGCAGGCCGAGGTACGGCAAGTGGCCACACTGTTCGGGCTATGATGCGCACGAAACCGTTTGTGCTTTCGCCCCATGCCGTGCGCCACCGGCGTCAGAATACTGCCTGAGCCTCCAGGAACCCGCCAGCGTGATCCTTTACGAATACCCCTTTAACGAGCGTCTCAGAACCTACCTGCGGCTGGAGCAGCTGTTCCGCCGCTTGGGGGAATTGATCCCCCGGCCCCACGCGCTGGATCACCACTTCGCCCTGGTCACGATCTTCGAGATCATGGACGTGGCCGCCCGGGCCGATCTGAAATCGGATGTGCTCAAGGACATTGAAAAGCACAAGCACCAGCTCGACGCCTACCGGGGCAACCCCTCCATTTCTGAAGCGGCACTCGACGCAGTCATCAGCCAGTTGGACCGCTGCTTCGTGGCGCTCAACACCCAAAGCGGCAAGTCGGGCCACGCGCTGACTGAAAACGACTGGCTGATGAGCATTCGCAGCCGCATCGGCATTCCGGGTGGAACCTGCGGCTTTGACCTGCCCGCCTACTACGCGTGGCAGCACCATACTCCCGCAGTGCGCCAGCAGGCGCTGGAAGAGTGGGCCTCCACCCTGGCCCCCCTTGCCGAGTCGATCTATGTGCTGCTCAAGCTCCTGCGCGACTCAGGCGTCCCCCAAAAGGTGGCTGCCGAACGAGGACAGTTTCAGCAAAACCTGCCCCAGGGCCGCACCTTCCAGCTGCTGCGGCTTCGCATCGACCCGGCGCTGAACCTGATCCCGGAAATCAGTGGCAACCGTTTGATTGTCTCGGTGCGGCTCATGCGGCTGGAAGCTGATGGGCGTTTGCACGCCTGCAACGAAGACGCGGCGTTTGAACTGACCCTGTGCGCATAGGCCTTAGCAAGCCCTAGCCCAAGCCCAGAGACTGCATAGCGTCGAGGCCCGCAGAAGATCGGGCCGGCCGATTTGAGCAAGAGGATCACCCCAGGATGCCCCACTCCCCCGCCCCCTCCTCGCAGGCGCGCATCGTCATCTGCCCCAGCTGCGGCGGCGATAGCGTGTACAGCCCCGCGAATGTGTACCGCCCTTTTTGCAGTGAGCGCTGCAAACAGATAGACCTCGGCGCGTGGGCCAGCGAGAGCTTTCGCATGCCTACCGAAGCGCCGCCAGACGACGCTCCCCATGGCGACCCGCGCCAGCAGCATTGACCAAGATTACAGGCTCCCTTCAAGAGCCATTTCGTCCAAAACCAGCGGTATCGCTAGTACTGCATGCCTGAGCAGCTACTAATTCAATAGCACATCAGCCCGACATAGGCGGAGATTTCACTCCACCGCAGACTCAGAGCCTCGCTCCTCGGCCAGCCATTGCAGCACCGGATAGGCACCGGGCAGCACGGGAGACACCGTGATCGGCATTTGCTGCCAGGCCATGGACTGGCCTTCGCGCATCTCGAACTCACCGGTCCATTCCCAGACCTTGCACCAGTGCAGGCGAACCAGGGCGTGGGGGTAATCGTGTTCGGTCACTTTCCAGACGCTGGCCGGGCCGATGGTCACGCCCAGCTCCTCGATCAGCTCGCGGCGCAGGGCCTGCTCCACCGTCTCACCCGCTTCGAGCTTGCCGCCCGGAAACTCCCAGTACCCTGCGTAGGGCTTGCCCGGCGGGCGGGTGGACAGCAGCATCGCGCCATCAGCGCGCAGCAGGATGCCGACAGCCACTTCGGTGTGTTTGCGTTCGGCAACGGCTGGCGTGCCATGGGGGGCGATATTTTCAGCCACCATGGCGCCCCGCATAGTCGCGCGCAAACTGGTACGCCACGCGGCCGCTGCGCGAGCCCCGCTCCAGCGCCCAGACCAGCGCCTCAGGCCGCGCCTCCTCAATGGCCTGCGCGGGCACGCCGAACGACGACAGCCACTGCGCCACGATGGTCAGGTACTCCTGCTGGCTAAACGGGTAGAAACTGACCCACAGGCCGAAGCGCTCGGACAGCGAAATCTTCTCCTCCACCACCTCGCCCGGGTGCACCTCGCCGTCTTCGGTGTGGGTGTAGGTGAGGTTGTCGGCCATGTACTCCGGCAGCAAGTGGCGCCGGTTACTCGTGGCGTAGATCAGCACGTTGGGCGTCGCCGCCGCCACCGAGCCGTCCAGAATCGACTTGAGCGCCTTGTAGCCTGGTTCGCCGTCCTCAAAACTCAGGTCATCGCAGAAGACGATGAATTTCTCGGGCCGGTCAGACACTACATCCACGATGTCCGGCAGGTCGGTCAGGTCGGCCTTGTCCACCTCGATCAGGCGCAGGCCTTCGGCCGCATAGGCGTTCAGGCAGGCCTTGATGAGCGACGACTTGCCGGTGCCACGCGCGCCAGTCAGCAGCACATTGTTGGCGGGCTTGCCCTGCACAAACTGCTGCGTGTTGCGTTCGATCTTTTCCTTTTGCGGATCGATTTCCTTGAGGTCCGCCAGCCGCATCGCGCCCACGTGGCGCACGGGCTCCAGCGTGCCATGCCCACTGCTGCGCTTGCGGTAGCGCCAGGCAATGGAGGCAGACCAGTCGGGTGCTCCCAGGGGCTGGGGCAGCACCGACTCGATGCGGGCGATGAGCTGCTCGGCGCGCTCGACCAAGCGTTCAAATTTTTCGTTCATTGTGGCGACATGCGCTAGTGGAATATGCCTCAACAGCTATCACAAAGATAGCAAAAACCAGCTCACGAGCGGTAATCTGCGTTGATGGTCACGTACTCGTGGCTGAAGTCGCAGGTCCACACCGTGTCTGCTGCGGTTCCACGTCCCAGCAGCACCCTCACGGTGATCTCGCTCTGCTTCATCACGCGCTGGCCGTCTTCTTCGCGATAGGCGGGGTTGCGCCCCCCTTGCAGCGCCACATGCACATCGTCCAGGTACAGGTCGATGCCGGTCTGGTCCAGGTCGTCAATGCCTGCGTAGCCCACAGCCGCCAGGATGCGGCCCAGGTTCGGGTCGCTGGCAAAAAAGGCCGTCTTGACCAGCGGCGAATGGGCAATGGCGTAGGCCACCTTGCGGCACTCGTCGCCCGTCTTGCCGCCTTCGACGCGCACCGTGATGAACTTGGTCGCCCCCTCGCCGTCGCGCACGATGGCCTGCGCCAGCTTTTGCGACACCGAAAGCATCGCCGCCTTGAGGGCCTGGCCGTCCGAGCTGTCGAGCGAGGTCACGGGGGCATGCGCTGCCTTGTTGGTGGCGACAACCACGAACGAGTCATTCGTCGATGTGTCGCCGTCGATGGTGACGCGGTTGAAGGAGCCATCGGCCAGTTCACGCGCCAGTTGCTGCATGACGGCGGGGGCCACGCAAGCGTCCGTGGCCAAGAAGCCCAGCATGGTGGCCATGTTGGGGCGGATCATGCCCGCGCCCTTGCTGATGCCCGTGATGGACACCGTGGCACCACCGATCTGCACCTGCACAGAGAATGCCTTGGGCAGTGTGTCGGTGGTCATGATGCCCTCGGCGGCACGCGCCCAGTGGCCGGGCTGCGCGTCGGCGATGGCGGCGGGCAGTCCCGCTTCGATGCGGTCGTTGGGCAGCGGCTCCATGATCACGCCGGTCGAGAACGGCAGGATCTGCTCGGGCGCCACGCTCAGCTGGCGGGCGAGCGCAATGCAGGTGGAGCGCGCACGCGCCAGGCCGTCTGCCCCCGTGCCCGCGTTGGCGTTGCCGGTGTTGATGACCATGGCGCGGATGGGTTGGCCGCTGGCCAGATGCTCGCGGCTGATCTGCACCGGCGCTGCGCAAAAGCGGTTCTGCGTGAACACGCCCGCCACGCTGGCTCCCTCGTCCAGCAGGAACACGGTGAGGTCCTTGCGGTGGGCCTTGCGGACACCGGCTTCGGCAACACCGATGCGCACGCCCGCGATGGGGTGCAGATCGGCAGCAACGGGGGCGACTAGATTGACGGGCATGGGGGTCTTTCTCAAAAAACTGCGGCCGATTATCCGGAAAACCGTGGCGCGCCAATGAAAACACGGGCCGAAGCCCGTGTTGTCTGGATCAGTAAATCAAGCCAGTTTGCCGTGGCACTGCTTGTACTTCTTGCCGCTGCCGCAAGGGCAGGGGTCGTTACGGCCCACGCGCATGCCTTCAGGCACCGCTTGCTGGGCCACGGTCTGTGCATCCACCGTGGTCTCCACTTCGCCGGTTTCGGTGGGTGCGGTGTAGGTCACGTTGGCAATGCTTTCGGCGCGCTGCTCCATGTCCTGCGCAGCCTGGTCGAGTTGCGCCTGCGACTGCACCTGCACGGTCATGAGGATCTTGGTGACCTCGTTCTTGACTTGGTCGATGAGCTGACGGAACAGCTCGAAGGCCTCGCGCTTGTACTCCTGCTTGGGCTGCTTTTGCGCATAGCCGCGCAGATGAATGCCCTGGCGCAGGTAGTCGAGTGCGCTCAGGTGATCACGCCAGTTGGAGTCAAAGTTCTGCAGCAGCACCACACGCTCGAACTGCGTGAAGTTCTCGCGGCCCACCTGCTCGACCTTGGCATTGAAGGCCGCATGTGCTGCCTGCAGGACCTTGTCCAGGATTTCATCGTCGGTGATCGCATTGGCGCCCTGCACTTCCTGCTGCAGCGCAATCGATACCTGCCATTCTTCTGCAAGCGCCTTCTCCAGCGCGGCCAGATCCCACTGCTCTTCCACCGATTCGGCGGGCACGTACTGGCGGACCAGATCGGTCATGCAGTCTTCGCGCATGGCGGCGATCACGTCCGACAGGTCCGTCGCGTCCAGGATGTCGTTGCGCTGCTGGTAGATCACCTTGCGCTGGTCGTTGGCCACATCGTCGTATTCCAGCAATTGCTTGCGGATGTCGAAGTTGCGGGCCTCCACCTTGCGCTGGGCCGACTCGATGCTGCGGGTCACGATGCCCGCTTCAATGGCTTCGCCATCGGGCATCTTCAGGCGGTCCATGATCGCTTTCACGCGGTCGCCCGCGAAGATGCGCATGAGCGAGTCGTCCAGGCTCAGGTAGAAACGCGAGGAACCAGGGTCGCCCTGGCGGCCCGAACGGCCACGGAGCTGGTTGTCGATGCGACGGGACTCGTGGCGCTCGGTGGCGATGATGCGCAGGCCGCCCAGCGCCTTGACCTTCTCGTGATCCACCTTCCACTGCTCGCGCAGCGCGGCCACCTTGGCGGCGCGCTCGGACTCGGACAGGGATTCGTCGGCTTCGATGGCCGCGACATCCTTCTCGATGTTGCCGCCCAGCACGATGTCGGTACCGCGGCCGGCCATGTTGGTGGCGATGGTGATCATGCCCTCACGCCCCGCCTGGGCCACGATATCGGCCTCACGGGCGTGCTGCTTGGCATTGAGCACCTGGTGGGGCAGACCTTCCTTGTTCAGCAGCTGGTCGATGATTTCGGAGTTCTCGATCGACGTGGTGCCCACCAGCACGGGCTGGCCGCGCTCGTGGCATTCGCGAATGTCCTTGATCGCGGCTTCGTACTTCTCACGCGTGGTCTTGTACACGCGGTCCAGTTGGTCGTCGCGCTTGCTGGGGCGGTTGGGCGGGATGACCATGGTTTCCAGGCCATAGATTTCCTGGAACTCATAGGCCTCGGTATCGGCCGTACCCGTCATGCCGGCGAGTTTGCTGTACAGGCGGAAATAGTTCTGGAAGGTGATGGAGGCCAGCGTCTGGTTCTCGGCCTGGATGTTCACGCCTTCCTTGGCTTCCACAGCCTGGTGCAGACCTTCACTCCAGCGGCGGCCCGACATGAGGCGGCCGGTGAACTCGTCCACGATCACGATCTCGCCGTTTTGCACCACGTAGTGCTGATCGCGGTGGTACAGGTGGTTGGCCCGCAGCGCCGCATACAGGTGGTGCATCAGCGTGATGTTGGCCGGGTCATACACCGATGCGCCTTCGGCGATCAGGCCATGCGAGGCCAGAATGCGTTCGGCCGTCTCGTGGCCTTGCTCGGTCAGGAACACCTGGTGGGTTTTTTCGTCCAGCGTGAAATCGCCGGGCTTGGTCACGCCTTCACCCGTGCGGGGGTCGGCTTCGCCCTCTTGGCGCACCAACAGGGGCACCACCTTGTTCATGGCGATGTACATCGCCGTGTGGTCTTCGGCCTGGCCGCTGATGATGAGCGGCGTGCGGGCCTCATCGATCAGGATGGAGTCCACCTCGTCCACGATGGCGAAGTTCAGGCCCTGCTGCACGCGGTCCTGCGCCTCGTAGACCATGTTGTCACGCAGGTAGTCAAAGCCGTATTCGTTGTTGGTGCCGTAGGTGATGTCGGCCCGGTACGCCGCCTGCTTTTCTTCACGGGGCATGTTGGGCAGGTTGATGCCCACCGTGAGGCCCAGGAAGTTGTACAGGCGCCCCATCCACTGCGCGTCGCGGTTGGCGAGGTAGTCATTCACCGTCACCACGTGCACGCCCTTGCCCGAGAGGGCATTGAGGTACACCGGCAGTGTGGCCGTCAGGGTCTTGCCTTCGCCGGTGCGCATTTCGGCGATCTTGCCGAAGTGCAGCGCCATGCCGCCCAGCAGCTGCACATCAAAGTGCCGCATCTTCATGACGCGCTTGGAACCCTCGCGCACCACGGCAAACGCTTCGGGGAGGATGCTGTCCAGAGACTCGCCTTTGGCCACGCGGTCCTTGAACTCCTGCGTCTTGGCCCGCAGCTGCTCGTCCGACAGCTTCTCGTACTCGGGCTCCATCGCATTGATGCGGTTCACCGTCTTGCGGTACTGCTTGAGAAGCCGGTCATTGCGGCTGCCGAATATTTTGGTGAGGAAGTTGGTGGCCATGCGAACAGGACCGCCTGTCCCGCTGCCATCAGCGCGTCAGGCGACCGAAATCCCTAAAATGAATTGAGTTCAGATGGGTCCTGCGACCGGTATTGCAAGCATTGCAACGGCGGGCAGAGAACGCCGGACCCGCGATTTTACCTGCCCGTTCCCGGGGTAGCCGGCTGTCCCGCCAACGGGGAGGGCTGAACCGCGGCGACCTGGGCCCCGGTGGCTGTACCGCCCGCATTCAGAAACTTCTGAGGATCCTGGAAAACCCCCTGCACCAGCACCTCAAAGTGCAGATGGGGGCCCGTGGAGCGACCGGTGGTGCCAATTTCTGCAATCTCTTGCCCACGGCGCACGATGTCGCCTTGTTTGACCAGTACGCGGGAGGCATGGGCATAGCGCGTCACCAGCTGATTGCCATGGTCTACCTCGACCATGTTGCCGTATGCAGGGTGGTATTCCTGGGTCACGACCACGCCCCCGGCGGCCGCCAAGATGGGCGTGCCGGTATCTGCCTGGAAATCCAGCCCCGTGTGCAAGGCCGACTGCCCTGTGATGGGGTCGACGCGCCAGCCAAATCCCGAACCTGCCACGCGCCCCGTGACGGGCGCATGGGTCGGGATCATCTTCTTGCGGATGTGCTGATCAAACAGACGGGACTCCAGCACCGTCATTAGATCCACACGCTGGTTGGTCAGGCGTTCCAGATCGTCCAGCGTGGCCTGCAATTCTTCCATCGACAGATTGCGAGCGCTCACCAAGGCACCGCCGCGCGCATCCTGCTTCGGGATGTCCGCAGGCGCCATGCCTGCCAAACCCAACACACGGTCCCCCAGGGACTCCAGCTGCACCATGCGCGCCTGCATTTCACCCACGCGCCGGGCCATGGCGTCCAGGTTGGCGCGCATGAAACGGTCACGCTCCGCAAACTCGTCCTTCACCACCAAACGCACCAGCGAGCCCACAATGGGCCAGCCCTCACGCGCGCCTTTCAGAAACACCCAGTGGTACAGCCCTGCCGCCACCACCATCAAGCAAAGCGATACCGCAAGCCCTGCCAGTACCAGGCGTGTGCCAGACAAATGAATGGCCCGGCTGCGCGCCAGCCTGGCGTCCGTGATAATCAAATGCACTGTCCATACTCCACGCCCGAAGACGCTACGCCATGAATCGCCGCCACTACGCCGTCACCCTGCAGCAGGCCAGTGAGGAATCCCCCACACTGGCCAGGCTCACAGCGCTGACACGCGACTCCAGTGATCGGCTCAAGGCCATTGAATTGCTGATCCCCGCCGCGCTGCGCCCTGCAGTTCAGGCGGGTCCCATCGACGGGGACAGCTGGTGCCTGCTGGTAAAGAGCAACGCTGCGGCGGCAAAAATACGCCAACTGCTGCCTGCTTTGCAGGCGCATCTGCGCAGTCGGGGGTGGGAGGTTAACGCGATTCGCCTGAAAGTTCAAACCTGACGGCAAGCGTCGGGCCAGGGAATGGGAAAAGAAGAGAGATGGTGCCGGTTGTCGGAATCGAACTGACGACCTACCGCTTACAAGGCGGGTGCTCTACCAACTGAGCTAAACCGGCGAAGGCGGTATTTTATCCTGTAAAAACCGCCCGAAATTTGAAAACGCGTTATTTGATGCGCTTCAGCGAGGGACGCGCGCCACCCTGAGAAGGCGGAGGCCGGGGCGCATCGCCCCCATCGTCCTTGTGACCGTCTTCCACCCCCACCAGTTGCACAATGCGATCTTCCGCGGCTGCGGCCGACGCCTCCTCCGCTGGCGCGGCAGCAGGAGCGCCCGCCGCAGACAGTGCTGCCGGAGCCCCTTCTGCAGAAGACAGCAGATCCACTGGGGGCGGAAACGCCATGCCCTGACCGTTCTCGCGGGCATAGATGGCAATCACACGGCCCACGGGCACCAGGATTTCGCGGGGCTTGCCGCCAAATCGGGCTTTGAATTCGATGAATTCATTGCCCAGCTGCAACGCGCTGGTGGCATCAAAGCTGATGTTCAGAACGATTTCGCCGTCCTTCACATACTCGCGCGGCACCTGCACGGAATCGTCCACACGCACCGCCACATAAGGCGTCAGCCCGTTGTCGGTGCACCATTCGTACAGCGCACGAATGAGATAGGGGCGCGTGGAGGTCGATTCCTGTGCGGTCATGGATGGCGTTGTTACGGCTACGATGGAAGAAGTGAAGTCTGCAGGCCGCTGCTTACTTCCGCATGACCTTTTCGGACGGCGTCAGCGCTTCGATGTAGGCCGGGCGCGAGAAGATGCGCTCTGCGTACTTGAGCAGCGGAGCCGCATTCTTGGACAGGTCAATGCCGTAGTAGTCGAGGCGCCACAGCAGTGGGGCAATGGCCACGTCCAGCATCGAAAAGTTGTCACCCAGCATGTATTTGTTCTTGAGGAACACGGGGGCCAGCTGCGTCAGGCGGTCGCGAATGTGCGCGCGGGCCTTTTCCAGCGCCTTTTCGTTGCCCTTGGTGGCGCGCGATTCGAGCGTGTTCACGTGCACGAACAGTTCCTTCTCGAAGTTGAGCAGGAACAGGCGCACGCGGGCGCGGTCCACCGGGTCACCGGGCATCAGTTGGGGGTGAGGAAAACGCTCATCGATGTACTCATTGATGATGTTCGACTCGTACAGGATCAAGTCGCGCTCGACCAGGATGGGCACCTGGCCGTACGGGTTCATCACGCTGATGTCTTCGGGCTTGTTGTACAGGTCCACATCGCGGATTTCAAAGTCCATGCCCTTTTCAAACAGGACAAAACGGCAGCGGTGGGAGAAGGGACAGGTCGTACCCGAATAAAGCACCATCATGGTGGGAGGCTCCTAAAAATCAAAAGAGTGGGACGCCAAAAGCGCCCACTCTGCAATAAATCCAATGGCACCCCGCAGGGTGCTGGGAATGGATCTGGCGTTTACTTGACGTCCTTCCAGAACGCGGCGTTCAGGCGCCAGGCGATGACGGTGAACACGCCCAGGAAAATCAGCACCCAGACGCCGACGCGCCACCGGATGTTTTGCGCGGGCTCACCCATCCACTGCAGGTAATTCACCAGATCACCAATGTTCTGGTCGAACTGCAGCGGTGTCATCGTGCCGGGAGTGATCTGCTCCCAGCCCTTGAACACCTGGGTCTTGTGGCCATGGCTCTCGTGCTCTTCAAACACGGGACGACGTTCGCCTTGCATTTGCCACAGCACATGGGGCATGCCCACGCTGGGGAAAGCCAGGTTGTTCCAGCCCGTGGCCTTGGTGTCGTCGCGGTAGAAAGTGCGCAGGAAGGTGTACAGATAGTCAGCCCCCGTACCGCCGTGGCCTGCACGCGAACGTGCGATCACGGTGAGGTCGGGCGGGTTGGCCCCAAACCATTCCTTGGCCTGCTTGGGGTCGATCGACGCCTTCATGGTTTCGCCGACCTTGTCGGTGGTGAACAGCAGGTTGTCCTTGATCTGCTGCTCCGTCAGACCAATGTCGCGCAGGCGGTTGAACCGCATGAACGCAGCGGAGTGGCAGCTGAGGCAGTAGTTGACAAAAATCTTAGCACCGTTTTGCAGCGAGGCCAGGTCGTTGGTCTTGTTGGGCGCCTTGTCCCAGGCGATGGTGTCAGCGCCTGCCGCATGGGCAGCACCAGTGGCCAGACCCACAGCGGCGATCAACGTGAGGATGATTTTCTTCATTGTTGTTATCTCCAGGCTCAGTGCGCCACAAAGGTCACGCGGTCAGGCACGGGCTTGGTTTCACCGATGCGGCTCCACCAGGGCATCAGCAAGAAGAAGCCGAAGTAGAACAGCGTTCCGACTTGCGACACCCGCTCGCCAATCGGCGATGGTGGCTGTACACCCAGGTAGCCCAGGATCAGGAAGATGATCACGAACACGCCGTACAGGTACTTGTGCCAGTCAGGGCGGTAGCGGATCGACTTGACGGGGCTGTGATCCAGCCAGGGCAGGAAGAACAGGATGATCACAGCGCCACCCATCACCACCACACCCCAGAACTTGGCATCGATGGACAGCATCATGGCGATGACCACCACGGCCGCACCCGCGATACCCGCCTTCACAAAGCTGGGCAGCTTGGCCTTGAGCACGCCAAAACCGGCGCCAGCGACCACGCACAGCACGAGCACGTACATCATCTCGGTGGTGATGGCGCGCAGCATCGAATAGAACGGCGTGAAGTACCAGACCGGGGCAATGTGGGCCGGGGTCTTGAGCGGATCCGCAGGGATGAAGTTGTTGTATTCGAGGAAGTAGCCACCGAACTCGGGAGCAAAGAACACCACGGCCGTGAACGCCATCAGGAACATGCTCAACGCGAAGATGTCATGCACCGTGTAGTAAGGGTGGAAGGGCACGCCATCGAGCGGCTTGCCGTTGGCATCCTTGGGAGCCTTGGGGCCCTTGATTTCCACACCATCGGGGTTGTTAGAGCCCACGTCGTGCAGCGCCAGCAAATGCGCTACCACCAGGCCCAGCAGCACCAGGGGCACGGCAATCACGTGGAAGCTGAAGAAGCGGTTCAGCGTCGCGTCGCCCACCACGTAGTCGCCACGGATCAGCAGGGCAAGGTCCGGGCCGATGAAGGGAATGGCGGCAAACAGGTTCACGATCACCTGGGCGCCCCAGTAGGACATCTGGCCCCAGGGCAGCAGGTAGCCCATGAAGGCTTCAGCCATGAGGCACAGGAAGATTGCGCAGCCGAAGATCCAGACCAGCTCGCGCGGCTTGCGGTAGCTGCCGTAGATGAGGCCACGGAACATGTGCAGGTACACCACCACGAAGAACGCCGAAGCGCCCGTGGAGTGCATGTAGCGGATCAGCCAGCCCCAGGGCACATCGCGCATGATGTACTCGACCGAGGCGAACGCCAGGTTGGCGTCCGGCTTGTAGTGCATGACCAGGAAGATGCCGGTCACGATCTGGATCACCAGCACGACCAGCGCGAGCGAGCCGAAGATGTACCAGAAGTTGAAGTTCTTCGGAGCGTAGTACTCCGACATGTGGACCTTGTAGGCGTCAAAGGCCGTCGGGAACCGGTTCTCGAACCAGTTGGTGACCTTGGCGCCTGCGGAGGCGTTCGGCGAGATTTCTTTGAATTCGTGGGCCATGTCGTTCTCCGTCAAGCCTTCTTGTCTTCACCGATCAGCAGGCGCGTATCGGACAGGTACATGTGCGGAGGCACCTCGAGGTTGTCGGGAGCTGGCTTGTTCTTGAAGACGCGGCCCGCCATGTCGAACGTGGAGCCGTGGCAGGGGCACAGGAAGCCGCCCTTCCAGTCATCGGGCAGCGAAGGCTGTGCACCGGGCTGAAACTTGTCGGAGGGCGAGCAACCCAAGTGCGAGCAGATGCCCACACCCACAAAAATTTCTGGCTTGATCGAACGCGCCTCGTTGCGGGCGTACTCGGGCGTGAGTTCGGAGGGCTTGCGCTCCGACTTGGGATCGGCGAGCTGGCCGTCGAGCTTGGGCAGCTCTGCCAGTTGCTCGGGCGTGCGCTTGATGATCCAGACGGGCTTGCCGCGCCACTCCACAGTGACCTTTTCTCCAGGTTTGAGGGCGGAGATATCCACCTCGACTGCAGCACCAGCGGCTTTGGCACGCTCTGAGGGCTGGAAAGTACTCACGAAAGGAACGGCGGTTGCCACGCCGCCCACCGCACCAGCACATGCTGACGTGATGATCCACGTCCGCTTGCTGGAGTCGATTGGAGTGTCACTCATGGGGATCCTCGATGAACATCGCTAGATTGGGGTCAACCGCGAATTGTAGCGGAGTGAAAATGGTTATTTCCAAGTGGTTTGCTGCCTTGACAGAGGGGCGAACCGGGCGATACTCGCCGATCACCGTTTTACCAGGAGAAACTACATGGGGATGATGCAAGAGTTCAGGGAGTTCGCGGTCAAGGGCAATGTGATTGACCTCGCGGTGGGCGTCATCATTGGCGGTGCCTTTGGCAAGATCGTGGATTCGGTGGTAGCGGACCTGATCATGCCCGTGGTAGGGCTGGTCTTTGGCAAGCTCGATTTCTCCAACCTGTTCATCGTGCTGGGCACCGTGCCCCCGGGCACGGGCACCACGCTCGATGCCCTCAAAAAAGCGGGCGTACCCGTGTTTGCCTATGGCAACTTCCTGACCGTGGCGGTCAACTTTGTGATCCTAGCGTTCATCATCTTCATGATGATCAAGCAGATCAATCGCCTCAAGCGCGAAGCTCCTCCCGCCCCCGCCGCGCCGGTGGCGCCCCCCGAAGACATCGTGCTGCTGCGCGAAATCCGCGATAGCCTGAAGAAGTAGCCCCCTTGGGCAAGCGGCCCCTGCGGCCGTACATTACGCCACCGCTACGCTGCAACGACCAGCCGCCGGTGGCGTTGGCTTTTCTGGACAGCTTGGGGCGCTGCTGCGCCCGGGCAGGCACCCACTTTTTCAGCCGTTCGTTTGATTTCGATCAGCGCCGGGCTGGAAAGCCTCGGCGGCCGACATCACCCGCACAGCGCCCGCGCCATGCGCACCGCCTCGATCAGGCTGGAGGGGTCTGCAATGCCCTGCCCCGCAATGTCAAACGCCGTGCCATGGTCGGGGCTGGTGCGCACCAGGGGCAGGCCCAGGGTCACGTTCACGCCCTTTTCCACCCCCAAGTACTTCACCGGGATCAGGCCCTGGTCGTGGTACATGGCAATCACCACGTCGAATTCGCCCGCGCGCTGCGGCGTGCTGCGAGCGCGCATGAACACCGTGTCGGGCGCAAAGGGGCCGTGTACGTCCAGCCCCTCGCCACGCGCGGCTGCAATGGCCGGAACGATCACCTCCAGCTCTTCGCGGCCGAACAAACCGCCCTCGCCCGCATGGGGATTGAGCCCCGCCACACCGATGCGCGGGACGCGGCCCAGGCTGCGCTGCAGGGCCGCGTGGGTGATGTGCAGCGTCTGCAGCACGTTGTCTTGTGTCACGGCCGCAATCGCGTCGCGCAGCGACACATGGATGCTGACGAGCACGGTGCGCAGCTCGTCATTGGCCAGCATCATGCGCACCGGCATCTGGGCCAGCGGCACGTCCTGGTGCGCGGCGGCCTCTGCCTGCAACAGCTCCGTGTGCCCCGGAAAGTCCACCCCGGCTGCGGACAGCGCCTCCTTGTGTAACGGTGCCGTCACCAGCGCCGCCACCTCCCCACGCAACGCGGCGCGCGCGGCCCAGACCACGCTATCCGCCGCAGCGCGGCCCGCGGCGGCACTGATCTCGCCCCAAGGCTGGGCCCCCGGGATACCGGGCAGTTGCAGCACAGGGATGCAGCGAGGCGGAGCGTCCGCCGCCTCGCCGGGTGCACCGATCTGCGCTACGGGCACACCGGGCACGCCGGGGCGCGTGATGACACCTGCAGCGCGGCGCACAGTGGCCAGGTCACCGACGACAAAACAATGGCGCAGCGCATCGGGCGCATCCCGAAAAGCCTTGGCCACGATCTCGGGGCCGATGCCGGCAGGGTCACCCTGGGTGATGGCGATGGGTTGCATGGGTTTGAAGCCAAAAGTGCCTCTAGCGCCAGTTGATCAAGCGCCATTAGCTATGAATAAGTGAGCAAATGAACCACACAACCTGACAATTCGACGCCTTGTTGTGCGGTTTTTCGCCGTGGGCTAGGCGGGGTTGTCGATCTCGATGAACTGGTGGGTCAGCCCGCACTGTTCTGCCACATGGCCCGCCACAGCGGGGGCGCCGTAGCGCTCGGTGGCATGGTGCCCGGCAGCAATGAAGCCCACGCCCGTCTCGCGCGCAAGATGCGTCTGGGGCTCGGAGATTTCGCCGGTGATGAAAACATCCGCCCCTGCCGCGATGGCCGACTCGAAATACCCTTGCGCGCCGCCCGTGCACCACGCCACGCGGCGCACGGGGCGCTGTGCAGCGGCATCACCACCCACATCACCCGGAGACGCCAGGGTGACTGAGCGTCCGAGCACCTGGGCCACATGGTCGGCCACGGCCTGGACATTGTCGAACGCCGCTGGCGCCGCAAAGCCCAGGTCCTGCTCGCCAAACCGCGCATCGGCGGCAAAACCCAGCACCCGGCCCAGCTGTGCGTTGTTGCCGAGGTCAGCATGGGCATCGAGCGGCAGGTGGTAGGCAAACAGGTTGATGTCGTGTGCCAGCAGCAGCTGCAGCCGCTGCTTCATCCAGCCCGTGATGCGGCCGTCCTGCCCGCGCCAGAACAGGCCGTGGTGCACAAAGATGGCGTCGGCCTGCGCTGCAATGGCCGCTTCGATCAGCGCACGGCTGGCGGTCACGCCGCTCACCACTCGCCGGATCTCGGCCTTGCCCTCGACCTGCAGGCCGTTGGGGCCGTAGTCCTTGAAGCGCTCGGGTTGCAGCAGGCTGTCAAACGCCTGCAAAAGTTGACTGCGGTGAATGCTCATGCCGCTATTGTGGCGCGCCGTCCGCACCCCACATTGGGAGACAATCCCGCACTGGAGGAATACACCGGGCCGCCCAGGAGAATCTGCGGGGCCCGCCTCCATTGCCCACCCTGTACCACCGGTAAGCACCTTTCATGAAGCGACTCTGGCTGCTGTTTTCCCAGTCCGTGACGGTCCTCGTTGCGGCCTACTTTGTTGTCGCCACGCTCCAGCCTGAATGGCTGGGCCGGGGCACCACGCGCTCCGGGGCGGGCATTGCGCTGCTGGAGGCCCCCGCCACACCACCTTCCCAGCCCGCAGCGGGCAGCTTCAGCGGTGCGGCGCGCAAGGCGGCACCGGCCGTGGTCAGCATCAACACCAGCAAGGAAGTGCGCCACCCGCGCAGCAACGACCCCTGGTTCCAGTTCTTCTTTGGCGACCAGGGCAGCCAGGCACAGGCGGGCCTGGGCAGCGGCGTGATCGTGAGCCCCGAGGGCTACATCCTGACCAACAACCACGTGGTGGAAGGCGCGGACGAGATCGAGGTGACCCTCACCGACAGCCGCCGCGCCCGTGCGCGCGTGATCGGCACTGACCCCGACACCGACCTGGCCATCCTCAAGATCGAACTCGACAAGCTGCCCGTCATCGTGCTGGGCAACTCCGACGCCTTGGACGTGGGCGACCAGGTGCTGGCCATCGGCAACCCCTTCGGTGTGGGCCAGACCGTGACCAGCGGCATCGTGAGCGCGCTGGGCCGCAGCCAGCTGGGCATCAACACCTTCGAGAACTTCATCCAGACCGACGCGGCCATCAACCCCGGCAATTCGGGCGGCGCGCTGGTCGATGTGAACGGCAACCTCATGGGCATCAACACCGCGATCTACTCGCGCTCGGGCGGCAGCATGGGCATCGGCTTTGCCATCCCCGTGTCCACGGCGCGCATGGTGCTCGATGGCATCGTGAAGGACGGGCAGGTCACGCGCGGCTGGATCGGCGTGGAGCCCAACGAACTCTCGCCCGAACTGGCAGAAACCTTTGGCGTGAAGAAGGCCACCGAGGGCGTGATCATCACCGGCGTGCTGCAGGATGGCCCCGCCGCCCAAGCTGGCATGCGGCCCGGCGACGTGATCGTGCAGGTGGATGGCAAGGCCGTGAGCAATGTGTCGCAGCTGCTGACCGCTGTGGCAGCGCTCAAGCCCGGCCAGGCGGCAGCGTTTGACGTGCAGCGGGCTGACAAGCGGGTGGAGCTGAGCATCAACCCGGGCGTACGCCCCCGACCCCAGCGCAATGTGAGACGCTGACGCCTGAACAGGCTAGGACCGGAATCACCAAGGCCGGGTACGAGCCGTCAGCGCAGCGGAGAGTGGGAACAGGTCAGCGAAGATTGGCGGCCTCGATGGCCCTTGTGCGAGCTCAGGCGGGAATGAAGCACGGGCCGGCAGGAAGGGATCGGATGGCTCATGTCACGCCAACGCGTGTGCAGCCAACTCCACGCAGCACTATGAAAATGATAGCTTCAAGCGCATATAACACTAGCGCTTGCGGCTGTCTTTATTGAATATTCGCTTTCGCAGCCTGGGCGAAGCCCCAGAGACGTGATCTGCGCATACCTTCGTCGCGGCCCCGCCCCTTGCGAGGCCAGAGGGTCAGGATGCGGAAGCGGACTCGCCAGGCTCTTCGGGCGCCTGGGTGTGCTTGATGAAGATCTGTGCGGCCCAGATGCCCACTTCGTACAGCAGGCACATCGGCACGGCCAGCGACAGCTGCGACACCACATCGGGCGGGGTCACGACGGCGGCCACCACAAAGGCCAGCACGATGAAATAGCCACGAAACTCGCGCAGCTTCTGCACGCTCACGATGCCCATGCGCGCCAGCACCACCACAGCAATCGGCACCTCGAAGGCCATGCCAAACGCCAGGAACATGGACAGCACAAAACTCAGGTAGGCCTCTATGTCAGGTGCCGCCGTGATGCTCTTGGGCGCAAAGCTCTGGATGAAGGCAAACACCTGTCCAAACACCAGGTAGTAGCAAAACGCCACTCCCACGAAGAACAGCAGCGTGCTGGAGATCACCAGCGGCAGCACCAGCTTCTTCTCGTGCGAATACAGGCCGGGCGCCACAAAAGCCCAGATCTGCCACAGCACAAAGGGCAGCGCCAGCAAAAACGCCGACATCAGCAAGATCTTGAGCGGCACCATGAAGGGCGAGATCACCGAGGTGGCGATCAGCGTGGCTCCCTTGGGCAGATGGGCCACCAGGGGGGCGGCCAGAAAGTCATACAGCGCGCCGGGCCCCGGGAAGAAGAACAGGATCGCCGCCGCAATGGCGATGGCGATCATGGCCTTGACCAGGCGGTCGCGCAGCTCCATGAGGTGCTGTACGAACGGCTGCTCAGTGCCGGCCAGTTCGTCTTCTTTGGAGGGAGTTTCGGACATGGTGGGTTTTCGTGGGCGTCAAGGCCGCCCATGCAGCGCAGGGGGCGCGGCAGGCTGCGTCAGTGGAATTTTTGGGGGCGGTAGCGTGCTACGCGGGCTGCGCCAGACTGCGCCTTGGTGCGCACGCCACTGCGTGCCTTGTACCACTGGGGCACCGCGCCGCGCTTGAGGCGCCAGTTCTTGCCAGGGTGCTTGTAGGCAGGCACCACGGCCGCCTGCTCGCGCAGATCAGCGTTGCTGCTCGAATCGATGGCCTCGTTCCAGTCCTTCTCGAACTCGCTGGCGCTGGTCTGGATGGTGTTGTGCACGTCGCGCGCGGCGTTCTCCACCGTGTCCTTCATCTTCTTGAGCTCATCGAGCTCCATGGACCGGTTGACCTCCGCCTTCACGTCGGAGACATAGCGCTGCGCCTTGCCCAGCAAGGTGCCGACGGTGCGGGCCACGCGGGGCAGCTTTTCGGGGCCGATGACGATCAACGCCACGGCACCGATCAGCGCCATTTTGGACAGACCAATATCAATCATGGATCAGGCGCCCGTTCAAGGCAGGCAAAGGCAGCAGGTCGATGGCACCCGCTCAGCTCTTTTGCTTGGCTTCGACATCGATGGTGGTCTTGTCGGCAGCTTGGCTGTTGGCCACCTGGCCAGCGGGGGGCGTGGCAGCAGCGGGAGAGTCCGAAGCGCCGTCCTTCATGCCGTCCTTGAAGCCCTTCACGGCGCCGCCCAGGTCGGAGCCCATGTTCTTGAGCTTCTTGGTACCGAACACCATCACAACGATCAACAGCACGATCAGCCAGTGCCAGATGGAAAAAGAGCCCATGAAATATCTCCTAACGAATTGCAATCATTTTAGACGGGGGGCGTGACAGGAGTTCAATGCCGGGACATGCCGGCACCTCTGTATCTGCCCCGATCGTCAGCCTGGTTCAGCCTTTGAGCCACGGGCGGGGTCCGCCCATCACGTGGATATGCAGGTGGTGGATTTCCTGCCCACCTTCAAGCCCCGTGTTTACCACGACGCGAAAGCCACCATCCGGGTACGGGTTGCAGCCCTGCTCCAGCGCCAGCTTCGGCGCCAGCGCCATCATGCGCCCCAGCACGCCAGCGTGCTCCGGGGTGACCTGTGCCATGGAAGGGATATGCAGCTTGGGCACCATCAAAAAGTGCACTGGTGCCCACGGGTGGATGTCGTGGAAGGCGAAGACTTCTTCGTCCTCATAGACCTTCTTGGAAGGAATCTGGCCCGCGATGATTTTGCAGAAAAGGCAGTTCGGATCGTGCATGGGAAGGATCGGAGCAAAAGGAATCAGTGGTGCACAGGTGCAAAGCAACCCTGACAGCACCTAGCGTATGGGCTAGGCATTGTCAGCGATCTTGATGCTGGGGCGCACGCCCACATCCTTGCGGTGTGCGTGCAGCCACTCCTGCCCTGCTGTGCGGCCCAGCGCAAACAGCTTGCGCACAAAGGCCAGGTCCGCGCGCAGCTTGCTGTCGGCCCCGAAGGGCGCCAGCACCGAGCCACCATCGATGCGGTGCATGCGCACGCTTTTGTAGCGGCGGGCATCGAGCTTGCCTTCGGCGAGCAGGCGGCGCACAAACTCGATGGCGCGCAGCTCGGCCAGCAAGCTGGCGTTGAAGGTGACTTCGTTCATGCGCTCCATGATCTCGGAGGCGCTGCTGGGCACGTCCAGGTGCTCGACGGGGTTGATCTGCACGAGCAGGATGTCCGAGGTATCGGTCTGGTAGATCAGCGGATGCAGCGCGGGGTTGCCGGAATAGCCGCCGTCCCAGTACGCCTCGCCCTCGATCTCGACCGCCTTGAACAGCATGGGCAGGCAGGCCGATGCCATCACCGCATCGGCACTGAGCCGGGGCCCAAAAAAAATCTCGCCCCGGCCGGTGCGTACATTGGTCGCACACACAAACACCTTGGGGCCGACCACACCGGTGCGGGCGGAGCACAGCAGGCTGAAGTCCACCTCGCGCTCCAGCAGCTTGCGCAGGGGGTTGATGCCCAGCGGATTGGTCTGGTAAGGCGAGAACCACTGCGACATCATGCCCACCAGCGGGTTGGCGGCGGACAGCGGCGTTCCCCAGGTCAGGCTGCCCAGCGCGCCCACCCCTTCCCACAGGCGGGTGAGCGATTCGCGGGCCAGGGCGCAGCCTGCGAGGTGGGCGTCTTCGGGGTCCTTGTGCTGCTGCGCGGCCTGCGCAAATCCGTGCGCCAGGGCCACGGCGTTCATGGCGCCTGCGCTGGTGCCACTGACACCATCGAACTGCCACTGGCCGTCCTCCAGCAGCGCGTCGAGCACGCCCCAGGTGAGCGCACCGTGCGAGCCACCGCCCTGCAGCGCCAGGTTCAGACGCGGGCGGGGACGGGTTGCCTCATGCATCCACGGCCTGGCTCTTGTTCATGGCGACCATGCCACGCACGATGCGGTAGAGGAACCAGATGGAGATCAGGCCCCAGGCGATCCAGCCGGGCAGGAAGAACAGCAGCCACAGCGGCGCGGTGACGATGTAAAGCACGCCCGCCCAGATCACCGTGCGGATGCGCCACGAGAAATGGTTGGCCTGCCAGGTGCCTTCGGCATCGCCTTTTTTCACCAGGTCGATCACCAGCGCCACGATCAGCAGCGCAGCGCCAGGCTGTGCGCCCGGGATGACCGCCCCCAGCGCCACGATCAGGTGCAGCACATAGCTGACCCAGCCGATGGCCTTGAGGTCTTCGGCCTTCTGGTCGCTGGTCTGCACGTCGATGATGTCGCTCACGGTGTGCCTTCTTCGGCAGCGCGTTCCGCCACCTTGCGCAGGGCCTTTTCCTCGATGCCGCTGGTGCCTTCGCGGCGCTCCAGCTCGGCCACCACGTCGGCGGGCGTGAGGCCGTAATGGGCCAGCGCCACCATGGTGTGGAACCACAGGTCGGCCACTTCGTAGACGATCTTGGACTTGTCGGCGCCGTGGTCCACGTCCTTGGCGGCCATCACCACCTCGGTGGCTTCTTCACCGATCTTCTTCAGGAAGGAATCCGGCCCCTTGTGCAGCAGGCGCGACACGTAGCTGGTGGCCGGGTCGCCACCGTTGGCGGGCTTGCGGCTCTCAATGACGGCGGCAAGACGCGCCAGGGAATCGTGGGAACTCATGGTCTTGTCGTCCATTGCCATTACTTGTAGATGGATTCGGGGTCTTTCAAGACCGGATCGACCGCGTGCCAGGCACCGTCCTTGAGCACGCTGAAAAAGCAGCTGTGGCGGCCCGTGTGGCAGGCGATGCCGGGCTCGTGGCCCTGCTGGGTGACCTTGAGCAGCACCACGTCGTTGTCGCAGTCCAGGCGGATTTCGTGCACGGTCTGCACGTGGCCGGACTCTTCGCCCTTGAACCACAGCTTCTTGCGCGAGCGGCTGAAGTACACGGCGCGGCCCAGCTCAGCGGTCTTCGCCAGGGCCTCGCGGTTCATCCACGCAAACATCAGCACGTCGCCCGTGCCCTGCTCTTGCGCAATCACGGGCACCAGGCCCTGCGCATCCCATTTCACTTCATTGAGCCAGTTCATGGGAGCCATTGTCGGTGATCTGGTTGGCGCGCCCGTGCCCGCCAAGGCGCGCATCCACGTTTTTCAGGTGTTCTTGGCCGCAAGCGCAGGTATTACATGCGCCAGCAGCTATCAAATCAGGAGTAAATGCCGATCACATCCGCACGGGGATGCCCCGCTCGGCCATGCGCTGCTTGGCCTGGCCCACGGTGTATTCGCCGTAGTGGAAGATGCTGGCGGCCAGCACCGCGTCGGCACCGCCGGTCTGGATGCCGTCGGCCAGGTGGTCGAGGTTGCCCACGCCGCCCGAGGCGATCACAGGCACGCTGACCGCATCGCTCACGGCGCGGGTCAGCTCCAGGTCAAAGCCCGCCTTGGTGCCGTCGCGGTCCATGCTGGTCAGCAGGATCTCGCCCGCACCGCGCTGCGCCATTTCGGTGGCCCAGGCGATGGCGTCCAGGCCCGTGTTCTTGCGGCCGCCGTGGCTGTACACGTCCCAGCCCGCCCCCACGGGCTGGCCGTTGGCGCCCAGGCGTTGCGCGTCTTCGGCAGAGCGGCGCTTGGCGTCGATGGCCACCACGATGCACTGCGCGCCGTACTTGGCCGACACGGCGTTGATCACCTCAGGGTTGGCAATGGCGGCCGAATTGAAGCTGGTCTTGTCCGCACCGGCATTGAGCAGGCGGCGCACGTCGTCCACGGTGCGCACGCCCCCCCCCACGGTGAGCGGAATGAACACCTGGCTGGCCACGGCCTCGATGATGTGCAGGATGAGGTCACGGCCATCGCTGGTGGCGGTGATGTCCAGGAAGGTGAGCTCGTCAGCGCCCTGCGCGTTGTAGCGCGCGGCAATTTCGACCGGGTCGCCGGCGTCGCGCAGCTCGACGAAATTGACGCCCTTGACCACACGGCCTCCGGTGACGTCAAGACAAGGAATGATTCGTTTTGCGAGCATGTCAGTGAGCGATTCGTTGATTTGGCGCTACCGAGGCCAGCAGACGCCGTGGAACTGGCTTCGCCAGGCCACTGGCGTCGTCCCCTGGGGGAAGCGGCGAAGCCGCTCAGGGGGTGATCGATTTCAGCCGTTCAGTTCGTCGGCACGCGCCTGCGCCGCCGCGAAGTCCAGGTCGCCGCTGTAGATGGCGCGGCCGCAGATCACACCTTCCACGCCCTCGTCTTCCACCGCGCACAGCTGCTCGATGTCCGCCATGTTGGACAGGCCACCCGAGGCAATCACGGGAATGGTCAGCGCCTGGGCCAGTTTGACGGTGGCGTCGATGTTGATGCCCGAGAGCATGCCGTCGCGGCCGATGTCGGTGTAGATGATGGATTCGACGCCCCAGTCCTCGAACTTCTTGGCCAGGTCCACGACCTCGTGGCCGGTGAGCTTGCTCCAGCCGTCGGTGGCCACCTTGCCGTCCTTGGCGTCGAGCCCCACGATGATGTGGCCGCCGAAGGCGCTGCAGGCGTCTTTGAGGAAGCCGGGGTTCTTCACGGCTGCCGTGCCGATGATCACGTAGCGCAGGCCGCCGTCGATGTATTTTTCGATGGTGTCCAGGTCGCGGATGCCGCCGCCCAGCTGCACGGGGATGTCATCGCCCACCTCTTTCAGGATGGACTTGATGGCGCTGTAGTTCTTGGGCACGCCCGCAAACGCACCGTTCAGGTCCACCAGGTGCAGGCGGCGTGCGCCAGCATCCACCCACTTGCGCGCCATGGCGGCGGGGTCTTCACCAAAGGTGGTGGATTGGTCCATATCGCCTTGCTTGAGGCGTACGCAGTGGCCGTCTTTGAGGTCGATGGCGGGAATGAGCAGCATGGTGGTGAAGTTCGGGTGAAAAAGGGCGAGACGAAGCTCGGCCCGAACGGGTGGGGGTTAAGGGATCAGGGATTCCAGTGCAGAAAATTGCGGTACAGGGCCAAGCCGTGCTCCGCGCTCTTCTCCGGGTGAAACTGGGTGGCAAAAATATTATCGCGCGCAACGGCGGCAGCAAACAAACCGCCGTAGTCGGCCTGCCCGGCGCAATGGGCGGGATTTTGCGGCACCGCGTAGAAACTGTGCACGAAGTAGAAATAACTGTTGTCCGGCACGCCCGCCCACACCGGGTGCACGCCGCCCCCGTGGTGCGCGTGGGGCATCTGCCGCACCTGGTTCCAGCCCATCTGGGGCACCTTGAAGCGGCTGCCGTCGGGCTGGGTGCGGCCTGCCAGGTCGAACTTGAGCACGTCGCCAGGGATCAGGCCCAGCCCAGGGGTGTCACCCTCGGCGCTGTGGTCCAGCAGCATCTGCATGCCCACGCACACGCCAAACATCGGCTTGGTGGCAGCGGCTTCGAGCACCGATTCCTGCAGGCCCGACTCGCGCAGCTCGCGCATGCAATCGGGCATGGCGCCCTGCCCTGGCAGCACGATGCGCTGGGCGGCGCGCACGTCTTCGGGGCGCTGGGTGACGACCACGGTCCAGCCCGTGCCCTCGGCGGCGGCCTGCACGGCCTGCGACACCGAGCGCAGATTGCCCATGCCGTAGTCCACGACCGCCACTGTTTTTGCTTCCATATTCATAGCTACTAGCGCATACAAATCAAGCGCTTGCGCCTGATTTGACTGAAAAATTCACAGAGAACCCTTAGTGGAGGGGATGACACCGGCCGAGCGCGGATCACGCTCCAGCGCCGCACGCAGCGTGCGCCCGAACGCCTTGAAGATGGTCTCGCACTGGTGGTGTGCGTTGACGCCCTTGAGGTTGTCGATGTGCAGCGTCACGCCCGCGTGGTTCACAAAGCCCTGGAAGAACTCGAACACCAGTTGCGTGTCGAGCTGGCCGATGCTCCCGGCGGTGAACTTCACGTCCATGTGCAGCCCGGGGCGGCCCGAAAAATCGACCACCACGCGCGACAGCGCTTCATCCAGCGGCACGTAGGCGTGGCCGTAGCGGCGGATGCCTTTCTTGTCGCCCACGGCGCGCGCAAAGGCCTGGCCCAGGGTGATGCCCACGTCTTCCACTGTGTGGTGGCCGTCGATGTGCAGGTCGCCTTCGCAGTCGATGTCGAGGTCAATCAGCCCGTGGCGGGCGATCTGGTCGAGCATGTGGTCAAAGAAGCCGATGCCGGTGTGCAGCTTGGCCTGGCCGGTGCCGTCGAGGTTGATGCGCACACTGATGCGCGTCTCGGCGGTGTTGCGGCTGCCCTCGGCAATGCGGTCGGCCATCGGGTCGGCCGATGGGGCGGAAGGTACGAGTGCGGAGGAAGTCATAGGGAGGCTTGGAGTGCGGCCAGCATCTGCGCGTTGTCTTCGGCATTGCCTACCGTCAGGCGCAAGCAGTTGGCCAGCAATGGGTGCATTGTAGAAACGTTCTTGACGAGCACCTTGCGGTTTTTCATGCCCTCGTAGGCCTTGGCGGAATCCGCCACACGCAGGAGCACCATGTTGGCCTCGCTGTCCCAGCACTTTTCGACCCCCGGCATCTGGCGCAGCGCGGCGATGAGCGTGGTGCGTTCGGCACGGATTTCCGCCGCCTGGGCGGCGAAGACCTCGGCGTGTTCCAGCGCAAACAGGGCGGCTTCGCAGTTGAGCACGCTCACGTTGTAGGGCGGGCGCACCTTGTCGATCTCGCTCACGAACGCCGAGGGCCCGATGAGGTAGCCCAGGCGCACGCCTGCGAGGCCAAACTTGCTGAGCGTGCGCATGAGCAGCACGTGCGCATTGCGCGCAGGCTCGGCACGCATGCGGTCGATCCAGGTGCGGCTGGCAAAGGGCTGATAGGCCTCATCCATGACCACGATGCCGCCCTGCGCGCCCGCAGCGTCGATGATGCGCTGCACCGCGCCCTCGTCCCACAGCGTGGCCGTGGGGTTGTTGGGGTAGGCGATGTAGGTGATGGCCGGGCGGTGCTGTTCGATGGCGGCCAGCATGGCAGGCTCGTCCAGCTCAAAATCAGGCGTGAGCGGCACGCCGACAAAGTCCAGGCCCTGCAGCTGCGCCGACAGCGGGTACATCACAAAACCGGGCATGGGTGCCAGCATGGTGGCGCGCTGACCTGTGCCCGGCTGTGCGCAGGCCAGGGCCAGCAGGGTGATGAGTTCGTCCGACCCATTGCCCAGCACGATGCCATAGCCCTCGGGCATGCCCGCGTACTGCGCCAGGGCCGCCTTCAGGTCGGCAATGCGGTCGCCGGGGTAGCGGTTGAGTGCCACCGAACCCAGGCGCTGGCCCAGCGCGGCCTGCAAATGCGCGGGCAGGCGGAAGGGGTTCTCCATCGCGTCCATCTTGAGCATGCCGGTGGACGGCTGCACGACATAGGAATGCATCGCGCGCACGTCAGGGCGGATGCGGGCCAGGGCCTGGAGGGGGGACGACGCGGGAGTAGTCATTCGGTGGTGTCCAGTTCGTTGGGGGTGACAAGGAAAGGGTTGATGGGGCGCACGGCGTCCATCGCCTGATCGTGCGGCAGTGCCTCGGTCAGCAGGTAGCGGCAGCCTTGCTGGTGGGCGGACGAGAGGATGAGCGCATCCCAGTAGCCCAGGCGGTAGCGGTCCTGCAGGTCCCAGGCGCCGTCCACGGTGTAGGAGTCCAGGTGCGGCGGCAGCCACACGCGCAGGCGGCGCACCTGGGCGCGCACCTGCTGCAGCACGTGGGGACCGTCAAAACGCTGGATGGCCTGGTTGTACAGCTCGTTGAGCACCTGCGAGCTGATGCGGCCGCTGCGCGTCTGCCAGCAAAAGCTGATCCATTCCCGCGCCCGCGCCTGGCGCTCGGCATCGCGGTCGTCCACGCTGGCGAGCAGGATTTCGGTATCGACAAAGATGGGGACGGTGGCCATGCGTTCTGCCCCGTTCAGCGCAAAAACAGGGTTTCGCGCGGCACATAGGGGCCGCTCGAAGTACCCCAGCTTTCAAAACTCAGTGCCTCGCGCATGGCCTGGGCGTAGGCGTCTTCCTGGCGCATCTTTTCGGCCAGCCATTCACCGAGCAGGCGGGACACGCTGCTGCCGCGCTTGGCGGCTTCCACGCGCACCCATTCGGCAACGGGGTCGTCCATGGTCACGGTGATGTTTTTCATGGGTTAAATGTTACACGAACTTCGTGCGCCACGAACTTCGTGTTGATTAAAACACCACTTTCAAGCTGCCTTGCGGGGTGCCCCGCTTTGCAGCATCTGGCACGCCATGTCACCCACGGTGCGCAGCGCCTCCAGGTGGGCGGGCGACCAGTCGCCGCCCACGCCAATGCGCAGGCAGTTGCGGAACCGCCCGCTGGCGCTGAACACCGTGCCGGGTGCGATCAGGATCTGCCGGGCCAGGCAGGCCTCGTGCAGTTGCACGGAATCGAGCGCGCGCGGCAGCTCCAGCCACAGCAGCAGGCCGCCGGGCGGGTCACTCACGCGCGTACCCTGCGGGAAGTGCGCGGCGATCACATGGCGCACCTCGTCCATGCGCGCCGCCACGGCCGTGCGCAGCTGGCGCATGGCGGCGGCGTGGCCCGCCTGGGTGATGAGGTCGGCCAGGGCCAGTTCCAGCACGGCGGACTGGCCGCCCGCCTGCAGGTCCTTGATGGCGCGCAGCTTGTCGGCCCAGCGGCCGGCCTCCAGCCAGCCCAGGCGCAGGCCCGGCGCCAGCGTCTTGGAGAACGAGTCGCACAGCATCACATGGCCGGTGGTGTCGTAGGACTTGACGGTGCGGCGCATCTCGTCCACCTCGACCAGGTCGTTGTAGATCGCGTCCTCGATCACCGCCATGTCGTACCGCGCCGCCATCTGCACCAGGCGCTTGCGCTCGGCCTGGGGCATGCAGCTGCCCAGCGGGTTGCTGAGCGTGGGCACCACCATCACCGCCTTGACGGGCTGGGTGTCCAACGCCAGTTGCAGCGCATCGAGCGACAGGCCGTTGCGCGGGTGGGTGGGAATCTCCAGCGCCTTGAGGTGCAGGCCCTGCAGCACCTCCAGAAACGAAAAATGCGTGGGCGACTCCAGAGCCACCACGTCGCCCGGCTGCGTGACGGCGCGCAGGCACAGCGCAATGCTGTCCATGCAGCCTCCAGTGATCACGATGTTCTCGGGGTCCAGGCTGCAGCCCAGGCTGACGGCATAGCGCGCCAGGGCGCGGCGCGCGTCCTCATGGCCCGACGAACCGGGGTAGGTGCACAGCAGGTTGCGGTGGCGCTGCGCGGCGCGCACCACGGCGCGGCGCACGCGGTCAGGGTTGAACAGCTCGGGGCCAGGCGTCCCGCTGCTGTACGAAATGATGTCCACCGGCTGGTTGCGCCCCAGGATGCGCTGGCCCAGCCAGTCCACCGACACCTCGCGGGGGCGGCGCATCGGGCGCGGCGTGCTGGGCTCGGGCAGGCTCACCGGCCGCGCCGCCACAAAAAAGCCGGAGCGCGGGCGCGCGGTGATCAGGCGCGCATCTTCGAGCCAGTGGTAGGCCTGCACCACCGTGGTCTGCGCCACGCCGTGCTGGCGCGCCAGCTCACGCACTGAGGGCAGCTTCTCGCCGCGCGCCAGGGTGCCGTTGCGGATCAGCTGCGCAAGCTGTTCGGCGATTTGAAGGTACAGCGGGGGTGCGTCATCGGTGGCCATGCTGCATTCTGTACTGGCACTTTGACCGGCAGACAGTACAGAGACGGCCCAGTGCATACAGTACAGATGGGCCGGTTCGCTGTTCTGTACTGGGCCAGATCGCACGCGCCTGTGGCTGGTGGCCCACGGCAGCTGGTCGCACAGTGAAGGCATGAACACGCTGCACACCCCCACCCCGCCGTCGCCCACGCTGCCCGTCCAGCCTGCGGTGCCCCTCACCCTGCAATGGAAGCGCCAGCCCCTGCCGCCACTGCAGGCCGTCCAGGTGCTGGACTTCCGCACGGGCGACATTGCCCTGCTCGAAGTCGAACAGGGCCGCGTCTGGGTGACCTGTGATGGTCTGCTGGAGGATTATTTTCTGGAGGCTGGACAGCGCCTGTCGTTCGCCGGACCTGTGCGGCTGCGCGTCAGCGCCGAAGGCCACCGGCCTGCACGGCTCAACTGGGCGCAGCACCGGGCAGTGGAAGGCGCCGCGTATCCGCCAGCGCCCTCTACAACCGCAGCGCCGGCCGCAACCCCTCAGCCCAGGACAGCAGCCCCCACGCAGGGCGCCCTGCCCCGGGGTGCCATCAGCGCGGCTTGACGGGCGTGGTCAGCCGCATCTCTGCGGCTTGTGCGTGGGCCTGCAGGCCCTCGCCATAGGCCAGCTCGGCGGCAATGGTGCCCAGCACCTGGGCACCGGCCTCGCTCACCTCGATGAGGCTGCTGCGTTTCTGGAAGTCGTACACGCCCAGCGGCGACGAGAAGCGCGCCGTGCCGCTGGTGGGCAGCACGTGGTTGGGGCCTGCGCAGTAGTCGCCCAGGCTTTCGGAGGTGTAGGCCCCCAGGAAGATCGCGCCCGCGTGGCGCAGCAACGGCTCCCAGCGGTGCGGGTCGGTGCTGCTCACTTCCAGGTGTTCCGGTGCGATGCGGTTGCTGATCGCGCAGGCTTCTTCCATGTCCTTGGTGAGGATCAGCGCGCCCCGGCCGGTGAGGCTCTTGGCGATGATCTCGGCGCGCGGCATGGTGGGCAGCAGGCGGTCGATCTCGCGCTGCACGGCGTCGAGGTAGGCGGCGTCGGGGCACAGCAGGATGCTCTGGGCCAGCTCGTCGTGTTCGGCCTGGCTGAAGAGATCCATCGCCACCCAGTCGGGCGGCGTGGTGCCATCGGCCAGCACCAGGATTTCGCTCGGACCCGCGATCATGTCGATGCCCACCGTGCCGAACACGCGCTTCTTGGCGCTGGCCACGTAGGCGTTGCCGGGGCCGGTGATCTTGTCCACCTTGGGCACGGTCTCCGTTCCATACGCCAGCGCGGCCACGGCCTGGGCGCCGCCGATGGTGAAGGCGCGGGTCACACCGGCCACGTAGGCGGCTGCCAGCACCAGCTCGTTGCGCTCGCCCTTCGTCGAGGTGCCCTCGCCCGTTCCGCCGGTTGCCACGCTGCCGCGCACGGGCGTGGGCACAACCATGATGATTTCCTGCACACCCGCCACATGGGCCGGGATGGCGTTCATCAGCAGGCTCGACGGGTAGGCAGCCTTGCCGCCGGGCACGTAGATGCCCACACGGTCCAGCGGCGTGACCTTCTGGCCCAGCAGCGTGCCGTCTTCGTCGCGGTAGCTCCAGCTCTCGCCCGAGGCCTTCTTCTGCGCTTCGTGGTAGCTGCGCACGCGCTTCGCTGCGGCCTGCAGCGCGTCGCGCTGGGCCTGTGGAATGGCGTCGAACGCGGCCTTGAAGTCGGCTTGCGTCAACTCCAGCGCGGCCATGTGGGAGGCGCTGAGGCCGTCGAAGCGGGCGGTGTACTCCAGCACGGCCGCGTCACCGCGCTTTTGCACATCGGCCAGGATGTCGGCCACGCGCTGCTCGATGGCCGCGTCGGTGTCGGCAGACCAGTGCAGACGGGCTGCGAAATCAGCCTCGAAAGTGGCCGCAGTGGTGGACAGACGGGCGGGAGCAGCTACCAAAGTCATAGTGTCAGTCGTAGGGTGAATCAGTTTTTGTCAGCCGGTATGGCCGAGGCAAACGCATCGATGATGCGGCGCAGCGGCGCCTGCTTGAGCTTGAGCGCGGCCTGGTTCACGACCAGGTAGGAGCTGATGTCCATGATGCGCTCCACTTCGATGAGGTTGTTGGCCTTGAGCGTGTTGCCGGTGGAGACCAGGTCCACGATGGCGTCGGCCAGGCCGGTGAGCGGCGCCAGCTCCATGCTGCCGTAGAGCTTGACCATGTCCACGTGCACGCCCTTGCTGGCAAAGAAGTCGCGCGCAATGCCGGTGTACTTGGTGGCGACCTTGAGGCGCGAGCCCTGCTTGACGGCCTGGGCGTAGTCGAAGTCGTTGCGCACGGCCACGCTGACGCGGCACTTGGCAATGCGCAGGTCCAGCGGCTGGTACAGGCCCTGGCCGCCGTGCTCGATGAGCGTGTCCTTGCCAGTCACGCCGATGTCGGCGCCGCCGTACTCCACGTAGGTGGGCACGTCGGTGGCGCGCACCAGCACCACGCGCACGTTGGGCTGGTTGGTGGGCAGGATGAGCTTGCGCGATTTTTCGGGGTCTTCGAGCACCTCGATGCCTGCGGCGGCCAGCAGCGGCAGGGTTTCGTCAAAGATGCGGCCCTTGGAAAGCGCCAGGGTGATCATGTTGCTGCTCATGCTTTTACTCGTTCGATGTCGGCGCCAATGCCGCGCAGTTTGGCTTCCATGCAGTCGTAGCCACGGTCCAGGTGGTAGATGCGGTCCACCACGGTCTCGCCGTCGGCCACCAGGCCCGCGATGACCAAGCTGGCGGACGCGCGCAGGTCGGTGGCCATCACGGTGGCGCCGGACAAGCGGGGCACCCCTTCGATGACCGCCACCTTGCCATCCACCTGGATTTTGGCGCCCAGGCGAACCAGCTCGTTGACGTGCATGAAACGGTTTTCAAAAATGGTCTCCGTCACCGTGGCCGTGCCCTGGGCAATGCAATTGAGCGCCATGAACTGCGCCTGCATGTCGGTGGGAAAACCGGGATATTCGGTGGTGCGAAAGCCCTGGGCCTTGAGCGTGGCACCGCCCGCGCTTTGCACGCGGATGCCGCCGTCCACGGCCTGCACGGTGGCACCGGCCTCGCGCAGCTTTTCGATGACGGCGTCGAGGTGGTCGGCACGGCCGTGGCGCAACACCACATCACCGCCCGTGGCGGCCACGGCGCACAAGAAGGTGCCTGCTTCAATGCGGTCAGCCACCACGCGGTGGGTGCAGCCGTGCAGCTTCTCAACGCCCTGGATGCGGATGCGGCTGGTGCCATGGCCTTCGATCTTCGCGCCCATGGCGATCAGCATCTCGGCCAGGTCTGAAATCTCGGGCTCTTGCGCGGCGTTTTCCAGCACCGTCTCGCCCTCGGCCAGCGCGGCGGCCATGAGGAAGTTCTCGGTGCCCGTCACCGTGACCATGTCGGTGGTGATGCGTGCGCCCTTCAGGCGCTTCCAGCCGGCGGGCAGCTTGGCGATCATGTAGCCGTGTTCGACCACGATCTCGGCGCCCATGGCGGCCAGGCCCTTGATGTGCTGGTCCACCGGGCGCGAACCGATGGCGCATCCGCCGGGCAGCGACACCGTGGCCTCGCCAAAGCGCGCCAGCAGCGGGCCCAGGGCCAGCACAGAGGCGCGCATGGTCTTGACCAGTTCGTAGGGCGCCTCGGGTGTGCTCAGCGCGCTGGCGTTGATGCGCACCGTGCCGTCATCGGCCCGCTCCGCCGCCACGCCCATGTTGCGGATCAGCTTGAGCATGGTGCTCACGTCCTGCAGCTGGGGCACGTTGAGCAGCGTCACGGGCTCTGCCGTGAGCAGGGCGGCGCACAACTCCGGCAAGGCGGCGTTCTTGGCGCCGGAGACCAGCACCTCGCCTTGCAAGCTACGTCCGCCGCGAATCAGGAGTTTGTCCATCTCAAATCACCAAAATAGGGTCAAAAGTGCCGCTTGCGCTAGTGGAATATGCGCCAGCAGCTATCAAAAAGTGAGTTCTAGTGGGTGTGCAGGCGCTACTGCGCCTGGGCAGCCCATTCGGCCGGTGTGAGGGTCTTCATCGACAGCGCATGCACCTCGTCGGTGTGCATTTTCGCCCCCAGCGTGGCATATACGCGCTGGTGGCGCTGGATGGCGCGCTTGCCCTCGAACTCCGCCGAGACGATGGTCGCGTACCAGTGGCGGCCGTCGCCTTCGAGCGTGATGTGTTCGCAGGCCAGGCCAGCGGTGATGATGTCTTTGAGTTGGTCAGCGGTCATGTCAATTCCGAATCTTGTAGCCCGTGCGCAAGAGGTGCACGGCCAGCGCGCTTACGGCCAGCCAGGCGATGCCCACGATGCCCAGGCTGAGCCAGGGCGAGGTGTCGCTCTGGCCGAAGAAGCCGTAGCGGAAGCCGTCGATCATGTAGAAGAACGGGTTGAGGTGGCTCACGGCCTGCCAGAACGGAGGCAGCGACTGGATCGAATAGAACACGCCCGACAGGAAGGTCATGGGCACGATGATGAAGTTCTGGAACGCGGCCATCTGGTCGAACTTGTCGGCCCAGAGCCCCGCAATCAGCCCCAGCGTGGCCAGCAGTGCCGCGCCCAGCAAGGCAAACACCAGAATCCACAGCGGCGCCGCAAACTCCGGCCGCGCAAACGCCAGCGTGACGATGAACACGCCCAGCCCCACCACCAGCCCGCGCACGATGGACGAGCCCACGTAAGCGCAGAACCAAGCCCAGTGCGACAGCGGCGTGAGCAGCACAAACACCAGGCTGCCCATGATCTTGCTCTGGATGATGCTGGACGAGCTGTTGGCGAACGCGTTCTGCAGCACGCTCATCATCACGAGGCCCGGCACCAGGAAGGCCGTGTAGCTGATGCGGTCGTAGACCTTCACATGGTCCTCGAGCACATGGCCGAAGATCAACAGGTACAGCACCGCCGTGAGCACGGGAGCCGCGACGGTCTGGAAGCTGACCTTCCAGAAGCGCAAAACTTCCTTGTAAAACAGCGTCTGCCAGCCGGTCATAGCGCGACGCCCTCCAGCGGGATGTTGGAAGCCGACGTGCCCGACATCACCTGCAAGAACACATCCTCCAGATCGGGCCGGCGAATCTCCATGTCCTGCACCTCGACCCCGGCCACGCGCAAGGCAGCCAGGTGGTTTTCAATCTCTGCCGCGTCGTGGGCGGGCAACTGGACGATGCGACCGGTGACCCGCGCCACGGCAGCCAGCGCGGGCGGCAGGGCCGTGTCGGTCTTGAACTGCAGCACGCTGCCCGAGGCCGCCTTGAGCAGCTCACTGGTGCGGTTCAGCGCCACCACCTGCCCGGCCTTGAGCATGGCGATGCGACCGCACAGGGCTTCGGCTTCTTCGAGGTAATGAGTGGTGAGCAGCACGGTGTGCCCCTCCTTGTTCAGGCGGGCGATGAAGTGCCACAGGGTCTGGCGCAGTTCCACGTCCACGCCCGCCGTGGGCTCGTCGAGCACGATGATGGGCGGCTTGTGCACCAACGCCTGCGCAACCAGCACGCGGCGCTTCATGCCGCCCGACAGCTGGCGCATGTTGGCGTTGGCCTTGTCGGCCAGGCCCAGGTTTTCGAGCAGCTCGTCGATCCAGGCGTCGTTGTTCTTCACGCCGAAGTAGCCCGACTGGATGCGCAGCGCCTCGCGCACGTTGAAGAAGGGGTCGAACACCAGCTCTTGCGGCACGATGCCCAGCTTGCGGCGGGCGTCGGCGTACTGGGCCTGCACGTCGCTGCCCTGAACCAGCACGCGGCCGCTGGTGGCACGCGCCAGGCCGGCCAGGATGCTGATCAGGGTGGTTTTGCCGGCACCGTTGGGGCCGAGGAGCCCAAAGAACTCGCCCTCCTCAATGTCCAGGTTGACCTGGTTCAGTGCCTGAAAAGGGCCTTTGGGCGTGGCAAAGGTCTTGGAGATGGCTTGGAAGGAGACTGCGGGCATGAAGCCTTCGATTTTAAGGCCTCAGCCCTCTGCAGGCAGGGCGACCGCTTCAATGGCCCCTGTCGGGCGCTGTGGGCCCTCAGTTTCATGGCTTGGGTCGGCAAAGCCACCGGGACCATGAAAGTTATTTCGTATCAAGGTGCGGCGACCAGCAGCGCATCCACCCCGTACAACCCCGCCATGCCCGCCAGACCAGTTGGCATGCCTTGCACGGCAAACTGCTTGCCCTCGGACAAGGCTTCGCGCCGGCATTCGAGCAGCACGGCGAGGGCCGAGGTATCGAACACCGTCAGCGCATGGGCATCCACCACCACCGTGCTGTCGCGGTGCACCCGCAGGCCCTGCTTGAGCATGTGCAGGCAGGCGGTGGCCTGACGGTGGGTGAGTTCGGGAGGCAGCACCAGCATGGCGAGGGGGCTGTCAGCCCTTGGCAGTGCCCGCATTGGTCTTGTTGCGGGCGGCCAGGGTGTCGATCAGGCCTTCAATGCCCTTGGCATTGATCTCCTGCGCGAACTGGCCACGGTAGGTTTCGACCAGCCAGACGCCCAGCACATTCAGGTTGTAGATCTTCCAGCCTGCACCATCGCCCGGGGTCTTTTCGAGGCGGTAGTCGAGCTGGATGGGGTCGCCGCGGCCCACGATTTCGGTGCGGACCAGCACGTCCTTGTCTTCGGCGGCTGCACGCAGGGGCTTGACCTGGATGGTCTGGTCATTGACCTGGGCCAGCGCCCCGGCATAGGTGCGCACCAGCAGGATCTTGAACTCGTCCTGCAGGCGCTTTTGCTGCTCGGGCGTGGCCTGGCGCCAGCCGGGGCCGACGGCGGCGGCCGTCATGCGGCGGAAGTTGACGTTGGGCATCACCGTTTTATCGACCAAGGCGATCACCTTGCTCAGGTCTCCGGCCTGGATGGCCTTGTCGGACTTCACCGTGTTGAGCACATCGGCGGACAGCCGCTTGATCAGCGCATCGGGTGCCTCATCGGCCGCCAAAGCGGACAGCGGCAGGCTGAACGCGGCACTGGCTGCAATGCAAAGGGCGGCACGGCCCAGGGAACGTCGATTCATCATCTTCTCGGCTTTCATCGGTGCGGGCTTGTGCCCGTCAAATCATTGTGGAGGTGCTGACCCACCAGCATGCGTCGCAGCGGTTGCGGGTTGCAAGCAAGTGCAACAGGGCCAGGCCCAGGGCGGAGCATGGTGCCCCGCCCGGCAGGCCATCAGCGGGGAGGCTCTTCCGGCAGTACGCCGTTGCTGGCGCCGCCGTCGTCCTTGCCGTCGTCATTCTGCGCCTCACCGGCATGGCTGCGCACTTGCAGGTACACGTCACGCGTAAAGCTGTACTTGTCCAGAGCAGCGCTGTCGAGCACCGAGCTGGCGCGCAGCAGGTTGGCCCGCGTGTCCACCACGCGCAGGGCATACAACGAATTGCGGGCAGAGACCGGGTCCACGTAGCTCACCACATTGCCCTTCATGTCCACCGGCAGAGCGAACGTGTCGCGGATGGTGGAAGGCCCCAGGATGGGCAGCACCAGATACGGCCCCGTGCCCACGCCCCAGCGCCCCAGGGTCAGGCCAAAGTCCTGCTTGTAGCGGTCAATGCCCAGCTCGCTGGCGATGTCCAGCAAGCCACCCAGGCCCATGAAGGTGTTCACATTGACCCGCATGAAGCTGGACGCAGCGGCTTCGCCGCGCAGCTGCAGCACGTTGTTCACAAAGGACCAGACATCGCCCAGGTTTGCAAAGAAGTTGCTGACCCCTGTGCGCACGGGCGCGGGCGTGACCTCCTTATACGCCGTCGCCACGGGCTTGAGCACCATGGCATCGACCTGTTCATTGAAGTTGGTCATGCTGCGGTTGTAAGACTCCAGCGGGTCGCGGGGGTCAGGGTTGGCCACCGTGGCGCACCCGGTGAGCAGCACACCCCCCAGCAGCAGCGCCAGGCCTGTCGCCAGGCGGGAAATCGACCACCTGTCACCAGCGATGCTGGCGCGGAATGTAAGAAGTGAATGCATCATTTTTTGCCACCTGTCCCTGCAGGTTTTGCGCCGTCTTCGGCTTTGCTGTAAAGAAATTGTCCGATAAGGTTCTCAAGCACCACTGCCGACTGGGTGGACGTGATCGTGTCGCCCGCCGCCAGGTTTTTTTCGTCGGCACCGGCCTCGATCCCGATGTACTGCTCACCCAGCAGGCCGCTGGTCAGGATCTTGAGGGAGCTGTCCTTGGGGAAGGCGTAGCGGTCTTCCATGGCCAGCGTGACACGCGCCTGGAAGGTCTTGTCGTCAAAAGTGATGGACTCCACGCGCCCCACCACCACTCCGGCGCTGCGCACTGCTGCCTGGGGCTTGAGGCCACCGATGTTGTCGAACTTGGCAGTGATGCGGTAGCCCGAATGGAATTGCAGGCTCAGCAGATTGGCCGACTGCAGCGCCAGAAACACCAGTGCCACCGCGCCCAGCATCACGAAGAGCCCTACCCACAGATCGTTTTTGGAACGTTGCATACCTTTGATTCCTAGAACTGCCAGCACCGCCAGCGTCAGATACTGAACATCAGCGCAGTGAGCACGAAGTCCAGTGCCAGCACCGCCAAAGACGCCATGACCACGGTGCGCGTGGTGGCGCGCGACACCCCTTCGGGGGTGGGTTTGGCGGCGTAGCCCTGCAGCAGCGCCACAAAAGTTACCGTGAAGCCAAAGACCACACTTTTGAGCACGCCGTTGCCCAGGTCCTTCCAGACATCCACCCCGCCCTGCATCTGGCTCCAGAACGCGCCGGGGTCGATGCCGATCATGAGCACCCCGACGATCCAGCCGCCGATGATGCCCACCGCACTGAACACCGCCGCCAGCAGCGGCATGGTGATCACACCGGCCCAGAATCGTGGAGCCAGGATGCGCTGCACCGGGTCCACCGCCATCATCTCCATGGCGCTGAGCTGCTCACCCGCGCACATCAGGCCGATTTCGGCCGTGAGCGATGTGCCAGCGCGTCCCGCAAACAACAGCGCCGTGACCACAGGCCCCAGCTCGCGCACCAGGCTCAAGGCCACCAGCAGGCCCAGCGCCTCGGACGAGCCGTACCGCTGCAGCGTGTAGTAGCCCTGCAAGCCCAGCACAAACCCGACGAACAGGCCCGACACGGCGATGATGGCCAACGAATAGTTGCCCAAAAAATGCACTTGGTCGCGCACCAGCGCGGGCCGCAGAAACGTGGCACCCAGCAACCGCACCAGCCGCCCGAAGAGCCGTGCGCCCATACCGATATCGGCGAGCTTGTGGCGCACCGCAAAGCCAACGTCGGAGGGCTTGTACCAGCTCATAGCGCACGCCCTCCCACTGGTCCAAAATCCTCCGCTACGACCGGGCCGGGGTAATGGAACGGCACAGGCCCTGCAGGCAGGGCATTCACAAATTGGTGCACCAGCGGATCGCGGCTGGCAAGCACCTCTTCGGGCGTGCCTTGGGCTGCCACCACGCCTTCGCCCAGGATGATCACGTGGTCCGCCAGGCGGAAGGTCTCTTCCAGGTCATGCGACACGACGATGCTGGTGAGCCCCATGGCGTCGTTGAGCTGGCGAATCAGCTGCGCCGCCGTGCCCAGGGAAATCGGGTCCAGGCCCGCAAAGGGCTCGTCGTACATGACCAGTTCCGGGTCCAGCACGATCGCACGGGCCAGCGCCACGCGGCGCGCCATGCCGCCCGAGATCTGGCTGGGCATCAGGTCACGGGCTCCCCGCAGACCCACCGCGTGCAGCTTCATCAGCACGACATCGCGAATCAGGTCTTCGGACAAATCGGTGTGCTCACGCAGCGGAAACGCCACGTTCTCGAACACGCTGAGGTCGGTAAACAGCGCCCCGAACTGGAACAGCATGCCCATGCGCCGGCGCGCGGCGTACAAAGCCTGCACGTCCATGCGCCCGACGTCCTGGCCGTTGACCAGCACCTGGCCGCTCTGGGCCTTGTGCTGCCCTCCGATCAAGCGCAGCACGGTGGTTTTGCCCCCCCCCGATGCCCCCATCAGCGCCGTGACCTTGCCGCGCGGAACCGCCAGCGTCACGTCGCGCAGGATCACGCGGTCACCGTACGAAAAGGTGACGTTGCGCAACTCGGCAAGAAAGGAGGACTCGGCCATGCAAGAAGGAGTGATCGGAATTCGGGCCTGCCAAAACACCACCCGCCCCCGAAAAACGGAGCGCAGATGGTAGCTGAAGACACAAACATACATTCACGTATGTTTGTAAAGAAAAGCACAACAGGCAGAGCCCCACCCCTTGGGACCGAGGCAAGCCCGGATTGACAGAACCCCTGATTGTGCCAACAAAGCCTCCAGAAGGCTGACGCCCGGTCATTGCCACAGCTTGAAGCCAAGCCCCACCAATACAAACGGCGCCCGAAGGCGCCATGACCGTGAGGGTGCGCAATGCGCAGGATCAGCGTGGCAGGTCCGAATAACCCATGAGGAACTCGTCCACGGCGCGCGCAGCCTGGCGGCCTTCGCGGATGGCCCAGACCACCAGCGACTGGCCGCGACGGATGTCGCCGGCCGCAAACACCTTGGGCACGTTGGTGGCATAGCCGCCCTCAAAGTCGGTCGTGGCGCGGGCATTGCCACGGGCGTCCTTCTCCACGCCGAATGCGTCCAGCACTGGGGCCACCGGGCTCACGAAGCCCATGGCCAGCAGCACCAGGTCGGCCTGGTAGTGCTTCTCGGTGCCGGGGATTTCGACCAGCTTGCCGTCCTTGAACTCGACCTGCACGGTGGTCAGGCCCTTGACCTTGCCCTTTTCGCCGACGAACTCCTTGGTGGAGATCGCGAACTCACGCACGCAGCCTTCTTCGTGGCTGGAGCTGGTGCGCAGCTTCAGTGGCCAGTAAGGCCAGGTCAGGGGGCGGTTTTCCACTTCGGGGGGCTGGGGCATGACCTCGAACTGGGTAACGCTGGCCGCACCATGGCGGTTGCTGGTGCCCACGCAGTCGCTGCCGGTGTCGCCGCCACCGATCACAATGACGTGCTTACCCGTCGCCGTGATCTGGCCCTTGAGCTTGTCGCCCGCGTTGACCTTGTTCTGCTGGGGCAGGAACTCCATGGCGAAGTGAATGCCATCGAGCTCGCGGCCAGGCACAGGCAGGTCGCGCGATTGCTCGGCGCCACCGGTCAGCAGCACGGCGTCGAACTCCTTGTTCAGCTGCTCGGGCGTAATGGTTTCCTTGGCCCAGTTGGTGACCTTGGAGTCCTTGCCCAGACCGTCCTTGGCAGCGCCCACGAACACGCTGGTGCGGATGACTACGCCTTCGGCTTCGAGCTGCTTCACGCGGCGGTCAATGTGCGACTTCTCCATCTTGAAGTCGGGGATGCCGTAGCGCAGCAGGCCGCCCACGCGGTCGTTCTTTTCAAACAGCGTGACGCTGTGGCCTGCGCGGGCCAGTTGCTGGGCAGCGGCAAGGCCTGCGGGGCCAGAGCCCACCACGGCAACCTTCTTGCCCGTTTGGTGCTTGGCGGGACGGGGCTTCACCCAGCCCTCTTCCCAGGCGCGGTCGATGATCGCGTGCTCGATGGACTTGATGCCCACGGCGTCGTCGTTCACATTCAGCACGCAGGCCGCCTCGCAAGGCGCAGGGCAGATGCGGCCGGTGAACTCGGGGAAGTTGTTGGTGCTGTGCAGCACCTCGATCGCGCTCTTCCAGTCCGCGTGGTACACGAGGTCGTTGAAGTCCGGAATGATGTTGTTCACCGGGCAGCCGTTGTTGCAGAACGGCGTGCCGCAGTCCATGCAGCGCGCGCCTTGCACCTTGGCCTGGCTTTCGTCGAGGCCGATGACAAATTCCTTGTAATGCTTCAGGCGCTCGGGCACGGGCTTGTAGCCCTCTTCGATGCGCTCGTATTCCATGAAGCCGGTAGTTTTTCCCATGACGATGTCCTTGTCTATGAATGCTGTGCGAAGGGGGATGGCGTCGCCTTACTTGGCAGGAGCCACTTCTTTTTTGGTAGCAGCTACCGCTGGTGTAGCGGACTCCTCCAGCACTTTTCGTTCATAAATTTCAGCCAACGCACGCTTGTACTCGGTCGGGAAGACCTTGACGAACTTGCTGCGCGAAGCGGCCCAGTTGTCCAGCAGCTCGCGCGCGCGCTTGCTGCCTGTCCAGCGGTTGTGGTCTTCCAGCAGCTTCTTGAGCTGGGCCTCGTCCGTCTGGCCGTTGTGCCAGATCGAGCGGGGCACGGTGGCCTCCTGCTCGGTGGCGGGCAGGATGCGCTCCAGCGTCACCATCGACAGGTTGCAGCGCGTGTCGAACTGGCCATCTTCGTCATAGACGTAGGCCACGCCGCCGCTCATACCGGCCGCGAAGTTGCGGCCTGTCTTGCCGAGCACGACGACGGTACCGCCGGTCATGTACTCGCAGCCATGGTCGCCTGTGCCTTCAACAACAGCCGTGGCACCCGACAGACGCACGGCAAAGCGCTCGCCAGCCACGCCGCTGAAGAAGGCCTCACCGGTGGTGGCACCGTACATCACGGTATTGCCCACGATGGTGTTGCGCACGGCCTCGCCCCGGAAGTCGATGCTGGGACGCACGATCACGCGGCCGCCCGACAGGCCCTTGCCGGTGTAGTCGTTGGCATCGCCAATCAGGTACAGCGTGATGCCGCGCGTCAGGAACGCACCGAACGACTGGCCGCCCGTGCCTTCCAGCTGGATGCGGATGGTGTCGTCCGGCAGGCCCTCGGGGTGCACACGGGTGACAGCGCCGGACAGCATCGCGCCGACCGACCGGTTCACGTTGCGCGCCACTTCGATGAACTGCACGCGCTCGCCCTTTTCGATGGCGGGCTTGCTGCGCTCGATGAGCTTGCGGTCCAGCGTGTGCTCGATGTTGTGGTCCTGCACGTCTACGTGGAAGCGGGGCACGTCGGCGGGCACGTTGGGCTGAGCGAACAGGCGGCTGAAGTCCAGGCCGCGTGCCTTCCAGTGTTCCAGGCCCTGGCGCATGTCGAGCAGGTCGGTGCGGCCGATCAGGTCGTCGAACTTGCGGATACCCAGCTGGGCCATGATCTGGCGCACTTCTTCCGCGATGAAGAAGAAGTAGTTGACCACGTGCTCAGGCTTGCCCGAAAACTTCTTGCGCAGCTCGGGGTCTTGCGTGGCCACGCCCACGGGGCAAGTGTTCAGGTGGCACTTGCGCATCATGATGCAGCCCTCGACCACCAGCGGAGCAGTGGCGAAGCCGAATTCGTCCGCGCCCAGCAGCGCGCCGATGGCGACGTCACGGCCCGTCTTCATCTGGCCGTCGGCCTGCACACGAATGCGGCCGCGCAGGCGATTCAGCACCAGGGTCTGCTGGGTTTCGGCCAGGCCGATTTCCCACGGACCGCCCGCGTGCTTGATGGACGACCAGGGCGATGCGCCCGTGCCGCCATCATGGCCGGCGATCACGACGTGGTCGCTCTTGCACTTGGCCACGCCTGCGGCGATGGTGCCCACGCCCACTTCAGACACCAGCTTGACGCTGATACCGGCATGCGGTGCCACGTTCTTCAGGTCGTGGATCAGCTGGGCCAAGTCCTCGATGGAGTAGATGTCGTGGTGTGGTGGGGGCGAGATCAGGCCCACACCGGGCACGCTGTGGCGCAGCTTGCCGATGTAGTTGGAGACCTTGCCGCCAGGCAGCTGACCCCCTTCGCCAGGCTTGGCGCCCTGGGCCATCTTGATCTGGATCTGATCGGCCGACGAGAGGTATTCCGCCGTCACTCCAAAGCGGCCCGAAGCCACTTGCTTGATCCGACTGCGCAGCGAATCACCATCTTGCAAAGGCAGATCGACCTCGACGTTCTCGGCACCGATCACGCTCTTGAGGCTGTCGCCCTTCTTGATCGGGATGCCCTTGAGTTCGTTGCGGTAACGCGCAGCGTCTTCACCACCTTCACCCGTGTTGCTCTTGCCGCCGATGCGGTTCATGGCGACAGCCAACGTGGCGTGCGCCTCGGTGGAGATGGAGCCGAGCGACATGGCGCCCGTAGCGAAACGCTTGACGATTTCCTTGGCAGGCTCGACCTCGTCGATCGAGATCGCCTTGGACGGGTCGATCTTGAACTCGAACAGGCCGCGCAGCGTCATGTGGCGCTTGCTCTGGTCGTTGATGATCTGGGCGTATTCCTTGTATGTGTTCCAGTTGTTGGCACGCGTGCTGTGCTGCAGCTTGGCAATCGCGTCCGGCGTCCACATGTGGTCTTCACCACGGGCACGCCAGGCGTATTCACCACCGGCGTCCAGCATGGTTTCGAGCACGGGGTCGTCACCAAAGGCGGCCTTGTGCATGCGGATGGCTTCTTCGGCGATTTCGAACACACCGATACCTTCCACGCGGCTGGCGGTGCCGGTGAAGTACTTGCTGACGGTTTCCGAGTTCAGACCGATGGCCTCGAACAGCTGGGCGCCGCAGTAGCTCATGTAGGTGCTCACGCCCATCTTGGACATGATCTTGGACAGGCCCTTGCCAATCGCCTTGACGTAGTTGTAGATGGCCTTGTCGGCAGAAAGGTCACCACCCAGGTCCTTGTGCATGCTGGCCAGGGTTTCCATGGCCAGATAGGGGTGCACAGCCTCTGCGCCGTAGCCTGCCAGCACGGCAAAGTGGTGCACCTCGCGGGCAGTACCGGTCTCGACCACCAGGCCCGCTGTAGTGCGCAGGCCGGTGACCACCAGATGCTGGTGGATGGCAGACAGTGCCAGCAGCGCAGGAATGGCAACCTGCGTGGCGCTCACGGCGCGGTCGCTGATGATGAGGATGTTGGCACCGCCCTTGATGGCATCCACAGCCTGAGCGCACAGCGAAGCCAGCTTGGCTTCCACGCCTTCACGGCCCCAGCTCAGCGGGTAGGTGATGTCGATGGTGGCGCTCTTGAACTTGCCGTTGGTGTACTGCTCGATATTGCGCAGCTTGGCCATGTCGGCGAAGTCCAGCACGGGCTGGCTCACTTCCAGCCGCATGGGTGGGTTGACCTGGTTGATGTCCAGCAAGTTGGGCTTGGGGCCAATGAAGCTGTTCAGCGACATCACAATGGCTTCGCGGATCGGGTCGATCGGCGGGTTCGTCACCTGGGCGAACAGCTGCTTGAAGTAGTTGTACAGCGGCTTGTTCTTGCCGGACAGCACGGCCAGCGGGCTGTCGTTGCCCATGGAGCCGATGCCTTCTTCGCCGTTCTTGGCCATGGGCGCCATCAGGAACTTGATGTCTTCCTGGGTGTAGCCAAAGGCTTGCTGGCGATCCAGCAGCGGCAGGTCGGCAGCCTGCGGTGCCGCAGCTTGGGCACCAGCTTCGATGCTGTCGAGCTTGATGCGCAGGTTTTCAATCCACTGCTTGTAAGGCTTGGTGTTGACGATGTTGGCTTTGAGCTCATCGTCCTCAATCAGACGGCCCTGCTCCAGATCGATCAGGAACATCTTGCCAGGCTGCAGACGCCACTTGCGCACGATCTTGTTCTCAGGCACGGGCAACACGCCCGATTCGGAGCCCATGATGACCAGATCGTCGTCGGTGATGCAGTAGCGCGATGGACGCAGGCCATTGCGGTCCAGTGTGGCGCCGATCTGGCGCCCATCGGTGAACACGATGGACGCGGGGCCGTCCCAAGGCTCCAGCATCGCGGCGTGGTATTCGTAGAAGGCGCGACGGCGCTCGTCCATGGTGGTGTGCTGCTCCCAGGGCTCGGGGATCATCATCATCACGGCTTGGCTGATGGGGTAGCCCGCCATGGTCAGCAGTTCCAGGCAGTTGTCGAACGTGGCCGTGTCGGACTGGTCAGCAAAGCTGATGGGGTAGAGCTTTTGCAGATCGGCTGCCAGCACGGGCGAGGCCATCACGCCTTCGCGCGCCTTCATCCAGTTGTAGTTGCCCTTGACGGTGTTGATTTCACCGTTGTGCGCCACATAGCGGTAGGGGTGGGCCAGCGGCCACTCGGGGAAGGTGTTGGTGGAGAAACGCTGGTGCACCAGGCCGATGGCCGAGACGCAGCGCTCGTCCGCCAGATCCTTGTAGTACACGCCCACCTGGTCGGCCAGCAGCAGGCCCTTGTACACCACCGTGCGGCTGGACATGCTGGGCACGTAATACTCTTTGCTGTGCTTGAGCTTGAGGGCCTGGATGTTGGCGCTGGCCGTCTTGCGGATCACGTACAGCTTGCGCTCCAGCGCATCCTGCACGATCACGTCGTTGCCACGGCCGATGAAGACCTGGCGCAGGATGGGCTCCTTCTTGCGCACGGTGGGAGACATGGGCATGTCCACATTGACCGGCACGTCGCGCCAGCCCAGCAGCACCTGGCCTTCGGCCTTGATGGCGCGCTCCATCTCCTGCTCGCAGGCCAGGCGCGAAGCGTGCTCCTTGGGCAGGAAGATCATGCCCACGCCGTATTCACCGGCCGCCGGCAAGGTCACGCCTTGCTTGGCCATCTCTTCCCGATACAGCGCGTCAGGGATCTGGATCAGGATGCCGGCGCCGTCGCCCATCAGCGGGTCAGCACCCACCGCACCACGGTGGTCGATGTTTTCCAGAATCTTCAGAGCCTGCGTCACGATGTCGTGGCGCTTGATGCCCTTGATGTGGGCCACAAAACCGAGGCCACAGGCGTCGTGTTCGTTACCCGATGAATACAAACCGTGTTGTTGCAGATGCTGGATCTCGGCAGCCGTGGTCATGGCGCACTCCTATATTTTTCGCAGGGGAGCCGAGATTAGTGCATTGCAGCATATGTTGGCAAGCAAATTAAATGGGGTCAGATTCTTATTTAAGATAATCCATGCATCGCAGGGAAATTATTGGGGACATATCAAAAATAATAGCAAACAAATCATGTAACACTTTCGCATCAACCTTCTTTCGCTATGTTTTTGATACTTCGTGGCCTGCCAGGCGCCCCCCGGGTGACACGGCGCGGCGTTTGCAGCTGAAGCCCCTCCAGGAACTCCGCATCACCCAATGCCCACCCGCTGAGTGCCGAATCGGTCAGAGACGTTTGCATCGAGGCCCCCAAACCAGCCTGAACCAGCGCTGCGTACGCCGCCTCCCGCGCAAACGGGGTGTTGCCCAAAGCCCAGTACAGCGCATGTGGTGCCAACCACCGGTCGTTTCGCAAGCCCACCCAGTGCGCATGGCTGGACCAGGCGTAGTCTGCAGGTTGCTGCACCAACCCGGCCCGCACAGGGTTGAGATCCAGATACACCATGCATGCCAGCAAATACCGTTCCGGCTGCAATACGGTGGACCGGTACCGCCCCTCCCAGAGGGTGCCCGTACGGGCGTGTCGGCGATTGAAATACTGCACATACCGCCGGCCCATCGCCTGCATCATCCGGGGCAGGCCGTCTTGCGTCGTCGGAGTGACGAGCAAGTGGAAATGGTTGTCCATCAGCACATAGGCGTGAACCGCCACTGTCTCTTTGGCTGCGCCGTCTTTCAACAGCGTCAGCAGTGCCTCGAAATCTTCAGCGCCGTGGAAGATGGGTTGGCGGTTGTTACCCCTCAGGATGACGTGGTGCAGATGACCTGGCAGGGTCAGGCGTGGCAGGCGAGCCATGGTTTTGATTCAGAAATAGGATGCCTGCGATCATAGACCTGTCCCTTATTTGAATGGGTTGTGGCAACACACAGCATCCACACTTGCCCAAGGAAAGCACCCGCCTGCTGCAGAACCGGGCGGGCTCGCTGTGTGGGTGCTGTCAGAGGGAGGTCGGGTGGATTTCCAGGCCTGTCACCGCATCCACGCCAAAGCGTGCGCCCATGACTTTCTCCAAACCAAATTCGGCAAGGAGCGCCCGCAAACGCTCCGCCGCACTGCGCTTTTTCTGGCCGGTGTAACGCGCAATGATGAGTTCATTTTTCATGCTGTGCTCCCAGCCTACCAACTCGGTCACAGTGACCCGGTAGCCGCTGGCCTCCAGGTACAGGCAGCGCAGCACATTGGTCACTTGGCTGCCCAGTTCGCGGGTATGCAGCGGGTGGCGCCACAGCTCCGCCAGGGGAGTACGCGCCAGCTGCAAGGCCTTACCTTGGCGCAGGCAGGCCGCCATTTCGGCTTGGCAGCAAGGCACCAGAACCATAGCCCGGGCCTTCTTTTGCAACCCAAATGCGATGGCGTCGTCAGTAGCGGTGTCGCAAGCGTGCAATGCGGTGACCACATCAATCTGGTCGGGCAACTCCCGGGCATCGGCGGATTCAGCCACCGACAGATTCAGGAACGACATGCGCTCGAAATGAAGCCGTTGCGCGAGCGCGCGCGACTTCTCTACCAGCTCCGCCCGTGTCTCCACCCCATAGATATGCCCGTGACCCAGCGCCTTGAAATACAGGTCATACAAGATGAAACCCAAATAGGATTTGCCCGCGCCGTGATCCGCCAGCGTGGGCCCACTACCCTTCTCAGATAGCTCTGTCAGCAAGGGCTCGATGAAATTGAACAGGTGGTACACCTGCTTGAGCTTGCGGCGCGAGTCCTGATTGAGACGGCCATCCCGGGTAAGGATGTGCAGTTCTTTGAGCAGTTCTACCGATTGGCCTGGACGCAATTCCTGCAGCTCCGCACCCTCGCTCTTGGGTTTGCTCAGGTCGCGGACGGGCTTTCCGGTCGTCACTGCAGATGTCTTCCTTTTATTCATACCCTGGGGCCTCGTGTTGGCGGAATGTCATCGCTGGCGACGGTGCCTGCCACGCTCTCGCCGCCGTTGTCATGGGGGCCCACGTCCAGCGCCAGCCAACCGGCCATGCCCATCTCTTCCAGCACTTCCATGTTGCGCTCGAAAATGGCTTCCGCCTCGGGGAAGACTGAAACCGCCCGGTCAATACTGGCCTCGCGCAGCAAATGCAGCGTAGGGTACGGAGCACGGTTGGTGCAATTGGTCACGTCGTCTGCATCGGTGCCCGCGAACTGAAACTGCGGATGAAAGCTTGCGACCTGCAGCGTGCCCTCCAACCCCATAGCGTGCACCACGTCGTCCACATCACTCAGAAAGTCATTGAAGTCCAGGAAGTCGTGCAAGCAATGCGGCACCACCACCAACGTAGTCTCTCTGACTTCAGCGGGTGTGTTGGCAAGCGCCTGGAGTTCTTCGCGCAGCACCGCCAGCACATCCTCAGCAGTCGTAGCCAAGGTCACCACATGATGAATCTGCCCTTTGACGTGCACTGACTTGGCAAAGGGACAGAGATTCAACCCAATGACAGCCCTCTCCAACCACCGGACGGTGTCCTGGACGTAGGTATCTGTGGATTCAGAATGGGGGAGCGCCCTAGCGGCGTTGGTGGCGGAGGATGTCATGGGCGCGCGCAAAAGCGCAGGGTAGAGGAGGATTTTATCGGTGTGCGTTACTTGCGGATCTCGCTATAGCGGCGACCCAACCTAGAGCCTCACCGCCCTTAAGTAACAGCCCACGTCGACACGAGGACTGTAGTGGTAACGAATACACACGCACGCGCAAAGCATGCTCCACGCGGTGGCGTCGCTTCAAGCCTAAATATTTCGCGACACCAACTGCGAGCAGCACTCAGATCAACACAGCTCGTCCAGCATTGACCCCGAACTGGGTGCTATTCCTGCAACAGGCGACGCCCTGTAAGACGCTCATGTTCCCGTACCGCAAAGCGATCCGTCATTCCGGCAATAAAGTCGGCCACCGCCCGCGCTCGCCCGTACCGGTCGCCCTCCAAGGCACGCGCGGCAAAGGCAGCCTTCATTTCTTGAGGCTGGGCCATGTAAGCATCGAACAACTCACGCACAATTTCTTGTGCATGGCCTGTAGTCGCCATCACCCTGGGATGCCGATATAGATGCTTGAAGAGGAATCGCTTGAGTGCAGTAGAGCGTTCACGCATCTCGGCACCAAAGCTCACAAGAACCGGGAGCCTCCGCACCTCATCGGGATGAGCCGGCGCATGCTCTTGCAGCGCGGCTTTTGTGGTGTCAATGACGTCGTACACCTGCGCACTGAGCATCCGCCGGATGGCCTCATACAACAAGCGACGTTGCATTGATGGCGCGCTAAGGTCAGGATGCTCCCTCTGGGCTGAAAAACGGTATGCGTCAAACAAAGGCACTTCTTGCAACTGCGCCAAGGTAATCAACCCGGAACGCACACCATCATCAATATCGTGTGCGTTGTACGCAATCTCATCCGCCAGATTGCACAACTGCGCCTCCAAGCTCGGCCGCTCATTGCGCAAAAAGCGTGCACCGACTCCGTTGGGCTCCACGCTCTCCAACTGCAAAGCGTGAGTACGCGAGCAGTGTTTGAGAATCCCCTCCCGAGTCTCGAACGTGAGGTTGAGTCCGTCGTAAAGTGGGTAACGCTCTTCCAGCTGGTCCACTACCCGCAAACTCTGCAAGTTGTGCTCAAAGCCCCCGAATCCAGCCATGCAGCCATTCAAGGCATCTTGACCTGCATGCCCAAACGGGGTGTGCCCCAGATCATGGGCCAGAGAGATAGCCTCTACCAAGTCTTCGTTGATCTGCAACGAACGCGCAATAGACCGCCCGAGTTGCGCGACCTCCAAAGAATGGGTCAGCCGGGTCCTAAACAGATCTCCCTCGTGGTTCAGGAAGACTTGTGTCTTGTAGACAAGCCGGCGGAATGCTGTGGAGTGGACGATTCGATCGCGGTCGCGCTGGTAGTCAGTTCGGGTTGGAGGTGGTGACTCAACGATCCTGCGACCCCTTGTCCGCGATGGGTCGCACGCAAAAACCGAAAGTGAAATTCGCCTAGCCTTGTTCACCTAAAAACCTCTGAGAGAGATGCAATCCGACTCACATCAAGAAAGGCTAACACGAATCGACAAAGGCATGCCAAAGAGCAGGTAGGCCTGGCGTCTCATGTCCAGAC